>CALRPR020000007.1:0-72053 GCA_943370125.1 Allobosea thiooxidans | reverse complement strand
ACGCGGCTTGCCGCAGCCGTGGCGCGCATCCTGGCCGATCCTGCTTTTGCGTTTAATGACAGCGTCGCGCTGCGCCTGGCTGCCTATGGGCGCGTTTTGGATCACGTGCTTGCCATCAGCGGCTTTGGCAGCTCGGATCATATCCTGCGCATGCTGGGCGCTGGCGATACTGACGGGCTGCGGCGCCTTTTTCAGCAAGACCGGCAGGCATTCGCCAAGGCCTGGCTGCTGTTTTCCGTGGATTCGGCGCTGCCCATTGATGTCCGTGCCCTGTTGGAAGCCCCCGCGCCGCTCGCGCTGCTGGTGGCGATGGGCCTGGTTTCGCAAAAGCCCATCCTCACCGAAGCCGGGCACCGCCGGCGCGAAGAGCTGGTTAGCCTCGCCGGGCGGCTCAGGCCCGTGCCGCTACCGCTTTCGGTGGATCATTTGGTGCTGCTCTCAGCGGCCTGGATGCTGTGTTCCTATGCCGGGGCGCGCGATAAGCACGCCATCAAGCCCGTGCTGAACCGCGTGCTGCGCCTTTGGGGGGAGAGCATCGGCCTCAGCGATGCTGCCCTGCCGCCGATCCCGGCGCTTAAGACGCGCCCAACCTTGCTGATCGCGGCCGAGATCATGCATTCCAACCATGTGCAGTATCGCTATTTCGGGCAATATCTGCGCCAGTTGCGCCAGCGTTTCAGGCTGGTGCTGCTGACCGAGGAATCCCAGGCCGACAGCAATGCGCGCGCCCTTTACGATGAGGTGCATGTTTTCAAGCGCGAAGGCGGAACGGGCTATTTCAACAATTTGGCAGACACGATCAAATCAATCGCCCCGGATGTGATTTTCTGGATCAGTGTTGGCATGCGCCATTGGGGACCTGTGCTTGCCAATTTCCGCCTGGCGCCCATTCAATTGGCTGGTTTCGGCCATGCGGCGTCCACCTATTGCGACACGATGGATTACTACTTCACCCGCGAAGGCTATGTCGGGGACCCAGCGCTATTGTCCGAACAAGTGGTGCTGCTGCCCGATTCAGGGCTGCGCTTCGAAAGATCGCCCTTCTATACGCCCTTGCAGCCCGACATTCGGGAAAGCGCCCAGCCCTTGCGCATTGCGCTGCCCTCTAACCTGTTGAAGCTCAACCCGCATTTCATCAGCGTCTTGCGGCGCATTCGCGAGAGGGCGGGCCGGCCCTTGGAATTTCGTGTCTTTCCAAATGTCTCGGGGCTGGAGCTGATCGCGACCAGGCGCGTTTTTGACCAGCAATTGCCGGGCAGCGTGGTTTATCCGGTCATGGCCTATAACGCCTATCTGGCGGAGCTGAACGCCTGTGACCTGAACCTGAGCCCCTTCCCCTTCGGCGCGCTGCATAGCGTTGTCGATTCGCTGCGTCAGGGTATTCCCGTGGTGGCGATGGATGGGCTTGATCTGCATGAACGCCCTGACCCCATGCTGCTGCGGCGGGTTGGCATGCCGGAATGGCTGATTGTGCAGAACGAGGATGACTACATCGCCACGGCTTTGCGCCTGATTGACAATGACGCGGAGCGGGTGGCCTTGAGCCGTCAGGCCCTGGCTTTGGACCTTGACCGCACCCTATTCGGTGACGCGACCACGCCGCTTGGCCATGATGTGGTGGATGCGATGTGGTGGGTTTACCAGCATCATGAGGCGATCAAAGCCTCTGGCCGCAAGGTGTTCCGCGCCGCGGATCGGACCCGCCCACCCGCCTAACAAAAACGGGTGCTTTCAGCCGAACCGCGTAGGCATTACATGCAGTCCATGCCCAAGCCTGCCCTTCTTTGGTTCCGCCAGGACCTTCGCCTTGCCGATAACCCGGCGCTGCATGCCGTGTCCGACCGCCCGATCCTGCCGGTCTTCATCCTGGACCCGGAAGCCGCCGGCACCTGGGCGGAAGGCGGCGCTTCCCGCTGGTGGCTGCATCATAGCCTGCAAGCCCTATCGCGCGACTTGAAAGCCGCCGGCGCGCCGCTTCTGGTCTTGCGCGGCGCGGCGCTTGACCTGCTGCCCAAGCTTGCCGCCGAGATCGGCGCCGATGAAATCCATGCCGGGCGCCTGACCGAACCTTGGGCGCGGGCGCGCGACGCCAAAATCGCCGAGGCTGTGCAGAGGGCTGGGCAGAAGCTGGTGCTGCATCGGTCTGCCCTGCTGCATGAACCGCATCTGGTGCGCACCGGGGCGGGCAAACCCTATGCGGTCTATACCCCATTCTCCCGCACGCTATTCGGTTTTGGTGACCCCGCCGCGCCGATCCCGGCGCCGAAGCGCCTGCGTCCCGCGCCTGGCGCGCCCGCGGGGCTGGAAATCGCCACCCTTGGCCTGCTGCCGCGCCCGCCTGAACCCGATTGGGCCGCGGGCTTCGGTGCCGTCTGGCAGCCGGGGGAGGAAGGGGCCACGCGGCGGCTTACCGATTTCCTTGCCTCGGGCGTCAATGCCTATGCCGATCGGCGCAATGAACCGGCGGCCAAGGGGGGGACCTCAGGGCTTTCGGCGCATTTGCACTTCGGGGAGGTTTCGCCACGCCAGGTCTGGGTGGCGGCGCGGGAAGCCGCACCCCATGGCGGCGCGGGGCTGGAGACCTTCCTGAAGGAAGTGCTGTGGCGGGAGTTTTCGCATCATCTGCTCTGGCACCGCCCGGAAATGCCGGAGGCGCCGCTGCGCGCCGATTTCGCGGCCTTTCCCTGGGCGCCGGATGCCGGGATGCTCCGCGCCTGGCAGAGGGGGCAGACCGGCTACCCGATTGTGGATGCCGGCATGCGCCAGCTTTGGCGGATCGGCTGGATGCATAATCGCGTGCGCATGATCACGGCTTCGTTTCTCGTGAAACATTTGCTGCAACCCTGGCAGGAAGGTGAGGCCTGGTTCTGGGATACGCTGGTGGATGCGGACCTCGCGGCCAATAGCGCATCCTGGCAATGGGTTGCGGGCTGCGGGGCGGATGCCGCGCCCTATTTCCGCATCTTCAACCCGGTGCTGCAGGGCGAGAAATTCGACCCGGAGGGTGCGTATATCCGCACCTGGTGCCCGGAATTGGCCAAGCTGCCAGCGCGCTTCATCCATAAGCCCTTTGAGGCGCCGGAGATGATCCTGCGTGGCGCTGGTGTTACGCTTGGGCAGAATTACCCGAAGCCGGTGATTGGCTTGGCGGAAGGCCGCGCCCGAGCGCTGGCTGCCTTTGCGGGGTTGCGCAGCGGATGATCTCAGCGCGCAGGCTGCGTGACGCCGGCTTTTCCGGGCTGCGCGTGGTGGGTGATGTGCATGGAGAGGCCGAGGCTTTTGAGGCCGCCATCGCCGGCGCGGAATCCCTTGGCCTTTTCATCATTCAGCTTGGCGATCTGGTGGATTACGGGCCGGATAGCCCTGGCGTGCTGCGGCGCGCCTTCGCCATGCTGGATGCCAGGCGCGGCATTTTTCTGTTGGGCAATCACGAACATAAGCTCCGCCGTGCGCTGATTGGCCATGCGAGCGCTAAGCTGTTTGTGGCGCCGGAAGGGCTTGGCCGCACCTTGGAGCAATTAAACGCGGCCCCTGATGGCACGGCGCTGACGGCGCGCGCGGTGGCCGAAATTGCCCGCGCGCCGGCCTGGCTGCGGCTGGGCCAGGCCATGTTCATCCATGCCGCCTATCATGATGCCATGCTGTTCCGCGCACCGCCCGAGGATGCCGGCACGCGCCGCCCGGACGGCCCGCTATCGCGCGCGCTTTACGGCGAAGTGACCGGCCAACGCGGGCCGGATGGCTACCCCATGCGCGCCACGCGCTGGGTGGGGCGCATTCCGCATGGCATCACGGCTTATGTCGGGCATGACAATCGCTCCAGCAATGGGCGCCCGCACGAGATGCGCGGCGCCTTGGGTGGGCGCGCGATTTTTCTGGATACCGGCGCAGGGAAAGGCGGCGCGCTGGCTTGGATTGATGTGCCGTTCGAGGCGCTGGAGCCGGCTCCCTCAACTCCATAGCTTCGGGTTCGCCAAATCCCACGCAATGCGCTCAGCCGCTGCTTCCAGCAAAGCTTCCCCCTTCGCGGCAGTGGCGCTGCGCGCATCGCCGATGACGCCATTGGCGCTGAGTTCCTTGAAGGAACGCCGCCGCGCCAAGGCTGCCGGTTGGCCTTCAACCCGCGTGCTATGCGGGCCATGCTGTTCGGAAAGGCGTGCGGGGCGCACCGCTTCGGGCATGAGGGTCATGACCATTGAAGCCTCAGCCTCACAGGCATGCAGCACATTGGATTGACGTTCCAGAATGGGCGCGAAGGCATCGCCCGCCATGTGCCAATAGGTTGCGGCGGCGACTGGAATGCCGCTTTCGGCTTGCGCATCTACGGCGGCCACCGCCACCGCTTCCGAATTGCCGCCATGGCCATTCAGCAGCATGGCGCGCTTGAAGCCGGCACGCGCGGCGGAGCGCACAATACCACGCAGCACGCCCCCAAAGGCAGCGTAATCCAGCGTCACTGTGCCGCCAAAGGGCACGTGATGCTCGGCCAAACCGGTCCAGACGCAGGGTGTCACCACCACCTGTTCCCCGGCAGCCACCATGCGTCGCGCGACGCGATGGGCGACACCGGTAGCGCAGATGATATCAACGCCGGTCGCGAGTGCGGGACCGTGCTGTTCCAAGGATGCGACAGGGATGATCACCAATGCCCCCGTCGCAGCGCGGTCATTGAGTTCTTCGGATGTCATTTTCATCCATTCGATTTCGGTCGTCATGGGCATTACTCCGCGGTTGCGCCAGATTGTTCAACAAGGTCGCGCCAGATGGGTTCTTGCGCGCGCCAGAATTCGCCAAAAGCGGCGGGGCTGGCATCGGTTGTGGGCTGGAAACTCATCGGCCTCAGCCTTGCTGCCAGTGCCTCATCAGCCATCACGCGGGTCAGCGCGGCATGGAGCGTATTGATCGCCGGCGCTGGCGTGCCGGCAGGGGCAACAACGGACCACCAATTCAGCGCATCAAAGCCCTTGCCAGGCAGCGCTTCATCCATGCCAGGCACATTGGCGATTTCCGGCACATAGGTGATGCGCTGTGCGCTGCCCACCACCAGCGGCCGGAAGCGGCCTTCGCGGACATGCGGCAAAAGCGCCGGGATGGCATCGAACATCATATCAATCGTACCAGAAGCCAAATCCTGGATCGCGAGTGATCCGCCGCGATAAGGCACATGCGTGATTTGAATGCCGGCAGCGCGGTTCAGTTTTTCCAGAAACAAATGGCTGATCGTGCCCGTGCCAGAAGACCCCATGGTGACGCGGCCCGGATTGGCGCGGGCAAATTCAATCAATTCGCCCAGCGTGCGATAGGGGCGCTGGCTATTGACCACCAAAAGGATGCTGCCCACCGCAACGCGCGTGATGGGCGCCAGATCGCGCATCGGATCAAGCGGCATTTGCGTGCGATACAAATACTTGTTCGCCACCAGCACATTGGCCGAGGTGAACAGCAGCGTATGCCCATCCTTCTCGGCCTGCGCGACCGCCAGCGCGCCAAGATTACCGCCGGCGCCGGCGCGGTTTTCCACCACTACCGGTTGGCCTAATACGGGCGCCAAGCGTTCGGCGATCATGCGCGCAATGATATCATTGGCGCCACCTGGCGCGATCGGCACAATCAGCCGCACCGGGCGCGTCGGGAAATTCTGCGCTTGTGCGCCACTGGCAGCCAAGATGGCACTGGCACCAATCAGCGTGGCGCGACGGGAAAGGGGCATGGGGGGACCTCCGGCTTGGGACAGGCAAGGCTAAGCCGGAAAGCGCCCGAAAGAAAACAGGCGCGTCACGCCCGCATTTCCGGCCCATCCAAAAACGCCTGCGCCTTGGCGCGCATGGCGGCCAGTTTTTCGGGCTTTAGCTTGCGTAAGCCCATCACCGGCATCGCCATGCGCGGATTGCGCGCAAATTCCTCCGCATGGCGGGCGATGAAATCCCAATAGAGGAAGTTGAAGGGGCAGGCGCGCGGCCCCACCGCATCCTTCGCATCATGCGCGCAGCCGCGGCAATAATCCCCCATGCGGTTGATATAGGCGGCCGAGGCCGCATAGGGCTTGGACGCCATAACCCCGCCATCGGCGTAAAGCGCCATGCCTTGGGTATTGGGCAATTCCACCCATTCAAAGGCATCGGCATAGACAGCCAGATACCAGCGATTGACCTCGGCCGGATCAAGCCCGGCAATCAGCGCGAAATTCCCCGTGATCATCAGGCGCTGGATATGATGCGCATAGGCGTGATCGCGCGTCTGCCCCACAGCTTGCGACATGCAGCGCATGGAGGTCTCCGCGCCCCAGTAAAACGCCGGCAAGGGGCGCTTGGCTGAAAGCGCATTGCCTTCCGCATAGCCTGGCATCAGCAGCCAATAGAGCCCGCGCACATATTCGCGCCAGCCAATGATCTGGCGAATGAAACCCTCCACAGCGTTGAGTGGAGCCTTGCCATCACGCCAGGCTTGCTCAGCGGCGCGACAAATCGCCAAGGGATCGAGCAGGCCGATATTCAGGCTAGTTGAAATCAGCGAATGGAACAGAAAGGGCTGCCCCGCCGCCATGGCATCCTGATAATCGCCAAAGCGCGGCAGCCGATCCCGGATAAAAGCCTTTAGCGCGACCTCCGCATCGCGGGCGGTGACGGGCCAGCCGAAGCCCTCCGCCGCGCCGAAATGCGCGCCGAAGCGTGTGCTGACCAGCGCCATGACATCGCGCGTGATCTCATCCGGCGCAAAGCGCGGCGCGGCGGGCGGTGTCACGCCGGCGGGCAAGCTCGCGCGGTTTTCGGCATCATAATTCCAGGCGCCGCCGGCGGGCTCATCGCCTTCCATGAGAAGCCCGGTTTCGCGGCGCATCTCGCGATAGAAGAATTCCATCCGGTATTGCTTGCGCCCCTTGGCCCAGGCGCGAAAGCGCGGCAGGTCGCAGATGAAGCGATGATCCGGGCGAATTTCCACCGGCAGGCCGAGCGCTGTTTCCCAAGCCTCCATATCCTGCAACACGCGCCATTCGCCGGGGTGGGTTGCGATGATGCGCTCAGGCCGATGCCGCGCAACCGCGCGCGCCACTTCGCCGGCAAAACTTTGCGTATTCGCCGGATCATCAAGGCGGATGTAATCCACGGCCACGCCGCGGGCTTCCAAAGCGCGGGCGAAATGGCGCATGGCTGACAGGATCAGAATGATCTTTTGCGGGTGATGGGGCACATAGGTGCATTCCGCCATCACCTCCATCATCAATACGCGATCCTGCGCGGGGTCGAGCCCCTCCAACGCAGAAAGACCCGGCGTCAATTGATCGCCCAGCACCACGCGTAGTGCTGCGGTTTTGTTCATCCCATCAGCTCATAAACAACGGCGCTGCCATCCTCGCCCTTGGTGGTCAGTGCCACCCAGCGGCCTTCGGCATCATAGCGCGCCACGGCGTCAACCGCACCATTCATGCTGAATTGCACGCCGCCGCTCGGCACCGCGCTGCGCGCTGCATTGCCCGGGATAAGCGTGCAATTCAGTGGGCGGATCAACGGGCGGGAGAAGTTCCCGCCATTCCACCAGGTAAGCGGCGCGGCATTGGCTGGCAGGCGCTGCGTGCCCTCCGGCCCCTGCGCCACCAAAGCACCGCCTTCAACAGCAACGCGCGCTTCGGTCACGGTGCCATTGCGGTCATGGCGCGATGTCAGGCGTTGCAGCCGGTCACCCGCCCATTCTTCCGCAATCTCATGACGCAGGCGAAACACGGTGAAGCCGGCCAGCTTCACCTGCAAGGCGATGTCGCTTTGCACCGTAAGCCGCTGCGCATTGCCCGAAAGCCTTACCTGATGCGTGCCAATTTCTTTTCCTTCGCGCAGCACACGAAACCGCGCAGCGCCGGGGGCGGCGAGGGCGCTGAAGGGCAGCAGCAGCGCGGGCAGGGTCAAAAAAGCACGTCGCAACATCATCCGCGGCTCCTGAGCGTGGAACGGCCGCCATCCACGGCAATGATCTGGCCGGTAATCCAGCCCGCCTGTTCTGATAGCAGAAAATCCGCAAGCGCGGCGGCATCCTCGCCCTCTCCCAGCCGGGGGATGGGGTGCTGCTTGGCGATCGCATCGGCCATTTGCGCATTCGCCAGCAGGGGCGCGGCCATACTGCTGCGGGTCAGCGATGGCGCGATGCAATTGATGCGAATGGCAGGCGCCAATTCGGCGGCGAGTGCGACCGTGAGCCCCTCCACCGCGCCCTTGGCCGCGGCAATCGCCGCGTGGTTGGTGAAACCCGCCCGTGCGGCGATGGAAGAAAACAGCACGACCGCGCCCCGCCCCGCCGCCAGCGCATCCTGCGCTGCCTGTATGGCAAGCATGGCGCCCAGCGCATTCAGCCGATAGGCGCTTATCATATCCGCCTCGGTCACGCGTTTCAGCGGCTTTAGCGCGATAGAGCCCACGCAATAGGCAAGCCCGGCCAGGGGCGTGCCGGCAGCGGTCACCGCGCTGCGGAGCGCGGCCGCGTCTTCCACATCGGCCGGGATCGCGACGCTTCCAGGGATTTCTGCGGCAAGGGCCGCCAGCCGCGCGGCATCGCGCGCCACCAGCACGGGGCGAAGCCCTCGTGACGCCACGCGCCGCGCCAGCGCCGCCCCCACCGCGCCGGTCGCGCCCAGGATCAGGATTGATGCTTCAGCCATGCTGCCCTCCGATGTTCTGTCTTCAAATGGTCATGCGCGACGAAAGCGCGAGGGGCGCGACAAACCGGCCGCGCCGTGCCAATATACATCCGCAATGCGTCAACTCCTTCTGCTGCGCCATGCCAAATCCGCCTGGGATGACCCGGCGCTGGCGGATCATGCGCGGCCCTTAAATGGCAGGGGCCGGCGCGCGGCGGCAGCGATGGCGAATGCAATGCGCGGGCTGGGGCTATCGCCTGATGTGGTGCTGGTTTCTTCCGCCAGGCGCACGCTGCAAACGCTCGAAGCGTTTTTGCCCCTGCCCGATAGCCCAATCATTGAACCGATGGATGAGCTTTATTTGGCATCCTGGCAGAACCTGCTTGGGCTTTTGCATCGCGTGCCGGAAACCGCGCGGAGCGTATTGCTGATCGGCCATAATCCCGGGCTGCATGATTTAGCCCTTGCCCTGACCGGGGCGGATAGCATGGCCCGCTGCCCAGATGCGCGCCGCATGGCCGGCGCCTTCCCCACGGCGGCTTTGGCGGAATTCAGTATCTCCAGCCCCTGGCCAAGTCTTGCGGAAGGCGGCGGTCGGCTAGTGCGCTTCATGATCCCCGAAGATCTCCCGGAAATGGCGGAATGACCGATCCAGAAAGCGCGAAGGCCGAGGCGGTGCCTGAAGCGCCGGAGATGGCAGTGGCGCCGGAGCCTGCGGTGCTTGAGCTCGAATTCCGCATGGCACCTGAGGAAATCCCGCTTCTTGCGCATTTGCCCATTCTGGCTGCCCTCCGAAAGGGCCGTATTTCCTCGGTTGCGGAGGAGATAAGGTGGCTGGATACGCCCGGCGGCGCGGTGATGGGTTCAGGCAAGCTGATCGAAGTACCCCGGCGTGGCCCAAAGCGATTGGTCACCTTGCAGCCGGCGGCTGATGCCCCTTGGCATCCTGGGATGGTGCTGCCTTCGGCTGCCCTGCCGAGCCCTTACCAGGAACAAGCCGATGGCGGCGTGGAGGCGCTGATTCCTCTTGCCGCCTTTTCTGGCAGGCGGCGCCGTCAGACCCTGGTGCTGGGCGACGCCATAGTGCAGCTCCGCGTCCTGCATGGGCATTTGCGGACAGTCATGGCCGAGCGCGAAACCGCACGGGTGAGCCTTCTGGGTCCGCCAGCAGCAGTTCTGGATCTGGCCCAACGCCTGGCCGCGGCATCTCCGCTACTGCCATCAAGCCTGAGCCTGGCTGCCGAAGCCTTGAGCCTTGCCACCGGACAGACCCCGGCCCCGCGCCGGCGCGGCGCGCCGGATACCTCGGGCGCTGATACGCTGGAGGCCTGCTTCACGCTTGCCATTGGCCACTTGCTGGAGGTTGCGTCCCATTACGCGCCGATCGCACGCGCTGGCACTGCGATGGAGGGCGTGCATCAATTGCGGGTCGCAATGCGGCGCCTGAGATCGGTTCTCAAGGTCTTCCGCCCGGTCACGGATGCGCCGCAGGGCCGCGCCCTTGATGAGGCTTTGCAAGGGTTCTTGAAGCTACTTGGTCCGGCACGGGATTGGGATGTGTTTTTGGCCGGGATCGGGGCGGAGATGGCCGGTCTTTTGCCGGATGATCGCCGTATGCGTTCCCTGCTGCGTGCGGCAGAAGTAGAACGCCAGGCAGCCTATAAGGGTCTTGCTGAAGCGCTGGACGGGCCGGCCTGGCGCGGCTTGCTGCTGGCCGGCATCGCCTTCTTGCTCCGCAAACCCTGGCGTGACGGGGCTGATCCCGAAAGGCTTGAGCGTTTGGGGGCCCCACCGCAGGATTTTGCCGCGCAGGTATTGGGAAAGCGCTGGCGCAAATTACGCAAGGCAGGCGAAGACATCAAGGAGCTTGAGCCCGAAGCGCTGCATGAACTTCGCCTTGATGCAAAGCGCCTGCGTTATGCCGCCGAGGTCATGGCCCCAATTTTCCCGAGCAAGGCGACACGCCGGTTCCAGCGCAACCTTTCTGCATTGCAGGAGGAATTAGGGCTGAGCAATGATGCCTCGGTCGCGCGCGGTTTGGTGCGGCATCTTGATCGCGACAAGGATGCGGGCCGCGCCTGGGCCATTGGTGTGGTGGAAGGCTGGTGCCTGGCACGAACCACAGCGGATCGAGAAGCCATTCTGGAGATTTGGGACAAGCTTGATACCAAAGAATCATTCTGGTCAGCGGATTAGGCGTATCTCTTCGTGTTTTGCGTGAGTGTGACACAATTTTTTTACATCTTTGGCAGTTGTAACACGGCGAAAAATTCGGTTATCCGTCACCCGTGCGTGAACCAAGACGTATCTTTAAAGGCAGGCAGATGAGTCCCCGCTTTGGCGGCTCCGGGCTCGGCGTTGTTTGCGCCGTGATTGCGGCGCTTTTCCTTGGGTTTGGCTTGCCTTCTAATCTTTTTGGCTCTGCCCCCGCGGATCGGCCCATCACGGCTGAGGCGGCGCAAACCCGCGTTTTTGATGGTGAGACGCTGGGCCTTGGGGATCGCATCATTCGCCTTTCCGGCATTGCCGCCCCGGCGCGGGGTGAGGCTTGTGGCGGGGATGCCTCACGCGCTGATTGCGGTGCGGCGGCGGCTGCGGCTCTGGCGCGCCTGGTGCATGGCCAAAACATCACCTGCCGGATTGAAGGCCATGACGGCTTCCGCCGCGGTCTTGGCCGCTGCATCGCCGGCGGACGTGATCTGAATGCGGCCATGGTGGAATCGGGTTATGCGCTGGCATCGGTATCCGTTCTGCGCCCCCTGGAAGTGGCGGCGCGTGATGGCCGGCAAGGGCTTTGGGCCGATGCCAGCCAAATGCCGGCCGATTGGCGTCGGCGCTGAGCGGCTTTGCCGTGTCCTGAAAATGGCACGAAGCTGCGTTTTACCGCGATCTTCAAGGGCAATTTACGCTTCGGCGTTAGGCTTTGCGCGCTTGCCGGTGACGGGGTTTGCCAATCTGCCCGCTACACCCTTATCCTGCATCGCACCATAATTTAGCGCCCCCGCTTGTGCTGGTGGCGTGACCGTTTTTTGAGGAAGACAAGCATGACCACGAATCCCCAGGGGTCTATTACCATCACGTTGGATGGCACCAACAAAAGCACGACGTTGCCCCTGCTGGGCGGCACGCTGGGGCCGCAGGTTGCCGATATCCGCAAGCTTTATGGCGATCTTGGGATTTTCACCTTTGACCCCGGCTATGGCGCGACCGCTTCCTGCGAAAGCACCATCACCTATATTGATGGCGATGCCGGCATTTTGCTGTATCGCGGCTATCCCATTGATCAATTGGCCGAAAAATCGGGCTTCCTCGAAATTTCCTATCTGCTGCTGAATGGCGATCTGCCCAATGCGGCGCAGTATGAGGAATTTCGCAAGGGTGTGACCTATCACACCATGCTGCACGAACAGCTCCGCCGCTTCTTTGACGGCTTCCGCCGCGACGCGCACCCGATGGCGATAATGTGCGGTGTGGTCGGCGCTTTGGCGGCCTTCTATCACGACAATCTTGACATCAATGATGCGCGGCAGCGTGAAATCGCTGCCTTCCGCCTGATTGCGAAAGTGCCAACCATTGCGGCTTGGGCCTATAAATATTCCATCGGCCAGCCCTTCATGTATCCGCGCAATGACCTGAGCTATGCGGAAAACTTCCTGTATATGCTGAACGCGGTGCCGGCCGAACCCTGGGTGAATAACCCTATCCTGGCGCGCGCCATGGACCGCATCATGATCCTGCACGCGGATCACGAACAGAATGCCTCCACCAGCACCGTGCGTCTGGCGGGTTCAACCGGCGCCAACCCCTTTGCCTGCATCGCGGCGGGTATCGCTGCCCTTTGGGGCCCGGCGCATGGTGGTGCCAATGAAGCCGTGCTGAAGATGCTCGCGGAGATTGGGCATCCCGAGAATATTCCTGCCTTCATCAGCGAAGTGAAGGACAAGAACAGCCACACCAAGCTGATGGGCTTCGGCCACCGGGTCTATAAGAATTTCGACCCGCGCGCGAAGATCATGAAGGAAACCTGCCACGAAGTGCTGGCGGAACTCGGCATCAAGAACGAACCGCTTCTGGATATGGCGATGGAAATGGAACGCATCGCGCTTTCCGATGATTATTTCGTCAGCCGCAAGCTTTATCCGAATGTGGATTTCTATTCGGGCATCATCCTGAAGGCGATGGGCATTCCGACCCATATGTTCACTGTTTTGTTTGCCGTGGCGCGCACGGTGGGCTGGGTGAGCCAGTGGAAGGAATTGATCGAAGACCCAAGCCAACGCATCGGCCGCCCCCGCCAGGTTTATAGCGGCGCGGCGGAACGGCCCTTCGTGCCGATGGCGCTTCGGCCCTGATTTACGATTTGCCTCCCTCTGGTTGATACCCGAGGGAGGCTTTAACCTCGTGTCAGCACAAAACAGCCCAATTTTTTAAGGCGTTCCATGCAATTATGGGTGTATGGAAGCCGCCGACACGATCAACCAGAAGCCGAAGATCAGGCTAAAATTGACGCCCCTTGTGCAAAAGGGCGGCTCGGTGTTAACCTTTCATTCATCTTTACGGCCTAAGGTCCAACCTATGCTCAGTCTGAATTCCATCGCCGCCGTGTCCCAGGAAGTCGCGGCAAATGCCGGGATCATCCAGGCGCGTTCTCCGGTACAGCCGGTGGATGTGCTGCGCGGTAATGGCCAGGGGCAAAGCGCTCAGCGCTCGCTGGATGCCGTCCCACCCGAGCCGACGAAGCCGATGCCGCGCGGGTCCTTGCTCGACCTCCGGGTCTAAAATCTCTTCTCAAAGTATGTGAGTTTGGCGCGACGTTATTTGTCGTTGAGCGCCGTCATCACGCCTGCCATGGCCGCTTGAAACATCTCAGGCGTCAGCCGTCGCGTTGAGGTATTGTAGCGGCTCACATGATAGGAATCGGCCAGGATCAGCCCATCAGGCAGGCTATGCTTCGCGCCATGGGTGAAGGCAAAGCGCGAAGCCGGAATGCCCTTGGCGCGGAGCAGCGCGTTATGCGCCACCACACCCAAAGCGAGCACCACACGCAGGGCCGGCATGGCGGCAAGCTCGGCCTTCAGGAAGTCATTGCAGGCGCGGATTTCGACAGGTAGCGGCAGGTTTTCCGGCGGCACGCAGCGCACCGCATTGGCAATGCGGCAGCCGGTCAACTCCATGCCATCCTTCGGGTCTTCGCCATAGGCGCCGCGGGCCAGGCCATATTCCAGCAAGGTCGTGTAAAGCAGCTTGCCGGCATAATCCCCGGTGAAGGGCCGCCCGGTGCGATTGGCGCCACGCACCCCGGGGGCGAGGCCGAGCACCAAAAGCGGCGCCTCTCGCTGGCCCCAGGATGGCACGGGGGCGTTATGCCAGCCCGGTTCCTTCGCCCGATTGGCAGCGCGATATTCGGCAAGCCTTGGGCAAAGCGCGCAATCGCGCCCTGGTGCTAATGTAGCCCCAGCGCTCATTCAGGTTCGATATCCGGCGCCTCACCATAAGGATCGGCCGGGGTGATGCGGCTGGATCTAGCAACGGCAGCCGGCGGCGGTGCGGGGCGGGGGCGGGCTTCGGCGGGGGCGCGGCGGGCGATTTCTGGCCCGATATCGGCCAATTCCAGAAAACCATCAGCCTGGCGGCGTAATTCATCGGCGATCATGGGTGGCTGGCTTTCCATGGTAGAAACTACCGTCACCTTCACCCCCATGCGTTGCACAGCTTCCACCACGCGGCGGAAATCGCCATCGCCGGAAACCAGCACCGCATGATCCAGATGCGGCGCCAATTCCATCATATCCACCGCCAATTCGATATCCATATTGCCCTTGATGCGCCGGCGCCCGGTGGGGTCCGCCTGTTCCTTGGCGGGCTTGGTCACCACGCGCCACCCATTATAGGCCAGCCAATCGGTCAGCGGGCGAAGCGGAGAGTAATCCTCGGTCTCGATCAGCGCGGTATAGTAGCAGGCGCGCACCAGATAGGTCGAGCCGCCGAAAAACCGCAGCATGGCCGCGAAATCAATCTCGAACCCGAGGGCCCTTGTGGCGTAATAGAGATTGGCGCCATCAACAAACAGGCCAACGCGTTCCAGGCCAGCCTGGCGCCGAGCAACATGAGCAGACATCAAATGATCCTCAATGGTTTGAAATCAGCGATCAAATACCGAAAGTTTTATTACACCATAAATTTTGCGCTGTCATGCCCAGCGCCCCGGAGCATTTTCAAGCCAAGCGGTATCGCTTGGCGGCTCGGAAAATGCGACCAAACCAAAATTTAGCGCATGTCGGCTGAGCGGATGCGAAGCGGACAGGTGCTAATCGCGATTGGCGCCAATCTGCCAGCGGGCGATGGCGCGCCGCCGCTGGAAAGCTGCAAGGCGGCGCTGGCCGCGCTTGATGCCCTGCCGGGGCTGCGCCTGGTGGCGGCGTCCCGCTGGTGGGAAAGCGCGCCCATCCCGCCCAACCCAGCCGCACCGCGCTACGTGAATGGGGTGGCCTTGCTGGAAGGCGCGGCTGAACCGGCAAAGCTGCTCGCCGCGCTGCAAGCCATTGAGAACGCCGCCGGGCGCACCCGGCCCTATCCCAATGCTCCGCGCGTGCTTGACCTTGATATCATTGATTTGGATGGGCTGGTGCGGGATGCGCCGGACCCGGTGCTACCCCATCCGCGCGCCCATCTGCGCGGCTTTGTGTTGTATCCCTTGGCCGAGATCGCACCTGGCTGGGTGCATCCACGCCTGAAGCAGCCCGTGGCGGCGCTGATCGCTGGCCTGCCGCCGCAGGATTTGCGGCCCATCATTCCCGCCTGACGCCCCAGGCGCTTGAAATCCTTGCAAAGCGACGCAGGGGCGACTATCTGGATCAGATAACCGGTCCAGCCGGGCGCCCGGCCCCCGCCGCGCGCCCCTTTTGTCTTTGGAGCCCTCATGGCGCGCGTTACCGTTGAAGACTGCATCGAAAAGATCCCAAATCGCTTTGAACTCGTGCTGATGGCCGCGCAGCGTGCGCGCAATATCAGCCGGGGCGAGCAGATCGCGGTGGATCGTGATAATGACAAGAACCCGGTCGTGGCTTTGCGTGAAATCGCCGAAGAAAAGGCCGATCTTCCTTCATTGGAAGCTGATCTGATCAAATCCTTGCAGCGCGCGCCGGAGCCTGAGCCCGCCGAGGAAGAAGTGATTGACCTGATCGCGACCGATGAAAACATCTTTGGCATCATGGATGTGCAGGAAGAAGCCCTGCCGGACGCCGGCGCCGAAGACATGGCGCCCGATGATCTGGAAGCCGCCATCGCCGCCGAACTTGGCGGTAAGCGCTAGGAAGGCCGATGGGGCGAAGCGTCACCGCCTGCTTCCCCCTGGATTTTCCCCGCGCGCCTGAAGGTCTGGCCGCGGGGCGCGCCCCTTCGCCCGGCGCTGAGCTTGCTTCCCATGTTCTTGCTTATGATCCGCGCGCCGATGGGGCGCTGATCACCTCGGCCTATGATCTGGCCGCCCAAGCCCATGCGCCGCAAAAGCGCGATGATGGGCAGCCCTATATCGTGCATCCGCTCGCGGTCGCGGAAATCCTGGCGGGCTATCGGCTTGATACCGGGTCCATCATCACCGCGCTATTGCATGACACGGTTGAGGATACGTCACTCAAGCTTGGCGATATTGAAACCCGCTTCGGCAAGGAAGTGGCACGGCTGGTGGATGGCGTCACCAAGCTGACGCGGCTTGAACTGCAATCCGAACGCACCAAACAGGCTGAGAATTTCCGCAAACTTGTGCTGGCGATGAGCGAGGATATCCGCGTGCTGCTCATCAAGCTCGCGGATCGGCTGCATAATATGCGGACCATCTCCGGCATGCCGCAGCCGGAACGCCGCCGCAAGCAGGCGCGGGAGACGCTGGAAATCTACGCCCCGCTGGCGGAACGCATCGGCATGGATGCGCTGAAGACCGAACTGGAAACCCTTTCCTTCCGCGAAATGAATGCGGAAGCCTGGCAGACCATCGCCGCGCGCCTGACCTATCTGCGCGGCCAGGGCGCCGATTTGATCGAGGAGATCGAGGCTGATTTGCGCCGTGTTTTCGCCGATGCTGGCGTGACGTTGGTGGATATTCAGGGGCGGGAGAAATCGCCCTATTCCATCTGGCTCAAGATGCAGAAAAAGAATGTCGCCTTCGAGCAATTATCCGACATCATGGCCTTTCGCATCATCGTGCCGGAAAAGGGTGATTGCTACGCGGCACTCGGCGCCATTCATTCCGCCTATCGTGTGGTGCCGGGCCGCTTCAAGGATTGGATTTCAACCCCGAAGACCAATGGCTATCAAAGCCTGCATACCGGCGTGACCGTGCCGGAACGGCGCAACGCCAAGATCGAGGTGCAAATCCGCACCAAGGAAATGCATGACATTGCAGAAAATGGTGTGGCCGCGCATTGGAGCTATAAGCAAGGCCCCGGTTCTTCGCGTGATCAGAAGCGCTATCCTTGGGTGCGCGACCTTTTGGAAATTCTGGAAAACGCCGCAGAGCCTCAGGAATTTCTGGAACACACCAAGCTTGAACTGCATCGTGATCGGGTTTTCTGCTTCACGCCCAAGGGTGATCTGATCGAATTGCCGCGCGGCGCGACGCCGGTTGATTTCGCCTATGAAGTACATAGCCAGGTGGGCGACAGTACGGTTGGCGCCAAGGTGAATGGCAAGATCGTGCCTTTGCGCCATGTGCTGGAAAATGGCGATCAGGTGGAAATCATCACCGCGCGCGGCGGTACGCCCAATCCGGGGTGGGAGCGTTTTGTTGTCACCGGCAAGGCACGCGCGCGCATCCGCCGTGTCACGCACGCACGCCAGCGCGCTGAACAGCGCGAAGAAGGGCGGAGCGCCATCGCCAAGGCGTTCCGCGCCGCGGGTCTCGATTTTTCGGAAAAGCTCGCGGAACCTGCGCTCAAGCCGCTGAAGCAGGCGGATTTTGAGGCGATGTGCGTGGCCGTTGCCACCAGCAACCTCTCGCCGCGCGATGTGCTGAATGCGGCCGTGCCGGAATTGCGCGCCGCTGCCAGGGGCGCGGACCCGCTGCCCCTTGCACGGCCACGCGGGCGGCTTGGCGCCGGGCCAACACTGATGCCAGGCAAGGCGGAACGCCAATCGGCGGCCAAGCGCGATGCGGCGCTTGGGGTGCGGGGTCTGGTGACGGGTATGGCCGTCAGCTTCGCCGGCTGCTGCCACCCTCTGCCGGGAGATCGGATTCTGGGCATTGTCACGACCGGGCGTGGGGTCACGATCCATCGGCAGGATTGCCACGGCTTAGAGGCCTTTGCCGCCACACCCGAACGCTTCATTGATGTGGATTGGGATTATGATGGCGCGACCAAGGGCACCCATGTCGCGCGGGTTGAACTGGTCGCGGAAAATCGCCCGGATGCGCTTGCAGGGGTGACCACGGCCATCGCCCGGCAGGAAGGGGTGGTGAATTCTCTGCGCATTGCCAACCGGGCCGAGGATTGGTGCGAAGTGATAGTGGATGTGGAAGTGCGCGATATTTCACACCTGACCGCGGTGCTGGCGGCGCTGCGCGCCTGTCCGGGCGTCACGCAGGTGGAACGCGGCAAGGGATAGGCCAGCGCATGATCATCGGCATCGGGTCGGATATCCTGGATATCCGGCGCATTGAACGCACCATTGAACGCCATGGGGACCGCTTTCTGGAGCGTATCTTCACCACGGCCGAGCGTGCCAAGGCGGAAAAGCGCACGGAACGCATCCGCGCCGCCACCTATGCCAAGCGTTTTGCGGCGAAGGAAGCTGCTTCCAAGGCACTCGGCACCGGGTTTCGCGCCGGCGTGTTTTGGCGCGATCTGGGGGTGGTAAATTTGCCATCCGGCCAGCCGACGCTGCGCCTGACTGGTGGGGCGGCGGAGCGGCTGAAGGCGATTACGCCAGCCGGGCATGGCGCGGTGATTGCGCTGACCATGACCGATGAATTTCCCTATGCCCAAGCAATGGTGGTGATCACCGCCGTGCCGCTTCCTTGACAGGGCGCGCCGCGCCGCTATGCCCTGCCCTATCCCGACAGTTTCGTTGGGGTTCGAATGCGCCATTTGGGCGTTATCCTTGGAATTGACATGGCCTCGAAGAAATCCGGCGGTTGGCTGGAAAGCATCAAAACGATTGTCTATGCCGCCGCGATTGCGATTGGCATTCGCACTGTCGCGTTTGAGCCCTTCAATATTCCTTCCGGTTCCATGATCCCCTCATTGCAAGTGGGGGATTATCTTTTTGTGTCCAAATTCTCCTATGGCTATTCGCGCCATTCCATGCCCTTCAGCCCCAATCTTTTCGAGGGGCGGATCTTCGCATCTCCGCCCAAGCGCGGCGATGTGGCGGTGTTCAAGCTGCCGCGTGATGGCAGCACGGATTACATCAAGCGCATCATCGGCCTGCCTGGGGATCGCGTGCAGATGCGCGCAGGCATTCTGCATTTGAACGGCGCGCCGGTGCGCCGCGAATTGCTTGGCCCCTATACGGTAGAAGGCGATGGCCCGCGCATCACGGTGCGGCGCTTCCGCGAATTCCTGCCCGCGATTGATGGCGCGCCAGGTGTCGCGCATGACATTCTGGAAGCGTCCGATGATGCGCCCTTGGACAATACACCGGAATTCCGCGTGCCGCCCGGGCATGTTTTCGCCATGGGCGATAATCGCGACAATAGCCTTGATAGCCGCGCGATGAATGCCGTGGGCTTCATCCCGATTGAAAATCTGGTTGGCCGGGCGGAGTTCATCTTCTTCTCCGTGGATGGTTCGGCTGCCTGGTGGCAGGTGTGGAACTGGCCCTTTGCCATTCGCTGGTCTCGGCTATTCAGCGCTGTCAGATGATACGCCGTACGGAGTATTTTCAAGCCAAGTGGAATCACTTGGCGGCTCGGAAAATACGACCAAACAAAAATGTAGTGTGGTTCCCGTGAACGAACGTGAGCGGGAGCCACACGACAAATGAGTGCTGAACTGGAAGCGCGACTGGGCCATCACTTCGCCAAACCTGAATTGCTGATCCGTGCGCTGACCCATAGCACCGATGCGGAAAGCCGCGGTGAGGGCTTGCTTTCCAATGAGCGTTTGGAATTTGTCGGTGATCGCGTGCTTGGGCTTTGCATTGCCGAATGGCTGGCGGAACGCTTTCCTGACGAGCGTGAGGGCGATTTGGCGAAGCGGCTTTCCATGCTGGTGTCCGCCGATACGCTCTGCAAAATTGCTGAAGAATTGGGGCTTGGCGCTGATTTGCGCATGCCCGCGCGCTACCGCGCCACGGGGCTGATGGGGCCGCGCAATCTGCTTTCTGATGCTTTTGAAGCGGTGCTGGGCGCGATTTATCTGGATGGCGGCATCGCACCAGCACGCGCTTTGGTGCGGCGCTGCTTTGCCGGTCTGATTGAAGCGGATGCGCGCCCACCGAGCTCCGCCAAAAATCGCTTGCAGGAATGGACCCTTGGGCGCGGGCTTGGCTTGCCAGCCTATGGGCTGGTGCAGTCAAGCGGCCCCGCCCATGCGCCACGATTTGTGATAAGTGTGCTGGCAGCGGGGCGGGAAGCGCAGGGTGAGGGCGATAGCAAACGCGCCGCCGAACAAGCGGCGGCGGAAGCCTGGTTGAAGGTATTGGAAACATGACAACGCGTTGCGGGTTGATTGCCATTCTGGGCGCGCCCAATGCCGGCAAATCCACGCTGGTGAATAGGCTTGCCGGCAGCAAGGTGACGATTGTCTCGCCCAAGCCACAGACTACGCGGTTTCGCGTGCGTGCCGTGGTGATGCGTGGCGAAAGCCAATTGTTGCTGGTGGACACACCCGGGATTTTCACGCCGCGCCGGCGGCTGGACCGCGCCATGGTCGCCGCCGCCTGGGGTGGCGCGCAGGATGCGGATGTGGCGCTGCTGATCGTGGATGCGCGCGCTGGGCTGACCGACCCGCTGCGCGCCATCGTCGAAAGACTGAGCAAGACCCGCCGGCCCATTTGGTTGGTGTTGAACAAGACGGATCTGATTCCGCGCGAAAGGCTGCTGCCGCTGACCGCGGAATTGCACAAGCTGCTGCCCTTCGCCGAGACCTTCATGATCTCCGCCGAAAAAGGCGAAGGGCTTGATCTATTGCTGGATCGGCTCGCGCAAACCATGCCGCCCGGGCCTTTTCTTTTCCCGGAAGAGGATCTGACCGATTTGCCCAACCGCATGTTGGCGGCTGAGATTGTGCGCGAACAAATCCTGCGCCAGACGCATCAGGAAGTGCCGCATCACGCTTCGGTTGAAACCGAAACCTGGACGGAAAAGCCCGATGGGTCGGTGCGTATTGATTGCACCATCTACATCGCCCGCGCGACGCAAAAGGCGATCCTGATTGGTGACAAGGGCAGCCGCATTCGGGAGATTGGGCGGCTCGCGCGGTTGGAACTGATAAAGCTTTTGGAACGCCCGGTGCATCTTTTCCTGAATGTGAAGGAAAAGCCCGATTGGGATGAAACCGCCGCACGCATCCGCGCCATTGGGCTTGAGGATGCCGGTTAAGCCCCGTTTGCCATGAGCATTGAATGGCAGGCCCCGGCGGTAGTGCTGGATCTGCGCCCGCATGGTGAAGGCGGCGCAGTGGTGACGGTGCTGACCGAAGCGCATGGCCGCCATGCGGGGTTGGTCAAGGGCGGCGGGTCTCGCGCCCAGGCGGGGCTATGGCTGCCGGGTAATTTGATCGAGGCGCGTTGGGTTGCCAGGCTTTCTGATCAATTGGGTAGCCTCAGTGGTGAATTGGTCCATCCGGCGGCGGCGCTTGCCATGGATGAACCCTTGGCCTTAGCGCTGCTATCTTCCGCCTGCGCGATCGCCACCGATGCGCTGCCGGAACGCGAAGCCTATCCGCGCGCCTTTGCTGGCCTCGTTTCCCTGATCGGCCATTTGGCCGGGGGCGCTGAGTGCGTGATTGCGGATTATGTGCGCTTTGAAGCGCTGATCCTGACCGAACTTGGCTATGGGCTTGATCTGGCGACCTGCGCCGTAACGGGGGTGCAGGAGGGGCTGACCCATGTCTCCCCACGCACGGGCCGTGCTGTCAGCGCCGGGGCTGCGGCCCCTTATTTGGACAAGCTACTGCCGCTGCCCGCCTTTATGCGCGATGCGGAAAGCCTGGGTGAGGCTGCGTCCTGGGTAGCGGGGCTGAAACTGACAGGGTATTTTCTGGAACGCGATGCCTTTGGCGCGCGGCACCGCCCCTTGCCCGAAGCGCGTTTCAGATTGGCAGAAAGGATTGCGGCATTAATCGCCGATTGACCCGGTAATGCATAACGCCGGTCTGCCCGCACATGGCGGCTTCACAGATTTCGTGAAACTCCTCCGGCAGGGAATGCAGCGTTTCGGGATTGAGGCGTGATCCGCTGAGTGTTGCCACGTGATTCCAGCCAAGGTTGTGCAGCGTCATTTCCGCCCTTTGCGCCGCTGACGCCGCGCTGAGAGCCAGGGAGAAGACCAGAAAGCAGCGAAACTCCCCACGTGGGGCCAGCGTGGCTGGGCCGGCAATGCCCTCAGCCCAGGTCACCCAGACCGAGGGCACGGGCTCAGGCACAAAATCCTGCCTTATGGGGGCGATGGCGAGGTTCATCATGGGTGAAAGAATACGGGAAGAATGCTTTACGAAGTCTTGAAGCCTTTGCAGCGCGCTTGGCCCGTGGTTAGACCACGCCTTGTATGAGGACGCGATTCGCCCATGCCCGATGATGTCAAAGCACTGACGCCCAACGGGGCGGAGCGTGAAACGCGGCTCGCGGATGCGTTATCCGAACGCTATCTGGCTTATGCGCTTTCCACGATTACCGCGCGGTCCCTGCCTGATGTGCGCGATGGGTTGAAGCCCGTGCATCGGCGCCTGCTTTGGGCGATGCGGCAATTGCGGCTGGACCCGGAAGCGGGTTTCAAGAAATGCGCGCGTATCGTTGGCGATGTCATGGGTAAATATCACCCCCATGGCGATGCCGCGATTTATGAGGCGATGGTACGGCTCGCGCAGGATTTCGCGGCGCGCTACCCGCTGGTCGAAGGTCAGGGTAATTTCGGCAATATTGATGGCGATAACGCTGCCGCCATGCGGTACACCGAAGCGCGGCTGACGGAAGTGGCGCAAGCCCTGCTGGAAGGGATTGAGGAAGACGCGGTTGATTTCCGCGCCACTTATGATGGGGAAGAACGCGAACCGATCGTGCTGCCGGCGGCCTTTCCGCATCTGTTGGCCAATGGTGCGGCGGGGATCGCGGTGGGTATGGCAACCTCCATCCCGCCGCATAATGCTGGGGAGCTTTGCGCGGCTGCGCTGGAATTGGTGCGCAACCCGGATGTCGGCACGGATCAGCTGCTGCGGCACATTAAGGGGCCGGATTTCCCGACTGGCGGCATTTTGGTGGAAAGCCAGGAAGCCATGCGTGAAGCCTATGAAACCGGCCGCGGCGGGTTTCGCGTGCGCGCGAAATGGGAAGTGGAAAAGAGTAAGGCCGGAAGCTGGGTGATTGTTATCACCGAAATCCCCTATCAGGTGCAAAAGGCGCGGCTGATCGAACAGATTGCGCAGCTTCTGGAAGAAAAAAAGCTGCCGCTGCTGGCCGATTTGCGCGATGAAAGCACCGAACAGGTGCGGGTGGTACTGGAACCCAAATCGCGCAATGTGGAACCGGCGGTGCTGATGGAAACGCTGTTCCGCGCCACGCCGTTGGAATCGCGCTTTCCGCTGAACATGAATGTGCTGGATGCGAACCGCACGCCGCGCGTCATGAGCCTGAAGGAAGTGCTGCGCGCCTGGCTGGATCATCGGCATGAGGTGTTGCAGCGGCGCACCAATCACCGGCTGGGCGCGATTGCGCGGCGGCTTGAGATTCTTGATGGCTATCTGATCGCCTATCTCAACCTGGATGAGGTGATCCGTATCATCCGGGAAGAAGATGAACCAAAGCCCCGGCTGATGGAACGCTTTGGCCTGAACGATACTCAGGCGGAAGCCATTCTGAATATGCGGCTGCGGGCGCTCAGGCGCCTTGAAGAAATGGAAATCCGCAAGGAGCATAAAAAGCTCAGCGCTGAACAGAAAAAGCTGCAAGCGCTGATGAAATCCGAAGCCGCGCGCTGGGAAACGATTGCGGAAGAAATTGAAAGCATGCGCACGCGCTTTGGCGATGGCGCGCTGGGGGCGCGGCGCACGGCAACCGGTGCGGTCCTGCCAGAAGTAGTGGTGGATGAAGCGGCCTTTGTGGAGCGTGAGCCGATTACCGTGATCCTGTCGGAGAAAGGCTGGATCAGGGCGCAGAAGGGCCATGTGTCCTTGGATGGCGAATTGCGCTTCAAGGAAGGCGATAGCCTGTTCATCGCACTGCACGCCGAAACCACGGATCGGCTGGTACTGTTTGCGACCAATGGCAAGGCCTTCACGCTGAAGGCCGATGCCATTCCCCGCGGGCGTGGTGATGGTCAGCCGGTACGCTTGCTGCTGGATTTGACCAATGAGGATGCGGTGGTCGCGATGTTCGTGCATCGCGAGGGACTGCGCTATTTGGTCGCGGCATCCGATGGCAAAGGCTTTTTGGTTAAGGGTGAAGATTTGCTCGCGGAAAAGCGCACCGGCAAGCAGGTTCTGAATGTTGACCCACCGGCGGAAGCAGCGGTCTGCGCGCCGGCTGAGGGCGATTCCATTGCTGTGATTGGCGAGAACCGCAAATTACTGATTTTCCCGATTGACCAGGTGCCGGAAATGACGCGTGGGCGTGGCGTGCAATTGCAAACCTATCGCGATGGCGGGCTTGCGGATGTGAAGGTCTTTACCCGCAAGGAAGGGCTTTCCTGGGCGCTTGGCGAAAGAACGCGGGTTGAGACGGATTTGCGCGCCTGGGTCGGTAATCGCGCTGGCGCGGGCAAGGCACCGCCGAATGGGTTCCCGCGGTCCAATCGGTTTGAATAAAAAAAGCCCCAGCATGGTTCATCATGCTGGGGCCATCGCTTTAACGGTGATGAAACGCCTCACGGCATCGCGACATCAATGCCCTGATAGAAGTAGTTCTGCGCGCGGATTTCATCATCCGTGAGGCGCCGTCCCGCCGGGATCACAACAGTGCCATCCTGGCGCGTGATCGGGCCTTCAAACGGGTGCAGCGTGCCGGCAGCGATAGCGTCGCGGATGCGCGTTGCCTCGCTCACTTCCTCGGGCGTCATATTGGTGAAGGGGGCCATGCGGAACATGCCGCTGCCAAGCCCGCCCCAGGTATCCGTCGGGCGCCAGGTGCCGTCCAGCACCGCCTTCGCACGCTCAGCGTAATAGTCGCCCCAGTTATTGACGCTGCTGGTCAAATGCGCGCGCGGTGCGAAGCGCGTCATGTCAGACGCTTGGCCGAAGCCGAAGACGCCGCGCTGTTCCGCCAATTGCAGTGGCGCTGGGCCATCGGTGTGGCTGCACAGCACGTCGCAGCCCTGGTCAATCAGGGCGCGGGCTGCATCGGCTTCACGCGCTGGGTTCGACCAGGCGTTTACCCACACCACGCGCACCTTCATGGAAGGATCCACAGACCAAGCGCCGCGCATCACGGTGTTGATGGCGCTGATCACTTCCGGCACTGGGAAGGTGGCAACATAGCCGATGGTCTTGGAACGGGACTTGCGCGCGGCGATCACGCCCTGAATGTAGCGGCCTTCGTAGAAGCGGGCATTGTAGATCGCCATATTCGGCAGCGTTGTCGGGCCGGTTGCGTTTTCGAAGAATACGCCCGGGTGCTGCGGCGCCAGGCGCTGCGTCGGGGCGAAATAGGAAAAGCTGGTGGTGAAGATCAGCCGGTGGCCGGTGCGGACCAACTGCGTCACCACACGGTCGAAATCGGGCGGTGCCACGGATTCGACCGTGGTGGCAGTGATGCGGTCGCCCAGCACCTCGGCCATGCGGCGGCGGCCCTGGTCGTGCATGTGGGACCAGCCGAAATCGCCGACGGGACCGATCAGGACCACGCCAACACTCAGGCGTGATTGCGCTTCGGCCTGCGTGCCGAAGGTGGCGGCGCCGGCAAGACCGGCGGAGCCGGCCATAAGGTGACGACGGGTGATGTTCATGAAGCTCTCCCTGAAAAGCGATTTGGATTAAGCAAATTTAATACCAATACGGAAGGCCCTATCTGTCTGGGACGAAGGGCACGCCAAGCGAAGCCGGACCCGCCGCCCCGCCCCGTCTTGCCCGCATAATGAGCACCAGGACCAGAATCGTGATCAGATAGGGCAAAGCCGCCAGAAACTGCGATGGCAGCGGCACGCCCGCCGATTGGGCATGCAATTGCAGGATCGTCAGCGCGCCGAACAGATAGGCGCCGACCATGGCCCTGAAGGGCAGCCAGGAGGCAAAGACCACGATGGCGAGCGCAATCCAGCCCCGCCCGCCGGTCATGCCGCTGGTCCAGAAGGGGGTGTAGACGAGCGACATATAGGACCCCGCCAGCCCGGCGCAGCCGCCGCCGAACATGATGGCCAGCAGGCGAATACGCCGTACCGGATAGCCCAAGGCATGCGCCGCCGCGTGGTTTTCGCCCACCGCGCGCAGAACAAGCCCCGCGCGGCTTTTGGTGAGGAACCACCACACGCCGATGACCAGCGCGACGGAGGCATAAACAAACGGGTCCTGACGGAACAGCAATGGGCCAAGGAAGGGAATATCGGACAGCCAAGGGATTTCGATCTTGCCGATGCCCGCGCGCTGCACACCCACAAAGGGCGCGCCGATCACGCCCGAAAGCCCAAGCCCAAGGATGGCGAGTGCCAGCCCCGCCGCGACCTGATTGGCCGCCAGCCCCAAGACCAGCGCGGCAAAAACCAGGGACAGCGCCATACCCGCCAGCACCGCCACCAGCACGCCAAGCGTTGAAGACCCGGTCGTGATCGCCGCCGCAATGCCAGCGGCGGCGCCGATGATCATCATGCCCTCCACGCCCAGGTTCAAAACGCCAGCGCGTTCCACCACCAATTCGCCAATCGCTGCGATCAGCAGCGGGGTGGAAGCGGTGATGATGGTCAGGATGATGGCTTCGAACAACGTCATGCGGCGGCACCGCGCAGCAGGCGGAAGCGATACAAAAGCAGGCTATCGCAGGCCAGCACGAAGAACAGCAATAACCCTTGCAGCACGCGTGTCGCATCCAAAGGCAGGCGCAGCATGATTTGCGCATTCTCGCCACCGATGAAGGTGATGGCGATGAAAATGCCGGCGAATAAACAACCAATGGGATTAAGCCGCCCGAGGAAGGCAACGATGATGGCGGTGAAGCCATAGCCAGGTGAAATGCCGGGCTGCAATTGCTTGATTGTGCCCGCGGCTTCCAGCACGCCGGCAAGCCCGGCAAGCGCGCCCGAGATCATGAAAACCGTGATGATCAAGCGGGTTTCAGAAAATCCGGCAAAGCGCGCGGCGCGCGGCGCTTCCCCCACCAGGCGGATTTCAAACCCCTTCAGCGTGCGCCCCATCAGCAGCATGAAGGCAAACACAACCGCGATCATGATGGGCGTGCCGATATTGAGCCGCCCGCCCGCCATCAGCAGCGGCAAGGTCGCTTCCGCTTCAAACACCACGCTATTGGGCATGTTGAAGCCGGCGGGGTCTCGCCAAGGGCCGCGCACCAGGTAATCCAGCAGCAATTCCGCGACATACACCAGCATCAGGCTGGTGAGGATTTCATTGGCGCCGAAGCGGGTGCGGAGCAGCGCCGGGATCAACGCAAAACACGCACCGGCCACTGCGCCGACCAACAGCATCACCGGCAAAAGCCACGGGCCTTGCGTGCTGCCATGGGTGATGATGGCGACATAGCCGCCCGCCATGGCGCCAAACAGGAATTGCCCCTCTGCGCCGATATTCCAGACCTTGGCGCGATAGCAAACCGCAAGCCCAACCGCGATCAGCACAAGCGGTGTCGCCTTCACCGCCACTTCCTGCAAACCCCAGGAATCCGAGAGGGGATCGAGGAAATACGTGCTCAGCGCCGCCACCGGATCCTTACCCAGCAGTGCGAACATGATGGCTGCTGATATCAGCGTCAGCGCCACCGCAATCAGCGGTGAGATCAGCATCAGGCTGATTGGCGTTTCGGTGCGACGCTCCATCACCAACCGCATCACGCCGCCATCCCCGCCCCACCCATCAATAGGCCGAGCGATTCACGCGTGGCTTGCGCGGTCGGCATGGCAGGCGAAAGCCGGCCCATGAACATCACGCAAAGCCTGTCGGAGATTTCGAGCAACTCATCCAAATCCTGGCTGATGACGAGCACCGCGCTGCCGGCGCGGGCAAGGTCCATCAGCGCCTGGCGAATGGTGGCGGCTGCACCCGCATCCACGCCCCAGCTTGGCTGCGCCACCACCAGAATACCTGGCTGGCGCGCGATTTCCCGCCCGATCACAAATTTCTGCAAATTGCCGCCGGATAGCGCGCGCGCTTCCGGATCGGCGGGGCCTTTGCGCACATCAAAGGCGCGTACCACCTTGCCCACGAAGTCAGTCAGCTTCGCGCGATCCACCAACCCGTGGCGCAAAAAACCATTGGTGGCGTGGCCGGAAAGCAGCGCATTTTCCGTGAGGCGCATCGCGGGTGCCGCGCCATGACCAAGCCGTTCTTCCGGCACAAAGGCAGCGCCGCGCTTGCGGCGTTCATTGATGCCGGCAAGGCCAACCGCGGCACCATCCATCGCGATAGCCTCGGCATGCGGCGCTAATTCTTCGCCGCTGAGCGCTGCAAAAAGCTCATCCTGGCCATTGCCGGCGACACCGGCGATACCCAGCACCTCACCGGCACGAAGCTCAAGATTTATATCGGCAAGCGCAATGCCATGGGTATGCAGCGCGGGCAGTGAAAGCGCAGAAACCGCCAAGCGTACCGGGCCTTGTGTTTCCACGTGATCATGGCGGATGGGCACAACATCGCCACCCATCATCATGCGCGCCAGGCTTGCTGCGGTTTCCGCGCGCGGGTCGCAATGCGCCACCACCTGGCCGCCGCGCAGAATGGTCGCGGCTTCGCAAATGCGGCGCACTTCTTCGAGCTTGTGGGAGATGTAAAGGACAGAACGCCCTTCAGCGCGCAGCCTTGCGAGCGTCGCAAAAAGCCCCTCGGCTTCCTGGGGCGTCAGTACCGAGGTCGGTTCATCCAGGATCAGCAGCCTTGGGTCCTGCATCAGGCAACGCATGATCTCAACGCGCTGACGTTCACCCACTGAAAGCCGCCAGATCTCGCGCTTGGGATCAAGCGGCAGGCCATAGGCGCGGCTGGTTTCAGAAAGGCGTTGGGCGATTTCGTCCAAGGGCTCAGCGCCATCAAGCGCCAGGGCGACGTTTTCCGCCACCGTTAGCGCCTCAAACAGCGAAAAGTGCTGAAACACCATGCCAATGCCAAGCGCGCGGGCGGCGCGGGGGCTTTCCACCGCAACAGGTGCGCCACGCCAGACAAGCCGCCCCGCATCCGGGCGCAGCAGGCCATAGATAATCTTGACCAGGGTGGATTTACCCGCGCCGTTTTCGCCAAGCAGCGCATGGATTTCCCCGGGCGCCACGGTCAGGTCCACAGCATTATTGGCGACCAAGGCGCCGAAGCGCTTGGTGATGCCCTCAGCGGCAAGAAGCGGGGGGGATGCCTGCATGACAGGCGTGTAACCTTTTTCGTTTTCCCTGTCGCCAGGGTTGTGCGGCATCAGCCGGCAGAAAAATCAGCCCGGCAGGGCAAAGGCGGCAAGCTCTGCCCGCAATTCGGGCATGCCCTGGCCGGTTTCGCTGCTGGTCACCAGCACCATGGGATGGGCGGCGATATGGCGCCGCGCCAGCGCCTGAACCTCGGCCAGGCGCTTGTCGAATTGCGCGGGCGGCACATCATCCGCCTTGGTCAGCACGATCTGAAAAGCCACCGCGGCTTCATCCAATAATTTCATCGCGGCAAGGTCGGCGGATTTGGTTTCAATCCGCGCATCCATCAGCAGCAATACGCGGCGCAGATTGGGCCGACCGCGCAGGTATTCGAACATCATGCCTTGCCAATCGGCCTGCAATTCCTTCGATGCCTTGGCATAGCCATAGCCCGGCATATCCACGAGTGTCAGCCGATCACCAAGATTGAAGAAATTGAGCTGACGCGTGCGCCCAGGCGTATTGGAAACGCGTGCCAGCGCATTGCGCCCCGTCAGCGCATTCAGCAATGATGATTTGCCGACATTGGATCGCCCGCAAAAGGCGATCTCCGGCAGGCCGGGCGGCGGCACTTGTTCAAGCTTCTGTGCGCCGAAGTAGAAATCGCAAGACCGCGCGAAAAGCAGCCGCCCCGCTTCAAGCAGGGCGGCGCGCGCTTCTTCTGTAGTAGCCTCGGCCAAGCCACTCATCATGCAAACCTGGCAAGCGGCGTCACGCCTTCTTGCCGCCTGCCTTGGCGGCGCGGGATGCCGCGCGTTCATGGCGCATGATGTAGTATTGCTGGCCCACGGAAAGCGTATTGTTCCAGGCCCAATAGATGATGAGCCCCGCCGGGAAGGATGCCAGCATGAAGGTGAAGATCACTGGCATCCAGGCGAAGATTTTCGCCTGAATCGGATCGGGCGGCTGCGGGTTCAGCCTTTGCTGCACCCACATGGTCAGGCCCATGATCAGGGCCCAGGCCGGCATATGCAAAAAGCTGCTCCAGCCCGCGGGATCGAAGGGCAGCAGGCCGAACAGGTTGAACAAATTGGTCGGGTCCGGCGCGGACAAATCCTTGATCCAGCCAAAGAAGGGCTGGTGGCGCATTTCGATGGTGACGAACAGCACCTTATAGAGCGCGAAGAAGACCGGGATCTGAAGCAGGATGGGCAAGCAGCCGGAGGCAGGGTTTACCTTCTCACTCCGGTAGAGCGCCATCATTTCAGTCTGCGCCTTTTGCGGATCATCCTTGTAGCGTTCCTTGAGCTCCGCCATTTTGGGCGCGAGCACCTTCATCTTGGCCATGGATTTATAGGCCTTACTCGCCAGCGGGAAAAACAGGATCTTGATGGCGAGGGTGAAGACCAAAATGGCGACACCGAAATTACCAAAAAGCTGGAACAGCCAATCCAACGCATAGAAGAAGGGCTTGGTCATGAAGTAGAACCAGCCGAAATCAATCGCCTTGTCGAAATCCTTGATGCCGAAGCGCGTAGCGTAATCATCCAGCAAATGCACTTCCTTGGCACCGGCAAACAAGCGGCTTTTGAAGCCATCCGCAGTCCCTGGCGCAATCTGCTGCGCGGCGGGGGCAGCGATATCCACTTGCCAACGCTCACCGGCTGCGCCGGGCGCTTCGCTGACAAAGCGATAGGCCGCGCGCATGGGCTGATCCGGCGCCGCAGGCATCAGCGCGGCGAGCCAATATTTATCGGTAATGCCAACCCAGCCGCCGACATCTTCCTGTTCGAAAGCCGCACCACGGCGCTTTTGCGCCTCGGTCTTGGCATCAGCGAGGGTCACTTCATTCAAGCGCCCGCCGACAACGCCGGTGAAGCCTTCATGCAAAATGAAGAAGCCTTCCACCTTGGGCGTAGATTCGCGCCTGATGCGTGCCCAGGGCAGCACCGCCACCGTGTCAGCGCCGGTATTACGCATGCGCTGTTCGGCGGAGAACATGTAATTCTCATCCAGGCTCAACTGGATTTCGAAAACCTGCCCCTGCCCGTTATTCCAGGTGAGCGAGACCGGCTTGCCGGGCGCAAGCGGCCCACCGCTGATCTGCCAATCCGTATCCCCATCCGGCACCTTGGTGCGGCCATCGGCGGCGGTCCAACCCCATTGCGCGAAATAGGGTGCGGCGGAATCACGCGGCGCGAAAAGGCGCACAGGCGGCGAACCCGCATCAGTGGTTTCGCGATGGCGCAGCAGCACCAAATCATCCAACCGCGCGCCACGCAGATTGAGATTGCCCGCGACCGAGGCGCTTTCGATTGCGATGCGCTGCGCGGGCGCGCGGGTGACCGGCGCCGCTTCCTGTTGTGATGGCGCGGTGAGAATGGGTGTGGCCGGCACGGGCGCACCGGAAGCCGCCGGCGCGGGCACCGCTGGCGCCGGCACCTGTTGCGTGATGGGCGCCGGCGCTTCGGGCGGCGCCATCATGCGCTTATAGACATCAAACAACAGCAATATGCCGATTGAAAGCGCAATCGCGGCGAACAGACGCTTCTGATCCATGGCGGGTGCTCAGCCTTTGGTGTTTTTGGGGCGGGGAACGGGGTCGTAGCCGCCAGGGGTCCAGGGGTTGCAGCGCAGGATGCGCCGCGTGGTCAACCAGGTGCCGCGCAGCGCGCCATGGCCTTCCAAAGCTTCCAGCGCATAATCACTGCAGGTCGGGTAATGGCGGCAATGGCTGCCGATAATGCCACGCAGCGTATAGCGATACGCATGCACGCAGCCCTTCAATGCAACGGCGGGCAGGCTCATGGCGCCACACCTGCTTGGCGAAGCGCGGCGCGTAGATCCTCAATCAGCAAGGGGAAAGGGCGCTCGGCAGTCGCATCACGCCCGATCAGCACCAAATCCCAGCCGGAGAGCCCCATGCCGGGCAAGGTCAGCCGCGCGGCTTCCTTCAGGCGCCGGCGGGCCCGGTTGCGTATCACAGCATTGCCGATTTTTTTCGTCACGGTGAAGCCCAGCCTCAGCGACGGTTCGGGGATGGCGAGCGCTTGCAAAACAAGCCCAGGACGCGCCGCGCGCTTGCCACGAGATGCGGCGCGCAAAAACTCCCGGCGCTTCTTGAGCCTTTCCAGCCGCGGCAGGGCGGGCGGCAATGGCGCGGAGCCTTCATCAAGCTGCGCCATCCCACCACCCCGCACGAGGCTTGGTTCAGGCGGAAAGACGCTTGCGGCCCTTGGTGCGGCGATTGGCCAACACCTTGCGGCCGCCCACGGTCGAAAGACGGGAGCGAAAGCCATGGCGACGCTTCCGGACGAGCTTGGAGGGCTGATAGGTACGCTTCACGATACTTCTCCCGAGGGGTCGTAGCCATAAGGCAAAGAAAGAGCGCCGGCGGCGGGCCAATGACGGGCCGCCCCGGCGGGGTGGGGGTCTATAGGGAGAGCGGGGGGTATCCGTCAACCATAAGCGCAGCCGAAACCGATTGACGCTGGCGGAAAGCCGCCCGCATCATCCCCTAAATGGCTTGGTGGGGCGCAGTGCGCCACACCAAATTGGGGAGGAACGGCATGGCTGAAGCGCCCTATGACACGGTTTTGCAGAATTTTCGCCTGGCCGATGGCGGGCCACCGGGACAGCGCCTGGCGCTGAAGGATGGGCGGATCGCCGCCATCCTGCCCGCTGATGCCCCGGCGCCCTCCGCGAGCCAGGTGCTGGATTTGGGCGGGGATTTGCTGCTGCCCGGCCTGGTGGATGGCCATATGCATCTGGATAAGACTCTCTTCGGCCTGCCCTGGACCCCGCATGCAGCCGAGCCCTTCCGCATGAGCCGGATTGCGACGGATGAGAGGCTTTTGCCCTCCCTACCCCTGGATACGGCCGCGCGGGCGGGGGCGCTGATCCGGCGCTGCGTGGCGAATGGCACAGCGCATATCCGCACCCATGCCGATATCACGCCGGCCTTTGGCCTTTCCGCGCTTGAGGGCGTGCTGGCGGCGCGGGAAGCGCATAAGGGAGCCGCGACGGTGCAGATTGTGGCCTTTCCCCAGGCCGGCGTAATGCGCGCCGGCGGCAAGCCTATGCTCGATCTGCTGGACGCTGCCATTCGCGCGGGGGCAGAGCTGGTGGGCGGCATTGATCCCTGTGAGGTGGATCGCGACCCGGCCGGGCAATTGGATGGGATTTTCGCCATCGCAGAAAAGCGCGGCGTTGGCGTGGACATCCATTTGCATGAACCGGGCGAGCTTGGCCTGTTCAGCCTGCTTGAAATCTGCGCCCGTGTGCGCGCGCATGGCATGGAGGGGCGGGCCACGATCAGCCATGGCTTTTGTTTGGGCGGCATTGCCGAATCAAAACAGAAGGCGGCGGCGGAGATGATGGCATCCTGCGGGGTTGCTTTGGTGACGCATGGCGCGGGCAGTGCGACCATGCCGCCGCTCATGCTGCTGCGCCGCGCTGGTGTGCGTGTGTTCTGCGGCAATGATGATGTGCGCGATACTTGGAGCCCCTATGGCAATGCCGATATGCTGGAACGCGCTTCGGTGATCGGCTGGCGGGAAGATTTGCGCCATGATCCGTTGATTCTTGAATTAATCAGCATGGTATCATCGGAAGGCGCTGCCGCGCTTGGTATTGCGGATTACGGCATAGCGCCGGGGAACCCCGCGCATTTCTTCAGCATTTCGGCTGAGAATATCCCGGATGCGATTGGCGCGCATCCGCCGCGCAAGCGGGTGTTTCACGCGGGGCGCCTGGTGGCGGCGGATGGCGCATGGGGGGACGCGGCATGACCGAAGAAGCCGGGGTTTTTGACTTTATCGTCTCGGGCGCTGGTTCCGCCGGCGCGACGGTGGCGGCACGGCTTTCGGAAGATGGGCGCTATTCGGTGTGTTTGCTGGAAGCGGGGCCGCCAGATCGCAACCCGTGGATTCATATTCCGCTGGGTTTTGCGAAAGTCTATGCGAATTCGGCGATCAATTGGTGCTTTGAAAGCCAGCCGCAAAAGCAACTGAATGACCGTCGCTTCTTTGTGCCGCGAGGCAAGACACTGGGCGGCACAAGTTCGATCAATGGCATGGTCTATATGCGGGGCCATCCGCGGGATTATGATTCCTGGCGCCAGCGCGGCTGCACGGGCTGGGATTATGATTCCGTGCTGCCTTACTTCAAGAAAAGCGAAAATCAGGCACGCGGCGCGGATGAATTTCATGGCGTTGGCGGGCCGCTCAATGTCTCGGACCACACCGGCACGACAGAATTGACGGAAGCCATGATCAGCGCCGCGGAACAGGCAGGCATTCCGCGCAATCCGGATTTCAATGGCAGGGTTCAGGAAGGCACGGGCTATTATCAATCCACTACCAGCGCCAATCGGCGTTGGAGTTCAGCCCGCGCCTATTTGGCGCCAGCGAAAGGGCGCGCCAATCTTGATATCCGCACCAATGCCCATGCGACACGCGTGGTTCTGGAAGAAGGCCGTGCCATTGGCGTGGAGTATCGTGATCCCGGCGGGCTTAAGCGCGTGCGCGCGCGGCGAGAGGTGATTGTCTCGGGTGGGGCTTACGGGTCGCCGCAATTATTGCAGTTATCCGGGTTGGGGCCGGCTGAGCATTTGCAAGCTATGGGCATTCCAGTGCTGCGCGATATGCCGGCGGTGGGCGCCAATTTGCATGATCATTTCTGCGTCTATTTGATGTGGCGCTGCGCCAAGCCTGTCACCTTCAATGATCTGGAAAATAGTTGGCCGCGCAAGATAGCCGCCGCTTTACAATATGGCTTGTTTCGCAGCGGCCCCATGGCGGTGAATGCCGTGCGCACGGGGGTATTGACCAGAACCGACCCGCGCCTGGAACAGCCAGATTTACAGATCAATCTGCTGGAATGGAGCACGCTGGAACGGAACAAAAAGGGTGTCATTCCGCATCCTTTTTCAGGCTTCACGCTAAGCCCGGTGCATCTGGCCCCAGAAGGGCGCGGCACGGTGCGGCTCGCGAGCCCCGATCCGTTTGCCGCGCCGGCGATTACCTTCGGGTTTCTCGCGACCGACTATGATATGCGGGCGATGCTGGCGGGCATAAGGCTTGCGCGGCAGCTGGCGGAACAGCCGGCCTTGAAGGCCTTTGCAATGGGGGAATTGGTGCCGGGTGAAGCCTTCTCCAGCGATGCCGATATGGAACGCTTTGTGCGCGAAACAGGATCAACAAATCACCACCCATCCAGCAGTTGCGCCATGGGTATTGGCAGCAATAGCGTGGTGGACCCGCAACTGCGCGTGCATGGCGTGGCGGGGTTGCGCGTGGCGGATGCTTCCATCATGCCATCCGTTGTCGCCGGCAATACCAATGCGCCTTCCATCATGATTGGTGAAAAGGCGGCGGATATGATTCTGGAAGATGCGCGGGCAGCCGCCTGAAAGGACGGATATGATTTCCCTGATTGGTACTTGGAAGCTTTTGCGCGTGCGCGCGACCGATGCGGCTGGCCAGCCCTTGGCGCATCATCAATATGGGCCGGAGCCGACAGGCATTGTGCAATTCGGCCCGCAGCGCATGCAGGCCGCAACGGGTGATGGCCGCGCCGTGTTGCCGCCAGGCGTGAAGCGCTTCTGGTCTGGCTATACCGGCAATTACACTTTCGATGGGCAGGTACTGATCACCCGTGTGGATGACAGCAATCTGCCGGATCGCATCGGTGGCGACCAGGTGCGGCACGTACGCGCGGACGGGGCTGGCGTTTGGCTGAAGCCACCGGCTCGCATGGTGGATGGCGCCTTGCAGCAATTGGAATTGTATTGGGAGAGGATCGGCTGAAGCGCCGGCCTCCTTCCAAGTTCACGCGAAAGCCTGTTGCCGGCGGTTAAGCCGCCACAGCAGCCCAAGCGCGATGGAAAGATTAACCAGGTTCCACGCAATGCCGTTCCACATCGCCGCAGTATAGCCGCCGGTTGCGTCAAACAGCGCGCCTGCCATCCATCCGCCAATGGCCATGCCCACCATGGTGGAGGAAAGTGCCAGGCCCACTCGGCTGCCGGCCTGCGATGGTGGGAAGTTCTCGCGCACAATCATGGCGTAGCAAGGCACCAGCCCGCCCTGGAACAGGCCGAACATGAAGGACACCAGGAACAGCGCCATCAAGCCATCAGATGGCAGGAACAGCAGCAGCGCGATGCCTTGCAGCATGGATGAAAGCACGAGCGTTCTGACACCCCCGATGCGGTCCATAATGAAGCCAAAGATCAAGCGCGACGCGATGCCGCTGGCGAGCATGACGGAGAGCATTTGCGCGCCGCGCGCCGCGCCAAAACCAAGATCCACGCAATAGGCGACGATATGCACTTGCGGCATGGCCATCGCGATGCAGCAGGTAATGCCGGCCAGAATGATCAGTGTCTGCAAAACATTAGGCGGAAGCCCAAGCGCCATGGGATTGCGCGGCGCGATGGTGCCGGGCTGCGGCGTTGCCGGCATGGGCGCACGGGTGCGCAACAGAAAGGCGAGCGGGACGATGGTGAGGAAGCTCGCAATGCCCATGATCAGATGCGCCTGGCGCCAGCCGATCGTGGAAATGCCCCATTGCAGCAGGGTCGGCCAGAAAGTGCCGGCGAAGTAATTGCCGGAAGCCGCCAGCGCCAGGGCAATGCCGCGGCGTTTTTCGAACCATAGCGAGACATCGGCAATCAGCGGGCTGAACACGGCTGCTGCACCAAAGCAACTCAGCAACACGCCATAGGAAAGACCGAAGGTGAAAAGGCTCGGCGCAAAATAAATCGCTATGCCGCCAAGCCCGATGGAGGTAGCGCCGATCAGCACCGGCACCATGACGCCGAAGCGGTCCGACAGCTTGCCCATGAGCACGCCACCCACCATGAAGCCCACCATGGTCATGGTATAGGGAAGCGAAGCGCCAGCGCGCAGCGTGCCGAATTCCGCTTGCACGGTGGGCAGCACCACCACCACGGTCCACATCGGCGCGCTGCCGATCATGCTAATCAGAAGCGCAATCGCCAAACGCGTCCAGGCAGCGCGGCCATCCAAGCGGCTGTCACGCATCATGATGGCGTCGCTTCATTCTGGGTTTCCTCGGCAAGATTTTTGTGAAGGCTGGCAGCTTTGGTGACCGCGCGCCAGCCCTTACTTGCCCCCCGGTGTCCAACGATAGGTGCGGGCTGTGGCTTCACCCATCAGCATGGCGCGATCACTATCCGAAAGCCGATCCGATTTCAGGAAGGCATCCACACCTTCGGCATAAGTCATCAACTCCACCGCGCGAGTCCAATCCGTACCCCAAAGGCAGCGCTGCATACCAAAGGCATCGAAGATACGCGCCAGCGGTTCCCAGATATCGGCGTAAGGGTATTCATTGCGCGACAGCGTGCAGGCGCCGGTGATTTTGACAACGATATTGGGGAAAGCCGCCAACGCCAGCAGCTTCGGCAATTCATCAAAACCATTGTCCATCCGCGGCGGCTCGAAGGGCTGCTGCAGGCCAAGATGATCAATCACGAGCCGCGTATTCGGATTGCGCCGTGCCAATTCATGCACCTGATCCAGCCTGCCCCAGCAGAGCAAATTGACCGGCAGATCACGCTTTGCCGCGGTGGCCAGCACGTGATTGATGCCTGGGTCAGCCGCGTCTGCCGAAACATCACCGCGCATCATGATGCGAATGGCAACTGCACCAGGGGTTGCCTGCCAATCCGCGATGGTTTCCGCCACACCAGCATCATTGGGATGAATCGGTTTTATCAGTGCGAAACGATCAGGATAGGTATTGCGGACAGAAACCGCGTAGCTCGCGTCAAAGCGATACATGGTGAAGGCGGAAACCAGGATTGCGCCATCAACGCCAACGGCATCCATGGCCTTCACCATGTCAGCCCCAGTGACCTCTGGCGGACCATGCAGCACCGCATGCCAGGGGCGGCCAGGGTGGTTGCGTTCATAGGCATGGACTTGCGCGTCAATGATCGGCATGGGCGGTTCCTCGGAGCTTGCTTTTGTGGCGTAAGGTTAGGCGGTGCCTGCTGGGCCAGCAAGGCGCGACACTTGGTGGCAAGCGCAATCCGATCTAGCGTGACGCTCATTCACCCTGATTGAGGAAACACCATGACCCCGCCTGAGAGAATGCGCGCTTTGCTCGCCAAGCCTGATTTCGTTGTCATGCCCGCCGTATGGGATGGGTTGACCGCCAAGCTTGCCGCCGGCGCGGGTTTTGAGACCGCCTTCCTGTCCGGTTCCTGCGTAGCCGCAAGCCGCCTGGGCGGGCCGGATCTGGACCTGATTTCCTTCGCCGAGATGTTTGACAGTTTCAACATGGTACGCGGTGCCGCGCCGAATACGCTGGTGCTGGCCGATGGCGATCATGGCTATGGCAATGCGATGAATGTGCAGCGCACGGTGCGCGCTTATGGCCGCGCCGGGGCCGCCGCCATTCTGATTGAAGACAAGATCACGCCACGCGCGCTGACCGCCGCAGGCAAGCCCTGCCTGCCGCGCGCAGAAGCGCGCATGAAAATCCGCGCGGCTGTTGAAGCGGCCAAGGAATCCGGCATCCTGATTCTGGCGCGCACGGATTGCCGCCCGACCGCCGGCATTGATGAGGCCGTGGCGCGGATTGAGATGTTTGTCGAAGAAGGCGCGGATATTCTTTTCCTGGATAGCCCCGCCGATGATGCGGAAATCCATCGTGCGGTGGCGGCTGCGAAGGGGCGGCCTTCCTTCGCGGTACTTTCCCCCGGCGGTGCGCGCGCCACACCGACGCGCGATGAAGCCAAGGCGCTCGGCTTCAAGATCGGCACTTACCCGACTGGTATGCTCTCCCCAGCCGCGGCGGGCATGAAGGCCGGGCTTGCCGCGCTGCAAGCCGGGCTTTCGGAAGCAGCCAGCGCGCTGCCTTCGGCGGAATTGCGGGATACGCTTGGCTATGGCGATTATGACGCCAAGGCCAAGGCTTTCATTGTTTCGTAGTGTTGGAACCGGTCGGGTGTGATCACCCGACCGGATCAATCGGCGTAATAGGCGCGCCGGCGGCTTCAATCACAGCGCCCGCTTGCAGCAGCAAATCTTCGCGGTAGCGGCCGGCCAGCAATTGCACGCCCACGGGAATGCGCCCCACCGTGCCGGTGGTGACCGTAAGGCCGGGTAGCCCCATCAGCGGTAGCCCCACCTGCGTGAGCTGCGCTTCCATGATGCGGCGGAAGGCAGCCGGGCTTTCGACATCTTCCTGATCGCGGAAGGGCAATTCGCCGGAAACTGGTGTGATCGCGACCGGGAAGCGTTCAAAAAATTCCATCCAGAGCCGCACGAAATAAGACCGCTTTTGCAGCGCATCCATGAAGCCGTTCAGATCAGGGTTCGGGCAAAGTTCTTCCATTTGCGCGAAGATGAAGCTCGCATCCGGATCGCCTTCCTGTTGCAACGCGCTATTGAGGCCACGGCGGCTTTCCGCGAGCCACAACATCGCTTGCAATTGCGCGGGTTCGCGCAAGGGGGGAGTGTCTGTTTCCTCGATCGTCCAACCGGCGGCTTCCAGGCGCTTCGCGGCATCGCGCAGCGCGGCCTGCACTTCGGGCTGCAACTTCATGCCATCGGGTGAGAGGCAAAGTGCGGCACGCTTCGGCGCGGGCGGGCCTTCCATGGCGGCATCCACCCACCAGGGGTCGCGAATATCGCGCGCGCACATGGCGCCGAAAGCGAGTTTCACATCGGCGATGCTGCGCGCCAGCGGCCCACTGACCGCCATGACCTGCCCGCCAACATGACGTTCCGCACCCGAAGCATTCCAGGCTGGAATGCGCCCAAGTGTGGGGCGCAACCCGTGAATGCCGCAGGCATAGGCCGGGTAGCGGATGGAACCGCCAATATCCGTGCCATGACCAATCGCACCAATGCCGGCCATGGTCGCGGCCGCCGCGCCGCCCGAAGAACCACCAGGCGTAATGCTGGGATCACGCGGGTTTTTGGTATGCCCATGCAGCGAATTGCGCGTGAACCAGCGGAGCGAAAAGGCCGGCGTATTGGTGCGCCCAACAATCACTGCGCCCGCCTTGCGCAAATTGGCGACCACCGGATTATCCTGCTTCGCGATCAAATCCTTTTGCAGGCGCAAACCATTGGTGGTGGCATAGCCTTGCTGATCCGTATTCACCTTGATGGTGATGGGCACGCCGGCGAGCGGCCCGGCATCTTCGCCACGCGCGATCATGGCATCAATGCGCGCGGCGTCCGCGAGCGTCTCCGCTGGCCGATGATCCACCACGGCATTGATCTTTGCATTCACCGCATCAAGCCGCGCCAGCGCGTCCTTCGCGGCTTCCGTGGCGGAGACCTGTTTTGACCGAATGCGTGCCGCGAGATCGGTTGCGGTAAGGCGCCAAAGATCGCTCATGGTCACTTCCTTCTTTTGCGCACTGCCTTAGCCCGGCAGCGCGAGGACATTCTTGCTGATGATATTGCGTTGGATTTCATTCGACCCGCCATAGATGGTGGCAGGCCGCGCCTGAATATAAAGCCCTGTCGGGTTCAGGTTGCGATTGCCTTCCATGGGGTCGAGCAAGCCGGCATTCTCACCACAGATTTCCAGCATGGTATCCGTGATGCGCTGAAACAGCTCAGTCTGAAATACCTTCAGCATGGACACATCGGGGCCCAGCGTTTCACCCCGCCTGACCTTATCCACGAAAACGCCATAGAGCGATTTCAGATCTTCCAGATCAAGCCGAAGCTTCGCGTAGGTATCCTGGAACACCGCATCTTCCCAAACCCCCATACGATCCGCGAGTTGCTTCAGGCGCGAGAAAGCATAGGCCGAAAGCCGAGGCGATCCCAGATAGATGCGTTCAAAAGAAAGCAACGCCTTCGCCATATCCCAGCCGCGATTGGGCGTGCCAACCAGATTGGCCGCGGGCACGCGCACATTATCGAAGAATACCTCACAGAATTCGTCGTGATATTCCAGATTAATGATGGGCTTTACGGTGATGCCGGGCGTATTCATATCCACCAGCAGGAAGGAAATACCTTCCTGCTTCTTCGCATTCTTGTCTGTGCGCACCAGCAGGAAGCACCAATTCGCATCCATGGCGAGTGTGGTCCAAATCTTCTGGCCATTCACCACATAGGTATCGCCATCCAGCACCGCTTCCGTACGCAGTGCCGCCAAATCCGACCCCGCATTGGGTTCTGAATAGCCCTGGCACCAAATATGCTCACCGGAGAGGATCTTCGGCAAAAACCGCAACTGCTGTTCGCGCGTGCCGTGGTTGATCAGCAGCGGGCCGACCATGACAATGCCATGGTCATTGGTGCGCGCGCAGCCATGGCGTTCGATTTCTTCGGTGAAGATAATCTGCTTCGCCGGGGACAGCCCAAGCCCACCAAATTCGCGCGGCCAGCCGGGGCAAAGCCAACCTTTCTCGGCCAACTTGAAATACCAAGGCTTGTTTTCATCCCAATGCAGGCGCTTCGGTGGATTGCGTAATTCGGCTGGATATTCAGCTTCAATCCAACTGCGCACATGCAGGCGGAAGGCTTCATCTTCCAGCAGATTCAGATCCTGGGTCTCGCGAGCTTCGATCATCTGTTCAGCCTCCCGTAAAATTCGGCTTGCGCTTGGCGAAGAAGGCAGCGCGGCCTTCCTTGAAATCTTCGGTTGTGAAAAGTGCTGCCTGATAGGTTTGTTCCTGCGCCAAAGCTTCATCCAAGCCATCGGCCAGGATTTGTTTGGTGAAGGCGATGGGGCCAGGCGCTTCGGCCGCCAGGAAGTGCGCCTTTTCCAAAGCCACTTCCAAAGCCTTGCCGGCTGGCGCCACGTAATCCACCAGGCCAATGCGTTCGGCTTCCGGTGCAGCGATCACCTCATGGAAAAACAGGATCCGCCGTGCCCGGCCAATGCCGACACGTGTCGGCAGGAAATGCGGTAGACCCATATCAGACATCAGGCCAATCTTGTGAAAACCCGCGGTGAAACGTGCATCTTCGGCCGCCACAATCACATCGCAAGCGCAGGCAACCGCCATGCCCGCCCCCGCCGCCCAGCCTTCCACCGCTGCCACCACAGGCTTGCCGCCCTTAGCCATGAGGCGCACGAGCTTATGGGTGCGGCGCATCCTCTCTCGCCCAGCCAAAGTGCTGTCTATGTCCATCGAAGAAATATCGCCACCGGCGCAAAAGGTACCCTCGGCCCCGGTCACCACAATGGCGCGGATCGTATCATCACCATGGGCGCGTTCCATCACGTCTTCCATGGCGGTGCGGAGCACGGGCGCGATAGCATTCTTGCGCGATGGGCAATCAATGGTGACGATCAGTACCGCGCCATCTCGTTCTTCCAGAATGCGTTGGCGCAAGGGTTCAGCGGCGGCGTTCATTCCGCATCCTCCGGCGCCAGCGCCATGAAGCGGCGACGATGCAAAGCGGCGGAGCCGAATTGATTGGCGATCACCATGCCGCGGCGCAGATACAGCCCGACATCATATTCATCCGTATAGCCGATGCCGCCATGCAATTGGATGCATTGGCGCAGCACCATCAACCCGCTTTCGCCAGCGCGCGCTTTGGCTTTGGAAACAGCCGCCTTGCGCACATCGCCTTCCGCCCCAGCATCTAGCGCCGCTGCCGCCGCTTCCACTGCGGCGCGTGTGAGCGCAAGATGGATTTTCAAATCCGCCGCGCGATGTTGCAAGGATTGGAAAGTGCCAATGATGCGGCCGAATTGCTGGCGCGTCTTCAGATAGGCAAGCGTCATGTCAAAGGCGCGTTCCATCAGCCCGACCATGGCGCCCGCCGTCATCAAAGCGCCTTCATCAAGTGCGGCATCCAAAACAGCGCCAATATCAGCGGCGATTCGCTTGCCGCGCGCAGGATCAGCGCGCAGCGTGCCGAAATACCCGCCATCCATCGTTTTCTCGAGCGTCAAATCAGCGCCCGACGCCGGCACGGCGTAAAGCGCGAGCCCTGCGCCTTCCCGCACCGGCACCAAAAAGACATCAGCGCCACCCGCTTGCGGGATGAACACCCGCGGCGCATCGGCATTTCCGGGAACCGCAAGCGTATCAGCGCGTTCCTGCCAGGCGGTGAGCACCACCTGCTTGCCCGCCAGCAAAGGCGCCAGCAGCGATTGATCATCAGCGCCAGCCAGCAGGCGCGCGGAAAGCATGGCAGGGATCAGCGGTTCTGGCGCCAAGCCAGCGGCCAATTCCTCAGTCAGCGCAATGGCTTCCGAAACGCCAAGCCCGGCGCCGCCGGCAGCTTCCGCCACCGCAAGCCCGATCCAGCCGAATTCGCCCATCTGGCCGAAGACGCCCTTATCAAAACCCGGCGCGGCAAAACGCAAGGCGCGCACACGCTTGCTATCACCACCGCGCGGCGCCACTGCACCCGCGCTATCGCGGATCATGCGGATGGATTCCGCGCGTTCTTCCAAAACGTCACTCATGCCCGTTTCCTCATTGCCCAAAGGGGCATCGTTCTAATTCGTATGTAGCGGTGCGCCACTGGCCGCTTGCATCTGTTCCAGCGTCACGCCCGGCGCCAGATCGCGCACAACAAAACCCTTGCCCTGCACCACATCCAGTACGCCGAGATTGGTATAAACGCGGCTCACCGCGCCCGGCGTGGTCAGCGGATAGCTGCAGCGTTCCACGATTTTATGGCCGCCATCCTTGGTGGTGTGTTCCATCACCACCCAAAGACGCTTGGCGCCAGCGCCGAGATCCATCGCGCCACCAACAGCAGGCGCTGAGTCATTTTCGCTGGTGGCCCAATTGGCGATATCGCCATTGGCCGCGACTTCAAAAGCCCCCAACACGCAAAGATCAATATGCCCGCCGCGGATCATCGCGAAGCTATCGGCGTGGTGGAAATAGGAACCACCAGGGCGCAGCGTGACGGCCTGCTTGCCGGCATTCACCAGCCAAGGGTCCACCTTATCGGGTGCAGGCGCAGGCCCCATGCCCAGAATGCCGTTTTCCGAATGCAGAATCACTTCGCGTTCCAGCGGCACGTAATTCGCGATCATGGTCGGAATGCCGATACCGAGATTGACGAACCAGCCTTCCGGAATGTCTTCAGCGACACGGGCGGCCATTTGCTTACGGTCAAAGCCAGTCATGGTCTGATCCCCCTTCTTTCTTGCCTGCTCAAGCCCATGCCGGGCCACGGTCAATGTGCAAAACGCGCTTCACGAAAATGCCAGGCGTATGGACATTCTCCGGCACAATCTCACCAAGCTCGCGGATATGGCTGACCTGCGCGATGGTCATATCGGCGGCCATGGCCATTACCGGGTTGAAGTTCCGCCCGCTGGAACGATAGGTCAGATTGCCCCAGCGATCCCCTTCCCAGGCTTCCACCAGCGCCACATCCGCCTTCAGCGCATGTTCCATGACGTAAGTGCGCCCGTTGAATTCGCGCTGTTCTTTGCCATTGGCCAAGATGGTGCCAACGGATGTCGCGGTGAAAAACGCCGGCACGCCAGCACCGGCAGCGCGCATGCGTTCCGCCATGGTCCCTTGCGGCACGATTTCCAATTCCAGCTTGCCCTGGCGGTAAAGTTCTTCGAACACCACGGAACCGGCGGAACGCGGAAAGGAACAAATAATCTTCCGCACCCGGCCCAATTCCATCAGCCGTGCGAGGCCCACACGCCCGGTGCCGGCGTTATTGGCCACACAAGTCAGGTCTGTCGCACCCTGTTCGATCAGGCCTTCAATCAATTGGTCGGGCTGGCCCACGGCGCCAAAGCCACCGATCAGAACGGTTGATCCATCCTTGATACCGGCCATGGCGTCCGCCATGGATTGAACAATCTTGTTGATCATGCGTTTTTTCCCATTATCATTCAGGCAAAACGAAACAAGCCATTGCTGACCACAACCTTGTCGCGTTCCACGACGCGCGCGCGGAAGGCGGCACCACCTGCTTCATGCCAGATCTCAGTGCGGATCGTCTCACCAGGATAGACCGGGGAAGAAAAGCGCAAATCCATCTTGCCAAAGCGCGACGTGTCGTAATTGCAAAGCGTCTTCAGCAGCGCATGGCAGACAGTGCCGAAGGTGCAAAGCCCATGCAGGATCGGGCGCGGGAAGCCGGCAGCGGCGGCGATTTTCGGGTCTATATGCAGCGGGTTCAAATCCGTGTTTAGCCGATAGATCAGCGCCTGTTCTGGCCGCGTTGCCAGATCAAGCGTGATATCAGGCGCGCGGTCCGGTTCAGCATGTGGCTGCTTTACCGGCCCGCTCGGCCCACCAAAGCCGCCATCGCCGCGCAGAAAGGATGTGCTGGTGAGTGTTGCCAGCAAATCGCCCGTCTTCGCGTCAATCACCTGGCGTTCGGAATACATAAGCGCGCCCTTGCCCTCACCGCGATCCACCAGGCCGGTCACGCGTGAACGCCCGATGATCTCGCCTTCTGTTGGCAACGGCTTGTGCAGGATCAAGCCCTGTTCGCCATGGACAATCTTCACCCAATCCATACCGGTATCAGGATTGCGCGACCAAAAGCCCGGCGCCCCCAGCACAACCGGCATGGAGGGCATGACTTTCAGGCGCGGCTCATAGAGGAAATCGAGCTGCTGTTCATCCATCGGGTCCTGGCCGAGCCCGACCGAAAAATTATACATCGCCACATCCTGCCAGCGCAGATGCTGGCGCATTTCCGGGATGGGGTAGTTCAGCAGCTTTTCGTAGATGATTGGCATTTCAATGCCCTTCCTCAATTTCAATCACTGCATCCGCAGCAAAGGCGCCCTGCCCCGCCGGGAGCACCAGCATGGGGTTCACATCAACAGAGGCCAAACGCGGCCCCGCCGCCACGGCAAAACGCGATAGCGCGGCGAGTGCTTCCGCCAATGCTTTCACATCGGCTTTCGGTTTGCCGCGCGCGCCATCCAGCAGCGGGAATCCCTTCAACGAACGGATCATCGCTTCTGCCTGCGCAGGATCAAAGGGGCAGCGGCGGAAGGCAACATCCTTGAGGATTTCGATGAAAACGCCCCCAAGCCCCACCATGGCCACAGGACCGAAGACGGGATCTCGCAACACACCAAACGCCATTTCAACGCCGCCATTGATCTGCTTCGCAATCAATACGCCTTCAAGCCGTGCCTTTGGCGCGTGTTGTGCAGCACGCGCCAGCAGCGTTGCATACGCCTCACGCACCGCGGCGGCATCCGCGATATTTAAAATCACGCCACCGATTTCGCTTTTGTGCAGAATATCGGGCGAGAGGATTTTCGCCACCACCGGATAGCCCATGGCCTCCGCCGCGCGCACCGCGTTCTCAACACTGGTGCAGGCTTGTTCTGGCACAGCCGGCACACCCGCTTCGGCCAAAAGGCGCTTGGCTTCGGCTTCCGTTGGTGTTTGCGCGGGTAGCGCAACACTTGGCAGCGCGCCCACAGCACCCGCTTCCTGCCGCGCGAAATAGGCACCGAAGCGCCCCATGGCGGCAATGGCATTCACGGCGCGGGTTGGGTCTTCGAAAACAAGGAAGCCGTCTTCTTCATATTCGCGCACCTTCTCACGCGAACAAATCGCGGAAAGCACCCAAAGCCGATCGCGTCTTTTGGCAATGGCATCCCGCATAAAGGGCCGCAGCTTTGGCGCCAAGGAGGTTGAACCACCTGTCTGCGTCAGGAAAACCAGCACAGAAGGATAGCCACCATCACCCGCCGTCGCTTCCAGGAAGTCACCGAAAAGCTCGGTCTGGTTCACAGCTTGCGCCGTGCAATCCACGGGGTTGCGCGGCGCGCAGAAGCTGATCAGACCGCGCAGCTTATCCTGCGATGCTTGCGGCATTTCCGGCATGGGCAGGCCCACCGCTTCTGACGCATCGGAAATCAGCACGCCGGCGCCGCCGCTGACCGTCAGCACGCCAAGCGAATTACTCACCGGATAGATACGCCGCGATGCCGCATAAGCGATATCCAGCATTTCTTCCGTGGTGCGCGCGCGCAATACGCCGAATTCATCAAGTACCGCTTGCGTGACGGCGTCATCACCCGCGATGGAAGCCGTGTGGGATTTCGCCGCAGCACCCCCCAAGGCGCTGGCGCCGACCTTCATCATGATCACGGGTTTGCGGTTGCGCCGCGCGAGATCAAGCGCCGCGACAAAACCCGCACTTTCGCGAATGCCTTCGGCATAGGCGCAAATCACTTCCACTTCTGGCGCCTGGGCCATCCAGCCAATCGCCTCACCCAATGAGACATCAGCTTCGTTGCCGGTGGTCACGCATACCGTTGTGCCAAGCCCGCGTTGCCGCGCCACGGCAAACACATGCGTGCCATAGGCGCCGGATTGGGACGCAATGCCGATATTGCCGCGAATGGGCCAACCTTGTTCGAAGGAAAGCGAGAAGATCGGGTAAAAACCAATCGCGGCATTGAACAAGCCAAGGCAATTCGGCCCCAGCATGCGCATGCCATGGCGACGCGCGGCGGCAACAAGCCTTTCCTGCATGGCGGCACCGGCTTCATCCACTTCGGCAAAGCCTGCGGTGAAGACAATCGCGGATTTGCAGCCCCGCGCGCCCAGATCATCCATGGCCTGGATCGCGGCTTCGCCTGGTACGGCGATGATCGCGGCATCCGGCACTTCGGGCAAAGCGGCCACGGAAGCAAAGGCCGGCAGGCCCTGCACGGTTGGGCGATTCGGGTTCACCGGCAAAAGCCGGCCCTGGAATCCCTGGCTTTGCATATAGGCAATGGGCCGCCCGCCAATGCGGGTGCCGTCATCGGAAGCACCAATCACGGCAACGGAACGCGGGCGAATCATCGCATCTAGCGCCGCGAAATCAGCGGCGGATTTTACGGCACTCAAGGGGCCGCCTTCGGCGGGCATCGCGTCTTCCTCCTGCAATCGGGGGCAGGGTGGCGCCAGCGCGCGCGGGCGGCAAGGGGTTGTTTTCAGAAGAGGAAGTGCATGGCCGCCCCCGCCGCCCCCGCCGCGACTGACAGCGCGGCATAGACAGTGCCGAAGCGCCCGCCGCCGAGCACCAACGCATAGGCGGCCTTGGCGCAGATATTCACGCCAACCGCCGCCAGAACTGCCTGGGCGGCGGTTTGCAGGCTCAGCGTGGCGGGCGCCAGCAGGGGCACGGAAAGTGCCACCGCATCCACATCGGCAAGCCCGGTCAGCGCCGCCACTACCAACACTGCGGCGGACCCCAGCTTTTCTGCCGCCAGGCGCGAAGCGAGCGCCACCACCGCCAGCAGCAGGGCGATTTTCAAGACCGCGGCCAATTCAAAGGGGTTTTCCGGCGGGGCCGCTGGCGGGCCAGCAGCATTGGCGCGCCGCGCCAAGGCAAGCCCAGCCAGTGTCATACCCAAAGCAGCGACGCCAAGCGGCAGTGCCAGCAGCCAGGCCACATCCGGCGCAATAAAAAACACAATGGCGACGGTCCGCAGGCAGGAAACCGCCCCTGCAATCAAGGCGCCCGCCGCCAAGGCCAGCGCCGCGCCGCCCTCAGACGCCGCGCGGGCATTGGAAATCGCCACGGCAGTGGAAGACACCAAGCCCCCCGCCGCGCCGGAAAGCACCAACCCGCGTTCCGGCCCCATCAGCCGTACGGCGAGATAACCGAGATAGGAAATCGCCGCGAGCAATATGGCCAAGCGCCAAATCTTTGCCGGGTTCAGGCCACCCAATAGGGCAATGGGCTCATCCGGCACCATCGGCATGACCAACAAGGTCATGGAAAGCAGTACCAGCGCGGATCGCAGCTCGGCCCAGGTGATCCGCGTCATAAGCTGATGCAGGGACTCCCGCGCGGCCAGGATGGCGGTCATGGCCACGGCGGCGGCGCCGGCCACCGCCATATCTCCCAGCACCGCGAGCGCACCCAGGCCATAGGTGCCAAGGGCGGCGACTAGGCTGGTGGCGGAGACCTTGTTCTCCGCATCGGCTTCCCGGAGTGCGAAGGGCAATTGTGCGGCGAGCAAAGCCGCCAGCCCAAAGCCCAGCAGCAGCGCGCCGCCGTTCTGACCCAGCGAGGATGCCAAAACCGCCATGACACCACCGAAAAGCCCGGTCAGCGAAAAGGTGCGCACACCGGCGGTACGCCTGCCCGGCGGTTCCTGGCGTTCGCGCCAATGCCGTTCCGTGCCCACCAATAGGCCGATGGCAAGCGCGGCGGCCAAGCGGTGTAACAGCTCCTCCGTACTCATTGCTGCATAAGGCGCCATGCGGGGCCGTATCACAAGCAGAAAGCTTGCGCGCGCCGGGGCATCGCGGCCATATGTCTCGGATGTCGCTTTCTTTCTCCCGCGCGGAATTGCAGCGCTATTCCCGCCATATCCTGCTCAGCGAAGTGGGCGCGATTGGCCAGGCCAAGCTGCGCGCGGCGCGGGTGTTGGTGGTGGGCGCGGGCGGCTTGGGATCTCCGCTGGCGCTTTATCTGGCAGCGGCGGGCATCGGCACGCTGGGGATTGTGGATCACGACACGCTGGAGCTTTCCAACTTGCAGCGCCAGGTAGCCCATACCACCGCGCGGATTGGGGAGAATAAGGCCGCGAGCGCGGCGGAGACGCTTAAAGCTCTGAACCCCGAAGTGACGGTGGATATCCATGCGCGGCGCATGGATGCGAATGCAGCGCGGGATTTGATCCCGCATTATGATGTGATTTGCGACGGGACGGATAATTTTGAGACGCGCTTTCTATTGGGCGATGCCTGCCATTTGCTTGGCAAGCCCTTGGTGAGTGCGGCGGTGCTGCGCTTTGAAGGTCAGCTTTCGGTGTTTCATGGGCATGATGGCACCAGCCCCTGCCATCGCTGCCTTCACCCGGAACCGCCGCCGCCCGGCCTGGTGCCAACCTGTTCGGAAGCTGGCGTGCTGGGCGCTGTGACGGGCGTGATGGGCACGCTGCAAGCGACCGAGGTGTTGAAGCTGATCCTTAGGATTGGCGAACCACTGATCGGCAAGCTGTTGCTGTGGGATGCCCTGGATGCGCGTTTCCGCACCGTGCGCCTGAAGCGCGACCCGGCCTGTGCGCTGTGCGGGCCTGGGGCTTCCATCCAAGATCTTTCCGCCCACGAAAATGCGGCGGAAGCGGCCTGCCGGGCATGAGTGAAAAGCGCCCTCCGCTTGGGATTTTGCTGCTGGATGGCGGGTATGAACGCGCCCATTACGCTTTAGTGATGGCCAGCGGCGCGGCCGCACTTGGGCGCGATGTGGTGCTTTTTGCCACCAATGGCGGTTGCCGGCTGCTGCTGGCCGATTGCCCTTTGGTGCAGGACCCGCGGGAAGCGCATCTCGCTTCGCGCGGTGTGGCCGGGATCGGCACGCTGCTCGCGGCCATCGCTGCCCTTGGCGTGCAGCGCATGGTCTGTGAGGCCGGGCTGAAGGCAGAGGATTTGGGCGCTGCCCCCCTCGCCCCCGGGGTGGAACGGGCTGGGGTGGCGAGTTTTCTGGGCGCGGTGGGGGCGGGGCAGATCGTCAGCCTGTGACCTATGGGTGACGGGTCTGACGGTGTCGCTTGAGCGTAGAGTAGGAAACCTTTGATTCATAATATGATTTAGCCATCCGCCTGCCTAAATCTTGTCATGATTGCCGTGGCAAATACCCCACATGCTGTGGGTAACAGGTAACGCTTGACCTGCCTTATCCAAATGGCATAGGCGAAAGTGTCGCGATCGTGTTTCTGGATGTTTCAGGCATCCAGGGCGTGGTCAGCGGGACGGCTTGGGCCATGCTGGTGCGGGGGCATTGGCGGGGTCCTTGGGGGGCCGTTTCGGGGCGCAAATCCCAGACCCGATGGAGTTTAGGGGATGCACGGGTTTCGACTGGGCTATGGCCGATTTTTGGTACTAGGGCTGCTGCTGGCGGTGCTTTCGGCTTGCGCCGATGGCACTGGTGGCCGCCATGCCAATGGGCCTTTCTATAATCGCCCGGATAGCACTTCCCCGCCCGGCCCGCCCAATGATCCCTGGGGTCCCTGGATCCGTGATGCTTCCCGCCGCTTTGATGTGCCCGATCTTTGGATCCGCGAAGTAATGCGCCAGGAAAGCGGTGGCCGCGCCGGCGCAACCTCTCGCGTTGGTGCCATGGGGTTGATGCAGGTGATGCCGGGCACCTACCGGGAATTGGCACAGCGCTACAATCTGGGGCCTGATCCTTATCACCCCTATGATAATTTGCAGGCGGGCGCGGCTTATGTCCGCGAAATGTATCAGCTTTACGGTTCGCCCGCGTTTCTGGCGGCCTATAATGCGGGCCCGCGGCGGCTAGAGGATTATCTGTGGGGCAATCGTGGCCTGCCCGATGAAACGCGCAATTACGTGGCGCGGGTGGGGCCTCGTATTGCGAGCACGGCCCCGGCGCGACGTGCCCCGAGGGAGGTTTATGCTGCCGCCGATATCGGCACCAATATCCCACGCGGGCCGCGGCGCATGGATGGCGGCACGATGATGGCGCTGAATGATCAGCGCAGCCCGCCGGCAACCGTGCAAGTTGCACAAGCCGCCGCGCCGGCACCTGCTGCGCCTGCCAGCACGCAGGTCGCAAGCCTTGGTAACGTGGTCCGCATGGACCCGATCCCGGATGGCAGTACTTTCACCGCCGCAGAGCGCAGACGCGCCGGGCTTGATTCGGGCAGTTCATCTCTGGCCTCGGCTTCCGTGGCGCCGCCCGCGCCACGTCAGGCGCCGGCTGCCGCACCATCGCGGAGCGGGCTTGGGTTAATCAGCTCTGCCCAGGCAGCGCCGGCTTCGGCCTTAGGGCGCGCCGGGTCCGTACCGCCGCCAAGCGGTGGCGGCAATGGATGGGCAGTGAGCCTTGGGCGTTTTGCTTCCGAGAATCTGGCCCGCAGCGCGGCTTCTTCGGCACGTTCGTCAGCCGGTGGCAGCGGGCAGGCGGAAGTGGCGCGGGTTGCGCAGGGCAATAACGCTGCCTTCACCGCGCGGGTAAAGGGGCTGACGCGCGCCCAGGCCGAGCAGACCTGCCAGAAGCTGCGTTCAGCCGGAAATTGCACGCTGGTGGCGCCGGGCGCCTAGAGCAGATCACGTTCAGATGGAATCATCTGAACGTGTGAAGATGGTCGAAAAACAACGATGTAGAGCGGGTTGCGTGAACCCATGTGAACGCAACATGCTCTGATCGCGCCTGGCGGAAGGGTGCCCCTCGCTTGGGTTCTTTTCAGCCCATCAGCACTGTGCGGCCGCTACTCGAAGCATTTCCGCCACGCGCAAGCGGCACAATAAAGTTTTGGCCCGAGCGCCGCTCAAAACTCTGAGAGGCTAATTCCTGCCGTGCATCCAGCATGGCTCGGGTGGTACGTGGCAGGGCAGGCGGGTCCCCAAAACGGTTGAGCGTTTCCTGCCCGCCCGGCGTGAAAAGCGGTGGGCGCAAGGCGGCGGCGGCGCCCACTGGGCTGCGCGCAGCAAAGGCACTGCGGAGTTCCGTCAGGCTATCAATCACTTCCTGAGCGCGCGCGTCAGCGGCGATGCCAAAGGCATCACGCCATTCACGCCGCGCAGCAGGCACCGCAAGCTGTCCCATGGGCAACATCACATTCCAACGCGGCCCATTTCGTAATTCTATCGCCAGGAATTCGAGCACCTGGACCAGACGTGCGGTTTCCCATGGCTGGCCCGTGAGCCGGCCCGGATGGGTCAGCATATCGGCGCCCTGCTCGATCGAATAGCGCACGGGATCAATCGAAAGGAAGCCTCTGAATTCCGGCAATCTGGCCACTTCCGGCGGCGTGCCGGAACATGCACCAAGACCGATCAGACCCGCGAGAAAAACGCGCCTGTCACACCGCATCGTGATTTCCCTCCATCAAATTCTGCCAAGCACCGCCGCCCCTGGTAAGCGCTGGGCGCAGCGCGTACCTTGATCAGAATCATGGTGCGCTGCATCGGCGTGAATCCAACGCAGCGCCAACCGATGCGTGGGGCCGCTTACAGGCTGACCGCCTTGCCCTTTTCCGGGATCAACACCTTGGCCTTGGCGCCGACCATCTCGGCCTCAAAACCCTTGGCATCCGGCAGCAGCATGCCGAAGGTGGCGTAATGGCAGGGGATGGCGGTGGTGACATTGCGCAGATAGCGCTTCACCGAAAGCGCCGCGGCGCGTGGGCCCATGGTGAAGCGATCGCCCACCGGCACCAGGGCAACCGTTGGCGCGTATAACTCATCAATCAGCGCCATGTCGGAAAAGATATCCGTATCGCCCATGTGATAGACGGTCGGTTCATGCTTGTCCTTCGGCGTCACGACAATGCCATTCGGCAGGCCCAGGCAATGGAAAACGCCATTGGAATCAACCTCAACCGAGGAATGCAAAGCCTGGGTCAGCGTGACGGTGAATTCGCCCTGATCCGTAGTGCCGCCCGTGTTCATGGGGTCCACTGCAGTGACGCCCTGCTTGCCGAGCCACATGGCAAGTTCGTAATTGGTGACAAGCTTGGCGCCGGTGCGTTTGCAGATGGCAGCGCTATCGCCGATGTGATCGGCATGGCCATGGGTCAGCAGCACATGCGTCGCACCCGCGCTGGCTGCTTCCGCATCGCCGCCAAAGGCGGGATTGCCGGTCAGGAAGGGGTCAATCATCACAACCGACTTGCCGAATTCCAGGCGAAAGGCGGAATGGCCGAACCAGGTAAGCTTCATTGCGAGTTCCTTTTCGTTTCAGGTGAAGGACATGCGGATGGTATCCGCGATCATGGCGGGCTTGGCCTCGCCCTCGATTTCAAGCGTCTGGCGCACGGTGATGCGATGCGCGCCGGGCGCGCCATCTTCCACCGCGACCAGGCTTTGGCGTAGCCGGATGCGCGCGCCGGCCTTGACCGGATTGACGATGCGCACCTTGTCGCTGCCGTAATTGATGGACCGCGTAGGCCAGGCAAGCTTGTAGATGCCAGCGCCAAGTTTTGGCAGTAACGACAGCAGCAGATAGCCATGCGCGATGGTCTTGCCGCCGGGCATTTCGCGCTTGGCGCGTTCCACATCCACATGGATCCATTGATGATCGCCCGTCACCTCGGCGAAGCGATCAATCAAATCCTGCGTGACTTCCAGCCAATCACTGGCACCCAATTCCTGCCCGATCAGCGCCCGGAGCGCTTCCGGGGATTCGACCATACGCATTGCGTCCTCCCTCAATCACTTGAGCGTAACATCGGGCGCGGCGCGGCAGGGATCAAGCCGGGCTTTGCGAGGCGGGCAATTTGCGGCCTAATCCCGCCATGACCCTGTCCCCCGGCAGCCGGGGTTTCGTTGTGGCCATGGTCACGGCGCAAATCCTGACGCAAATCGGCGCCTTCACCCTGCCCGCGCTGTTGCCGGAGATGATGGCGCGCTGGACCCTTTCCGCCACCGAAGCCGGCTGGCTGATTGGCGTTTTTTTCGCGGCCTATGTGCCCGCGGTGCCGGTGCTGCTTTCGCTGACAGACCGCGTACCCGCCAGGCGGATTTATCTGATCGGCACCGGGGCCACCGCGCTGGCGCATCTGGGCTTTGCCTTTTTCGCCGATGGTTTCTGGGGTGGGCTTTTCTTTCGCGCGCTCGCCGGGATTGGCTGGGCGGGGGCCTATATGCCCGGGCTTAAATCCATCGCTGATCCGCTGACGGGTGTGGCGCAATCGCGCGCTGTCGCCTGGCATGCGGCCGGCGTTGGGATTGCGGGTGCGTCTTCATTCGCGTTGGCAGGGCTTTGTGATGCGTTGGTGGGGCCGGGTTTTGCCTTTTTGGTGGCGGGGCTGGCGGCGAGTGCCGCCTTCGCCATTGCCATGCTGATCCTGCCCGATGCGCCGCCGCCCAAAAGCGCCGCACAGCGCGGCTTGTTGGATTTCCGCCCAGTTTTCGCCAATCGCCGAGCGATGGCCTGGATCGCGGGCTATACGGTGCACACTCTTGAACTGGCCGTGCTGCGCGCCTGGGCCGTTGCCTTCCTGACCGCCAGCTTCGCCATCCAGGCGCCGCCGGCATGGCTGCCCGGCCCGACTGTGCTGTTTACGCTCGCGGGGCTGGTCGGGATTGCGAGTTCACTCGTCGGGAACGGCCTGGCCGAGAGCCTGGGGCGGGATAGGATTGTGGCGATTGCCATGCTCTCCGGCGCAGCGCTTTCCCTGGTGGTGGGGTTTGGCTTCGGTGCGCCCCCCTGGGTGGTGCTGCTTTTTGTCGTTCTCTGGAATGCGGCGATTTATCTGGATAGCTCGGCGCTGACCGCAGGCACGGTGCAGGCGGCGGACCCGGCACTGCGCGGCGCCACCATGGGGCTGCACAGCATGTTCGGCTATGCGGGCGGTTTTGTCGGGCCGTTGCTGGCCGGCGTGGTGCTGGATTTAGCGGGTGGCGATGGCGTAGCGGCCTGGGGCCTCGCCTTCGGGCATGTCGCCTTCATCATGCTGGCGGGGTTTGCCGTGCTGCGCTGGTTGGGGCGCGGCCAGGATTCGCCCAAGGTGCCCCGGTAAGCTTCCTGCCAAAGTGAAGCCTTGCAGGCGGAATTGCCCGGCCTTTCACAGGGTTTCGGGGAGGATTCCGGGCCCCCGCGGGGCCTTGAGGAAAAAAACCGGGTCGAGGGCGATTTTTTTCTTGCAATGGCAAAGCAGGGGGCATAGAAGCGCTTCAGACGCAGTACGCACGTGCCTCTGGCCCCAGGCCTCCCGGCCAAAGGGTTTACGCAACGACGTCAAGCGTTCTGGCAACCCCGTTCGGATTTTTCCGAGCGGTCCTCTCTGGTCGCTGGTTCGTTCGACCGTTTCGTTAACCTTGGGCCTCCGCCTTCACAGGTGGCCCTTCTGGAGCCTGGAGGGTGCTGCGATGACACCGAAGATCGCACGCTTTTTGCGCGACAACGCGCCTGCTACGCCATGCCTTGTGCTGGATGTGGATCGTGTCGAGGAAAAATACCGCGCCATGCGTGCGGCATTGCCCTTGGCGCGCATTTATTACGCCGTGAAGGCGAATCCTGGCGCGCCGATTCTGGAGCGGCTGGTGAAGCTTGGCTCCAGCTTTGATGCGGCGTCCTTCGAAGAAGTGCAGGCCTGCCTTGCCGCTGGCGCGCAGCCTGACGTCATTTCCTATGGCAATACCATCAAGAAGGTGTCGGCTATCGCTGCCGCCCATAAGGCCGGTGTTTCCATGTTCGCCTTTGACAGCATCGAGGAATTGGAAAAGCTGGCGCGCCATGCGCCCGGCGCGCGGGTTTATTGCCGCATCCTGGTGCAGAATGAAGGTGCGGAATGGCCGCTTTCGCGCAAATTCGGCTGCGAATTGGAAATGGCGCGCGACCTGATGCTGAAGGCCGGCGATATGGGGCTCGACCCCTATGGCATTTCCTTCCATGTCGGCAGCCAGCAGACCAAGACCGCCGCCTATGAAGGCGCCATTGCGCGCGTTGCGATGCTGTTCACCGATTTAAAGGAAGCGGGCGTGAAGCTCCGCATGGTCAATCTGGGTGGCGGCTATCCAGTGCGCTACCGCGCGGAAGTGCCGGAAATTGATGATTTCGGCATGGCCATCATGGGTGCCATGACGAAGCATTTTGGCAATGACCTGCCGGAGATGGTGGTGGAACCGGGGCGTTTCATGGTGGGCGATGCAGGCCTTGTTTCCAGCGAAGTGGTGCTGGTTTCCCGCAAGGGTGCCGCGGACCCGGTGCGCTGGGTCTATCTGGATATCGGGCGCTTCGGTGGCCTGGCCGAAACCGAAGGCGAAGCCATCCGCTACGATATCCGCACGCCGCATGACGGCGCTGAGGATGGGCCGGTGACCATCGCGGGCCCGACCTGCGACAGCACGGATACGCTGTATGAAAAATCCAATTACCGCATGCCGCTGAAGCTGGCCTGTGGTGATCGGGTGGAGCTGCTGGCGACGGGGGCCTATGTCACCTCCTACGCAGCGCAATTCTTCAACGGCTTTGCGCCGCTGAAGGAACATTACATTTGATAGCCCCCCGGCGCGGGAAACCGCGCCGGGTCACACATAACCCGGGCCTTCAATAGCCGGGTGTGCTTTCAAAAACGCCTCATCCACTTCAACGCCAATACCTGGCGCTTCAAGCGGGCGCACGCAGCCATCCTTGCCGATGCGCCAGGGCTCGCTGCCCAATTCATCGCGGAATTTATTGGCACGCGACACATCGGCTTCGAAATAACCGCCATTATCAATCGCGGCGAGCAGATGGATGGACGCGGCCTGATTGACGCCTGTCATGGATGAATGCGGGTGGATCGGAATCTTAAAGGCCGACGCCATGGCGGCGATGCGCATGGTCTCCGTCACGCCGCCGCATTTGGACAAATCAGGCTGCCAAATGCGGATCACATCATCTTCCAGCACGCGGGTGAATTCAAAGCGGGTGAAGTGATTTTCGCCGGCGGCAAGCGGCGTGCTGCCAAAACCATGAGCCTCAGCATAGGAACGGTGATCATGCGCGGGGAAGGGTTCTTCCAGCCAGCCGATATTCAACCGGTCCATCTCGGGCAGCACTTGCCGCACCTGCGCAATATTGTAGCCGATATTGGCATCGGTCAGGATTTCAAGCTCATGCCCGAAAGCGTCGCGCACCGCTTCCATGCGCGCAATATCATCACGCACCGTATCACCCACGCGAAGCTTCACGGCCTTGTAGCCCGCTTCCATATGGGGCGCGGCTTCATCAATCAGCTGTGCCGGCGGCTGATAGCCAAGCGCCACACCACCGGCATAAGCCGCCACCGGCCGTGCGGCACCACCCAGCAACTTGTAAAGCGGCAGGTTCAGCGCCTTGCCCTTGGCATCCCATAGCGCCATGTCGAGCCCCGACATGGCCATGGCGGTGCCGGCACCCATGCCATGGCTCGCCAACTGATACTTGTAGATGCGCGCCCAGATGCCGGTGGTGTCGAAGGCATCCATACCCAGCACCAATTGGCGCAGCGTTGTTTCGAGGAGCTTGGCGATGGCGGTATGCGCGCGGCCATGATGGCTTTCGCCCCAGCCGACAATACCATCTTCCGTGATGACCTTCACCATCACCGCATCGCGCTTCACCGCCTGGCCAATCCCAAGCCGAGGCCCGGAATTGGGCGGCAGCGGAAAGGAGGTTGGGAATGCCTTGATGTCCACGATCTTCATGCGGCGATCCTCATGCTTGCTGGGATGGAAGCCTGCCATCATGGCCGCACATTTGCAAAGACTTCTCACCCGTCGCAGCATGAGTGACCGCAGGAGAAACTGGCATGAAACCCGACCCCATCCCCCCCAGCATGGAATCCATCCGCTTATGGAGCGGCGTTGAATGCCCGAATGAGGCCGCACGGCTTGGCCTGGCTGATCACCTCGGCCTGCTCAAGGAATTGGCGGCATTGCGCGGTACGCTCGCTTTTGAAGATGAACCTTCCAGCTTTGAAGCGGCCTTGCGCGCCGAGCAGGAGAAGGAATCATGAGCGCTTTGCATGAACTTTCCATGACGGAAGCCGCCGATGCGGTGGGGCGTGGTGAGGTGACTGCGACCGCCCTCACAGAAAACTGCCTCGCGCGCATTGCCGCGCATGATGGCAAGGTGAATAGCGTCATCCGGCTGGATCGCGACAGCGCCTTGGAACAGGCGGCGGCGGTGGATGCGGCGCGCAAGGCGGGCAAGGCGCTGGGCCCGCTTGGTGGCGTGCCGATGATGCATAAGGATATGTATTATCGCGCCGGCAAGGTCACTACCTGCGGATCAAAAATCCGGCGTGATTTCGTGCCCAAAGTGACAGCAACCGTGCTGGAAAAGCTGGATGCTGCGGGCGCGATTGATATGGGCACGCTGAACATGGCGGAATTTGCCCAGAACCCCACCGGGCATAATGCGCATTTCGGCCATTGCCATAATCCTTGGCAGCATGGCTATTGCACGGGCGGATCATCCTCGGGCTCTGGCGCCGGTATTGCCGCGCGGTTTTTCTATGGCGCGCTTGGGTCGGATACGGGCGGTTCCATCCGCCTGCCGGCCACGATTTGCGGCGTGACGGGGATCAAGGGCACGCAAACGCGCGTATCGCGTGCGGGCGTTATGCCGCTTTCGTTTTCCGCTGATAATGTCGGGCCTTTGGTGCAAACGGCGCGCGATGCGGCGCGCTTCATGCGGATTATTTCCGGCCATGATCCGCGCGATGCCACCAGCGCGCGCGAAGCCGTGCCGGATTATGAGGCTGCACTGACCGGCGATTTGCGCGGCATTTCCATCGCCGTCCCGCAGGAATATTTCTTCGACGGCGCCGATGATGTGGTGGTGAAGGCGTTTGATGCCGCACTTGATGCCATGCGGGATCGTGGTGCGACAATCACGCGCCTTTCCTGCCCGTCGCTCCGCGCCATCGCCGCCTATACCGCCATGATCAGCCGGGCCGAAGGGGCCGCGATCCATGCGGAATGGATGCGCGAAAGGGCCGCGGATTATTCCATTCATTTGTCTTCCCGGCTTTACGGCGGCTATCCCATTCCGGCGCATCTCTACATTGAAGCACTGTCGCGGCGCGGCCCGCTGCTGCGCCAATTCTGCGCCGAAGCCATGACAGGGCATCACATTGTCGCGACCCCGGCGCTCCGGACCCGCGTGCCCACATTGGCCGAGACAGATATTGATGCCGATGCGGCGAATTGGTCGCGCTTCATGGCGGTTTCGGCCAATACGCGGCCCTTCAATTACCTGGGCCTGCCGACCATCAGTGTGCCATGTGGCTTTGATGATCGCGGCCTGCCGATTGGCCTGCAATTGGCCGCGCGCCCCTTTGCCGAGGCGCGGGTGCTGGCCGTGGCCGATGCCTATCAGCGCGTAACGGATTGGCATAAGCGCGTCCCTGCGCTGTGAAGGGACTGCTTGCCCAAGAATTGGGCGGGGCGGGCGCCGGGCGGGCAATAATGCGCCGCCTGGCACATATTTCGGGCATCCCCCGCTTGCCTCGGTGCCCCTTTGACCCGATCTTCTGAGAAACAGGAGGTCGGTCCAGCGATGGCGGAACCCATCAAGGCCTTTGACGAAATGGGTGAGCCCCAAGCGGCGCGCGCGGCCTATGCCGAAATCGCGCGCTGGCTGGCAGCGACGCCCGTCGCGCAATTGGAACGCAAGCGCCAGGAAGCCGAGCTTTTGTTCCGCCGCATCGGCGTGACCTTCGCCGTTTATGGTGAAGGCGGCGATCCGGAACGGCTGATCCCCTTTGATATCATCCCGCGCATCCTGGCCTGGCAGGAATGGGAACATCTGTCGCGCGGCCTGACGCAGCGGGTGCGTGCGCTCAATATGTTTCTGGCGGATGTCTATGGGCCAGGGGAAATCCTGAAAGCCGGGCGCATTCCGGAAGCGCTGATTTTGCAGAATGAAGCCTATCGGCCGGAAATGCGTGGCATCACCCCGCCCGGCGGGATTTACGTGCATATTGCGGGCATTGATGTGGTTCGCACGGATGCGGCGCAATTCCATGTACTGGAAGATAATTGCCGCACGCCTTCCGGCGTTTCCTATATGCTGGAAGGCCGCGAAGCCATGCTGCGGCTATTCCCTGGGCTTTGCGCGGCGCATCGCATTGCCCCCGTCAGCCATTACCCGAGCGATTTGCTGGAAACTCTAATGTCAGTGGCGCCGCCTGCCTGTCGCGGCCTGCCGCGCGTGGTGCTGCTGACCCCCGGAGCCTTCAATAGCGCCTATTACGAACATTGCTTCCTGGCTGATGAAATGGGCGTGGAAGTGGTGGAGGGTCAGGATTTATTCGTCGAAGATCGTGTTGTGTATATGCGCACCACCGCGGGGCCTCAGCGTGTGGATGTGATCTATCGCCGTATTGATGATGATTACCTGGACCCATCGGTGTTTCGCGCCGATTCAATGCTGGGCGTACGCGGGCTGATGGAAGCCTATCGCGCTGGCAACGTAGCACTTGCCAATGCGCCAGGTGGCGGCATTGCCGATGATAAGGCCGTTTATCCTTACGTGCCGAAAATGGTGCGGTTCTACCTGGGCGAAGAACCTATCCTGGCCAATGTGCCGACCTATCTTTGCGAAAGGCCAGATGATTGCGCCTATGTGCTGGAACACTTGCATGAATTGGTGGTGAAACTCACCAAGGGTTCGGGCGGTTATGGCATGCTGGTCGGGCCGCATAGCACTGCCGAACAGCGCGCTGAATTCGCCGCGCGCATCCGCGCCAATCCAGCGGATTATATCGCGCAACCAACTCTTGCCCTTTCCACCGTGCCAACTTTCACCGGCAGCGGCACCGCGCCGCGCCATGTGGATTTGCGGCCCTTCGTGCTTTCCGGGGCGGAAACACGCATCGTGCCGGGCGGGCTCACACGTGTTGCCTTGCGCGACGGATCACTCGTGGTGAATTCCTCCCAAGGCGGTGGCACCAAGGATACCTGGGTTTTGACCCCGGATGCGCCATGCTGAGCCGCACGGCAGACAGCCTCTATTGGCTCGGGCGCTATATGGAACGCGCCGGCAATACGGCGCGCGCGCTGCAAGTGGCGCTGCGCGAAGCCGGCATGGGCGGCGGGCGGCCAGCGCAGGGGCAAGGCTGGCGCCCCCTGCTGCTGACCAGCGGCGATATCGGCCTGTTGCAGGGTTTTGGCGCCGCACCCGATGCAGCGCAGATCATCCAGCATCTGGTGATGGATCGCGCCAATAATTCTTCCATCCAATCCTGTATTGAGGCTTCGCGGCAGAATGCGCGCCAGGTGCGCACGGCACTCACGGTGGATATGTGGGAATCCGTGAATGACACTTGGGGGCAGATGCGGCGCATGGAAAATGCCATGCCAAGTGCGGATGATCTGCCGGGTTTTCTGGATTGGGTGAAGCGCCAGACCATCCTGTTCAATGGCGCTTATGATGGCACGATGCTGCGCGACGAAGCCTGGCGCTTCGTGCGGCTGGGCACCATGCTGGAACGCGCTGACAATACCGGACGGGTGCTGCATGCCCATGCGGCGGCGCTGAGCATTATGGGCGCTGGTACGGCCGAGGATTATCTGAATTGGCAAGCGATCTTGCGGAACTTCACGGCGCTGCGTGCCTATCAATGGGTTTATCACGGCCGGATTGAACCGCGGCGGATTGCTGAATTGCTCATCCTGCGCGGGGAATTGCCGCGTTCCATGATTGCCTGCCATGCCCGGATTGAAGCCGTGCTCGATGAAATCGCCACCGCCCATGGCGGGCGACGCGGGGAATGCCATCGGCGCGCCGGGGAAATCCATGCCAAGCTGCGCTTTGGCCGGGTTGAGGATATCTTTGCGGATGGGCTTGAGGCCTTCCTGAATGAGATGATGGCGCGCAATATTGATCTCGGCGGCCAGATCGCCGAATTCTACCTGCATAACTGAAGGGCGCGGAGCGCTTGCCATGACCTATTGCGTCGGCCTGTTCCTGAAGGACGGGCTTGTTCTGCTTTCCGATACGCGCACCAATGCAGGGCTGGATCATATCTCCAGCTTTTCCAAGATGCATGTCGTGGAACAGCCCGGTGAACGCATGCTGGCACTGCTGACCGCCGGCAATCTGGCGATCACTCAGGCGGTATGGAATCGCGTGCAGGAGGGTTTCCCGCTGGGCGAGGAAACCCATACGCTGCGAGATGTGCCCAGCATGTTCCGTGCAGCGCAATTGGTGGGTGCGGCCGTGCGCGATGTGTTTGAAAATGATGGCCCGGCGATGAAGGCGCAGGGCGTTGCGTTTGAAGCTTCCTTTCTTTTGGGCGGACAGATTGCGGGCGGGCCAATGCGGCTATTCCTGATTTATGCCGCCGGGAATTTCATTGAAGCCACCGCCGATACGCCCTTTCTGCAAGTCGGTGAGCATAAATATGGCAAGCCCATTCTGGACCGCGTGGTGAAGCATGACACATCACTTGCCGACGGGGTGAAGCTGGTGCTGATCAGCATGGACAGCACCTTGCGTTCCAATCTTTCCGTCGGGCTGCCAATTGATTTGATGGTCTACCGCGAAGGCGAACAGAAGGTCTCGCTCAGCCGGCGCATTACGGAAGATGATGCGTATTTCCGGCAAGTCAGCCAACGCTGGTCCGATAGCCTCAGGGAAGCCTATCGCGCCCTGCCCTCCCCCGGATGGATCGCGGATTGACCCTTGCGCAGTGTCCCTGGCTGCGCCAAGGGAAGGTCAAATGAACCGGGGGTGTGTCATGATTTCACGCAGAACAGGCTTGGTTTTGGGAGCGGCGCTTCTGGCGGGGCGGCAGGCGCAGGCGCAGGCTTGGCCCACGCGGCCCATCCGCATGATCGTGCCCTTTGGCATTGGCGGTTCTGCCGATGTCGCCGCGCGGTTTTTGGCGGAACCCTTGCAGCAGGCCTTGAGCCAGCCGGTGATTATCGAAAACCGCCCAGGCGCTGGCGGCACCATCGGCGCGGATCAGGTGGCCAAGGCAGCGCCTGATGGCCATACGCTGCTGCTGATGTCCAATACCCATACCGCCAATGAAACGCTGCTGCCCAATCGGCCTTATGTGCTGCTGCGCGATTTGGCGCCTTTGGCTTTCGTGAATGTCGCGCATCACGTTTTGGTGGTGCATCCATCGCTCGGCGTGAATTCGCTCGCGGAATTGATCGCCTATTGCAAGGCCAATCCAGGGAAGCTTGATTACGCATCATCCGGTCCTGGCACGCCTTACCATGTAGCCGGCGAGATCTTCCGCGCGATGGCCGGCATTGAAATCACGCATATCCCCTTCCGTGGTTCGAATGAGGCACGCACGGCGCTGATCGCGGGCCAGGTACCGATGATGTTTGATGCGATCCCCACCATGGCGGAACAGGCACGCGGTGGGCGCGTGCGCGCGCTGGCCACCACCGGCCCGCGGCGCAGCCCGCTTTTGCCGGATGCTCCAACGGTGGCCGAAGCCCTGCCAGGGTATGAAGCCAGTATCTGGCTTGGCGTGATGGCGCCAGGGCAAACGCCAGCGTCCATCATCGAAAAACTGAATGCGGAAATCAACCGCATCATGTCCCTGCAAGCGACGCGCGATGCGCAGTTGCGTGCGGGCGCTGAGGTGAATCCGATGGCTGTCGCAGCCTTTGGTGATTTCCTGCGGCAGGATATTGTGCATCAGGCGGAAGGCATTCGTATTTCCGGCATGAAGGCGAATTGATCCAGCCATGATTTCACTGACCCTGGCCTGCACCGCCACCGACCGCACGCGCCCGCTGATGGAAGGGCGCTTCAAGGTGCCTGGCGCTGACATCACCTTCCTGCCTGGTGAGCCCGAGGATATTTTTCGTCGCGCCCTGCGCGACCGCGCCTTTGATATCTCCGAACTATCCATGGGCAGCCATATTGTCACCAGCGCACGTGGCGATGCGCCTTATATTGGCGTGCCGGTGTTTCTTTCCCGCGCGTTTCGGCATTCGGCGATTTATGTTCGCACCGATCGCGGCATCAATAGTGCCGCTAATTTGGCCGGGCGAGAAATTGGGCTGCCGGAATATCAGCAAACCGCAGCGCTTTGGGTGCGCGGGATTTTGCGCGATCATTACGGCGTGGATACGCGCGGCATTTCCTGGCGCACCGGTGGTGAACGTGTCGCGATTACCTTGCCCGATGGCTTCAAGGTGAAGCCCATGGGGGAATCACTGGAAGAAGCGCTGGCAGCCGGGCGGATTGACGCGCTGATCGCGCCCCGCCCGCCGGCCTGCCTCGGTAATGGCAGCGCGCCGGTTGCACGGCTTTTCCCAGATTATCGGCGGGAAGAAGAAAGCTGGTTTCGCGCTTCCGGTTTTTTCCCGATCATGCATTGTCTTGCTGTGCGCAAGGATGTGGCGGAACGCCACCCCTGGTTGCCGGTGGAATTGTTTCGTGCCTTCAGCGCGGCCAAGGCAGCTTCGCTCGCGGAATTGTCGCTGGTGAATGTGCTGCGCGTTTCGCTGCCCTGGATCGCGGCAGAGGCGGAAGCGCAAAGCGCGATCTTTGGCGGCAATCCCTGGCCTTATGGCTTCAAGCGCAACCGAGACGAAATCGCCGCCATGATCCGCTATGCGGTGGAAGATGGGCTGGCGGCGCGGCGGATGGAACCGGAGGAATTGTTTCATCCTTCCGTTCTCGATCTGATCGAATAAGCAAAAACAGAAGGGAGACAGAATCATGAAGCTTACGCGTCGTGCGGCGCTGAGTGGCTTGGCGGCAGCCAGCATTCTGCCGGCCCAGGCACAGGGCAATTCCATTCGCATAGTGGTGCCTTTCGGGCCAGGCGGGTCCACGGATGCAGTCGCGCGCTTGGTTTCGCCCGGCCTGATGCAAAGGCTTGGCGTGCCGATCATCGTGGAAAACCGCCCTGGCGCGGCAGGGTCTATCGGGACGGATATTGTGGCGAAGGCGCGGCCTGATGGTCAGACTTGGCTGCTGACGTTTGACAGCCACGCCACCATGCCGGCGCTACTCGCCAATCTGCCCTTCAACCTGACGCGTGATCTTGACCCGGTGATGCTGATTGGTGGCGCGCCTTATGTGATTGCGTGTCGTGCAGATAAGCCGTTTCGGTCTTTGGCTGATGTTGTGGCGGCGGCGAAGGCGCGGCCCGATGCGGTTTCCTTCGGGTCCACCGGCAATGGCACCATCGGGCATTTGGCCATGATCCAATTCCAGGCGCGCAGCGGCACGCGGCTTACGCATATTCCCTATCGCAGTGGCGGGCTTGCAGTGAATGACACCATGGCGGGCACGGTGGATATGATGATCGGCTCCGCCGCGCTGGTGGCGGCGCAAATCGCGGCCGGCACTTTCCGCGCCGTGGCGCAATTTGGCCCCGCGCGGCTGCCGGCGTTGAGTGATCTGCCGACCGCGGAAGAAAGCGGCTTCCCTGGCTTGCAGGCGGAAGCCTGGTGGGGCGTTTTCGCGCCCGCCGGCACGCCGGCCGAATTGGTGGCGCGCATGAACAATGCGCTGCGTGAGACGCTTTCCGAAGAACGCATTCGGACTCAAATGACTCAGACTCAGCAGGCGCGGCTGGTGCTATCTGATCCTGCGGGGCTCGCGCGCTTTCTGGATGCGGAGGTGGCGAAGTGGAGCGCCGTGGTACGCGAATTCAGCGTAAAGCCGGATTGATCAGGCAGGCAGAATGCCGCGCCGCGCATCATGCCGGCGCAGCCAGTGAATGAAGGGCAAGGCCAACAGCACCATCCAGGCCTTGCCAATGATCTGCCCGGCCAGGAAATCCAGGCTGCCAAAGGCGAGAAACAGGAAGACCACACTATCCACCACAAGACCAACCGCACCACTCGCGGCCACTGCCAGCACCAGGCCGCGCTTTTGCAGCGGCGTATAGACAGCAAGGTCCGCGGATTCACTCAGCAGGAAAGCCGCCGCCGAGGCCAGCACCAAAGCCGGCGGCGCCAATAGCGCGGAAAGCACCACGCCCGCCCCAATGGCGGCGAAGGCCCAGATCAGGCCAAGGCGGCGCTGCACCAGATCCCTGAGAACCAAGGCAAGACCGATCATCAGCACGCCCGACGGCGCCATGATGCCGGGCGCGACAGGAATGAGGCAGGGGCCATTCGGGACGCAGAAGCTGCCGAGATTCCCAATCATCCAATTCGCTGCCGGAATACAAAGCGCAAAGCCGATCAGAAAGGCGAAGCCTTGAAGGCGAGGGGAAAGGTTCATCGGATTTCAGCGCTTGAATAGGCCGCCCAACCCTTGGCGCGCAAGTCGCAGGCCGGACAAGCGCCGCAGCCATAGCCCCAAGCGTGGCGGTGCTGCCGATCCCCCAAATAGCAGCTATGGGTATGTTCCAGCAGCGCCGCCACCAAGGGCGCTCCGCCCAGGCTCTCCGCCAGTCGCCAGGTTGCCGCCTTGTCCAGCCACATGAGCGGCATTTCCAGCACAAAGCGCCGATCCATGCCAAGGTTCAGCGTCACTTGCAGCGCCTTGATCGTATCATCGCGGCAATCGGGATAGCCGGAGTAATCCGTCTCACACATGCCGCCCACGATATGCTTGATGCCGCGGCGATAGGCGATGGCGGCGGCGAAGCTCAGGAAAACAATGTTGCGGCCAGGCACGAAAGTATTGGGCAGGCCATCGGCGTTGAACGCGATGGTGGCTTCGGAAGTCAGCGCGGTATCGGAAACCTGACCAAGCGCATCCAGACGGATCAAGTGATCTGCGCCGAGTTTCGCTCGCCATTCCGGGCGCGCTTGCAGCAGGGCCGTGCGAAAGGCGTCGCGGACTTCAAGTTCGATCTTGTGGCGCTGGCCGTAGTCAAAACCGATGGTTTCCACCTGCGCGAAACGATCCAAGGCCCAGGCAAGGCAGGTCGCAGAATCCTGCCCTCCGCTGGAAAGGACGAGCGCTTTTTCTTGCGTCATGCGGCGTGTTCCAATTGCGCTAAGGCCCAAGCTGCTGCTTCCGCCACTACGGGGTCAGCATCCGCGCAAAGACTGCGCGCCGTTTCCCTTAGGCTAGGTGTCGCGGAATTACCAATGGCAATCAGCACATTGCGGATGAAGCGATTGCGCCCGATGCGCTTGATGGGACTGCCGGAAAACAACACGCGAAAGGCGACATCATCCAGAGTTGCGAGTTCAGCAAGCTTGGGCGCGGTGAGTTCTGCCCGTGGCGCAAAGGCAGATTCCTGATGCGTAGCCGCGAATTTATTCCAGGGGCAGACCGCCAGGCAATCATCGCAACCATAGATGCGATTGCCCATTGGCTTGCGGAATTCCTCCGGGATCGGGCCGTGATGTTCGATCGTGAGGTAGGAAATGCAGCGCCGCGCATCCAAACGATAGGGCGCGGGAAAAGCCTTGGTGGGGCAGATATCAAGGCAGCGCGTGCAAGTGCCGCAGTGATCAATTTCTGCCGCATCGGGGCTGAGATCGAGCGTGGTGTAAATCTCACCTAAAAATAGCCAGGAACCATGCGTACGGGACACAAGATTGGTATGCTTGCCCTGCCAGCCCAAACCCGCCTGCTGCGCCAAGGGTTTTTCCATCACGGGCGCGGTATCCACGAAAACCTTCACACCAGCATCGGCGAAATGCGCCACTATCCAACGCGCCAGCGCCTTCAGGCGTTTCTTGACCACATCATGATAATCGCGATTGCGCGCATAGACGCTGATCGTCGCGCGGTCCTGCCAAGCTAGGCTTTCCAGTGGATCGGTTTCGGGCGCATAAGAAAGGCCAAGCGCAATCACGCTGCGTGCCTCCGGCCATAATGCACGCGGGTCGGCGCGCTGATCGGCGCGGGCTTCCATCCAGCCCATGCCGCCATGCATGCCGGCGGCGAGGAATGCCTGTAGCCTTTCGCGCACCTCTGGCCCCAGCCGCGCCGGCGCAAAGCCAATGGCATCGAAGCCGAGGCGCGTGGCCTCTGCCCTTATGGCGTCAGCCGCGCCCACGATAGGGCTGCACTTCCTGCGCCGGAATCCAGACCGCTTCCGGCGGCGCGCCGCTTTGCCAGAAGACATCAATGGGAATGCCGCCGCGCGGATACCAATAGCCACCGATGCGTAGCCAATGCGGCGTGAGCAAGCCCATCAGGCGCTGCGCGATATCCAGCGTGCAGGCTTCATGGAAAGCGCCGTGATTGCGGAAGGAAGCGAGATACAGCTTGAGCGATTTGCTTTCCACAATCCAGGCATCCGGCACGTAATCAATGACCAAATGCGCGAAATCCGGCTGGCCTGTTAGCGGGCAGAGTGAGGTGAATTCCGGCGCGGTAAAGCGGATGCAATAGCGCAGGCCAGGATGCGGATTGCCCACACGTTCCAGCACCGCCTGTTCCGGGCTTTGTGGTTGCTGAGTGGTCTGGCCAAGCTGCGAAAGTTGCGAAAGATCGCTCATGCTGCATTTTCCTTTTCGGCCTGCCAGCCGGCTTCAATGCGCGCGGCGGTGCTGGCGAGATCACCCGCCAGGATACCGGCGCGGAGTTCCGCCATCAGGTCCTGATAGTATTGGATATTGTGCCACGTCAGCAGCATGGGCCCCAGCATTTCATTCGCCTTGAACAGGTGATGCAGATAGGCACGCGAATGGCCCCTACAAGCGGGGCAAGCGCAGGCAGGGTCAAGCGGGCGGTTATCCTCCGCATGGCGGGCATTGCGGATATTGATCACACCGCCCCGTGTATAGGCGCGCCCGGTGCGGCCGGAACGTGTCGGCATGACGCAATCAAACATATCTATGCCGCGGCGCACCGCGCCGATAAGATCAGAAGGCGTGCCAACACCCATCAGATAGCGCGGCTTATCGGTGGGCAGCAGCGGCGTGGTGCATTCCAGCGTGGTGAACATGGCTTCCTGGCCTTCACCAACAGCAAGCCCGCCCACCGCATAACCTTCAAAGACAATGCCAGTGAGTGCGGCGACACTTTCCGCGCGCAGATCAGGAAAAACACTGCCCTGGACAATGCCGAACAAGCCATGGCCGGGCCGATGCACGAAGGCTTCACGGCTGCGCGCCGCCCAGCGCATGGAAAGCCGCATGGATGTCGCGGCCTGTTCATGCGTCGCGGGAAAGGGCGTGCATTCATCAAAGCACATGGTCACGTCAGCGCCGAGCAGATGCTGGATTTCCACGCTGCGTTCCGGTGTCAGGCGATGGCGCGATCCATCCACATGGCTTTGGAAGGTGACGCCATCCGCATCCATCTTGCGCAAACCAGAAAGGGACATGACTTGAAAGCCACCTGAATCCGTCAGGATCGGCCCATGCCAATCCATGAAGCGATGCAGACCGCCAAGCCGTGCGATGCGTTCAGCGCCAGGCCGCAGCATGAGGTGATAGGTATTGCCGAGCACCATGCGCGCACCCGTGGCGCGTACCGCATCCGCCGTCATGGCCTTTACCGTACCGGCGGTGCCAACGGGCATGAAAACCGGCGTTGGCACTTCACCATGAGCAGTGTGCAGTACGCCCGCGCGCGCCGCGCCGTCTTGGGCCTCATGCTGCCAGGAAAGTGTCATGGCGTATCACTCGCGCGAAACAGCAAGGATGAATCGCCATAGGAATAGAAGCGATAATGTTGCGCGATGGCGTGGTTATACGCATTCCGCATGCGCTGATCACCGGCAAAGGCGCAAACCAGCATGAACAGCGTACTGCGCGGCAGGTGAAAATTTGTCATCAGCGCATCGGCGCTGCGAAACGCGTGCCCCGGCAGCAGATACAAATCCGTCAGGCCGCGAAAGGGCGCGATGCTGCCATCTGGCTGCACCGCGCTTTCCAAAAGCCGCAAGGCCGTGGTGCCGATGGCGATGATGCGCCCGCCCGCTGCACGCACTGCATTCAATTGCGCGGCAGCTTCCGGGGTGATTTCGCCCCATTCCTCATGCAGTTTATGCGCCCGCGCATCATCGCTGCGCACCGGCAGAAAGGTGCCGGCGCCGACATGCAGCGTGACCGTCACGCGCGCCACACCGCGCGCATCCAGCGCTTGCAGCAGCGCTTCGGTGAAATGCAGGCTGGCGGTGGGTGCCGCGACAGCACCGGGGCGGCGGGCGAAAATGGTTTGGTAATCGCTGGTATCCTCGGCGGTAGGGCCTTCGGGGCGGGTGATATAGGGCGGCAGGGGTACCTCACCCGCCTTTTCCAAAGCGGCTGCGAGCCGCGCCTGATCCGGGCCGAAATCAAGCCGCGCGGTGCCGCCTTCCGGATCATCCAGCACGCGCGCGGTGCAATCCTCAGCGCCTTCAACCTGCAATTCATCACCGGCCTTGAGGCGGCGTGCGTTGCGGATCAGCGCATGCCAAATGCCCGCTTCCTCATGCCGGTTCAGCATGATTTCAACCCGCGCCTGGCCGCGCCGGGCATGAAGCCGCGCGGGGATGACGCGCGTATCATTCACCACCATCACATCGCCAGGGCCAAGCAGCGCCGGCAGATCACGCACGCCGCGATCTTCAACGCCATCCGGGCGCACCACCAGCATGTGCGCGGCATCGCGCGGGCGGATGGGCGCCTGCGCGATCAAATGTTCAGGCAGGATGAAATCATAATCATCCAGCCGCAAAGGAGGGGGTTGAGCCAGCACCCGGGCGCGGTAGCGCGAAGCCGCAGGGGGCGCAACCGGCCAGGGCCGACCCGGCCCGCCGCCAGACCAGAAGCGACCGCCAAAAGGGGCATTTTCCTCTCGCCCGCTTGTTCCCGCTAGCTCTACAGGGCAGGCTCATCCTGCAAATCCGAAGACTGGAAGCGCTGCGGCGCGGTTTGGCGCTGCGGCAAACAGGGGGAACACGAAAAATGACCGCAAACTATAATCTGAAGGGCAAGACTGCGCTGGTAACCGGGGGTGCTTCCGGCATTGGCCTGGCGACCGTTGAAATGCTCGCGGCCAATGGCTGCAAGGTCGCCATCAACCATTTGGCGGGGGATGAGCGTGGATCCGCCGAAGTGGCGCGGCTGCGCGGCCTGGGGCGGGATGTGATTGCTGCACCCGGCAATGTGGCCGATGCCGCGGATTGTAAACGTATGGTTGAACAGGCGGTGGTTGACCTCGGCCGTTTGGATTATTTGGTAAATAACGCCGGCACGCCAGGGACGAAAACCACGATTGCACCAAATGAATTTGACCGGCTGACGGAAGAATTATGGGACACGGTCTTGCAGGTTAATCTGCTTGGCGTGTTTCGCTGCACCAAGGCCGCGGCGCCGGCGTTGCGCGCCGCCGGTGGCGCAGTGGTGAGTGTGGCATCCATCGCCGGGCTTAATCACGCCGGGTCTTCCATGGCCTATGGCGCGACCAAGGCGGGGGTGGTGAGCCTGACCAAGAATTTGGCTCGCGGGCTGGCGCCGGAAGTTCGCGTGAATGCCGTGGCGCCAGGTGCAGTGGACTCCACCTGGATGATTGAATGGACCGAAGAACAGCGCCGCGGCAGTATTGA
>CALRPR020000006.1:0-73613 GCA_943370125.1 Allobosea thiooxidans | reverse complement strand
AGCACTTGATCATGATCAAGGCGTTTGTCTGATGGCGCGTCAGGATGGGCGCATCACAACCCCATCCGGAAGGCAGGGCCGTCATGAACCATCGTCATCGCAAGGTATTGCACGCGATCTTCTCCCACCCCGTCAGCGCCAATATTGACCCCAAGACCGTGGAGGCAATGTTTGAGGAACTCGGTGCCGAGGTGTCACATAATGGGTCCGGCCACTTGGCCGTGAAGCTCGGCAGCCACGCCCATGCCTTCCACAATACCCAGCACAGCCTCTCAAAAGATGAGGTAGTGGCAATTCGGCATTTTTTGACGCAATCTGGCGTGGATCCGGTGCGCGATTACCCGCTTTGAAAGCCGGGCGGGGGCGGGGCCGGGCAGAAGAAGGAAGAAACCCATGAAGCTTCATCGTCGCGATTTTCTCGCCGGCGCCGCCGGCCTGGCCGCCCTTGCCCCAAGTCTGGGCCAGGCGCAAACCCGCTGGCAGATGGCCACCCCCTATGCTGATGGCAATTTGCATACGCGCAACATCCGCACCTTCATTCAGGAAATCGAACAGACAACGGGCGGGCGGCTTTCGATCCAGCTTCATTCCAATGGCAGCCTTCTGCCCATGCCGCAGATCAAGCGCGGCGTGCAGCAGGGCCAGGTGCAGCTTGGCGAGATTCTGCTGACGGCCTATGCCAATGAAGATGTGTTTTTTGATGCCGATGCCATTCCGCAATTGGTGACAAACCTGGCCGAGGCCAAGAAACTCGCCGATCTGCAAAAGCCCTTCATCGAGGCGCGGCTGGCGCGTCAGGGCCTGAGCTTGCTTTACATGGTGCCCTGGCCTGCGGCCGGTCTTTACGCGCAGCAGCCCGTGACCAGCCTGGAGCAATTGCGCGGTCAGCGCTTCCGCACCTTCAGCCCGATGACCAATCGTTTCGCGACCATCATTGGTGCCAACCCGACATTGGTGCAGGCGGCTGAATTGGCGCAGGCCTTCGCCACCGGCATTGTGAGTGCGCAGATCACCTCCGCCGCGACCGGTGTTGATACCTCGGCCTGGGATTACGCCAAGATTTTCACGCCGCTCGGCTTTTCCATGACCAAGAATGCCGTGTTTGTGTCTCGGCGTGCGCTGGAAGGTCTGCCGGCAGATGTCAGGACTGCGCTGATGGAAGCCTCGGCACGCGCCGAAGCGCGGGGCTATGAACTCAGCCGCGATTCCCAAACCCAGGCCGAAGCCACGCTCGGCCAGCGCGGGATGCAGGTGCTGCAACCGAGCGAGCAATTGCTGGGCGATTTGCGCCGCGTGAGCCAGCAAATGACCCAGGAATGGATTGAACGCGCGGGCGAGGACGGCAAGAAGCTGATCGAGGCATATCTGGCCGCGCGCTGATTGCGGCGGGGGCAATCCCTGCCTGCAAATTGATCGCTGAACTGCTCAAGGGGGGTGGGGCGCATGCCTGCCCCCCTTGTCTATTTCCGCCGTGGTGCGACAATTAACGCCTGATTTATTGAAAACAGGGGGCTTTCATGAAAAATCTTTCACGCCGCAACATCCTTGCTGCGCCTTTCATTCTGACGCCGCTGGCTATTCGGGAAGCGCAGGCCCAGGCGCGTTGGCAGGTCGCCACCGCCTATCCGGATGGCAATTTCCACACGCGCAATATCCGAGGCTTCCTGGATGAGGTGAAGGCGCAAACCGGCATTGATGCGCAGCTGCATTCCAATGGCAGTCTTTTGCCGATGCCGCAGATCAAGCGCGGCGTGCAACAGGGCCAGGTGCAGATCGGCGAGATATTGCTCTCCGCCTATGGCAATGATGATCCCTTCTTCGAAGTGGATAGCATCCCTCAGCTTGCCTGGACTGATGATCAGGCGCGAAAGCTGGCGACACTGTCCCGCCCCTATATCGAAGCGCGTTTCCAGCGGCAGGGGTTGAGTGTCCTTTACAGCGTGCCGTGGCCGCCTTCGGGCTTTTACACCAATGTGCCGGTGGAAAACCTGGAAGTGCTGCGCGGTTCGCGTATGCGCACCTTCAACGCCATGACCAATCGTTTCGCCACGCTGTTGGGCGCCACGCCAACCCTGGTGCAGGCAGCGGAAGTGCCGCAAGCCTTCGCGACCGGTGTGGTCAATTCCATGGTCACCAGCGCGGCCACGGGCGTTGATAGCGCTGCTTGGGATTTCGCCAAGGTCTTCACACCCATTGGCTTCACCCGCACGCATAACGTGATTTTCGTCCAGCGCCGCGCCTTTGAAGCCCTGCCGGCAGCACAACAGACCGCCATGCGCGAAGCGGCCAAGCGCGCCGAAGATCGCGGTTGGGCCTTGAGTGCGGAAGCGCGCGATGCAGCGCAGGCCACCTTGGCTGCCCGCGGCATGCAGGTATTGCAGCCGACGCCGGCAGTGATGGAAGGCTTGTCGCGCATCAGCCAAACCATTGCGCAGGAATGGGCCACGCGCGCTGGCGAGGATGGCGCAAGACTTCTTGCCGCCTATCGGGCCTGAAGCGCATGCCATTCTTGCGCCGGGCACTTGATGGCCTTTACGACATCTCAGCGGGGTTAGCCGCGCTTTCCCTGCTCTCGATCTTTCTTGTCATGATGGCCCAAGTTGCCCTGCGTGAGATGAATATCCAATTCGCCGGCGCCGATGACCTAAGCGCCTATCTTTGCGTTGCGACCACGTTTTTCGCCCTGGCGCGGACCTTCAAGAATGGTGAGCTGATCAGAGTTGGCCTCGCCATTGACAAGCTCGCGCCACGCGTAAGGCGGTTTGTGGAGATCATTGTGCTGATGATGGCGGTGGTGGCTGTTGGCACGATTGTCTGGTTCACCCTGAATGATGTGCTGTTTTCCGTTGAGATCGAAGAAGTGGCCCAAGGCACTGTCGCCTTTCCGCTTTGGATCCCGAAACTGGCCATGCCAATCGGCGCGGGCGTTTTGCTCATTGCCATTCTTGATGAACTCATCCGCGTTCTGGTGGGCGAAGTCCCCTCCTATGTCGCAGCCGCGGCAGACCGTGCCGCGCGCGGCGATTTCTCGGCGGAGGTTTGAGCCATGGAATTATTGAGCTTCGCCCTGCTGCTGCTGATCCTGCTTTGCGTTCTGCTCGGCACGGGTCTTTGGATCCCCATGAGCCTCGCGGTGGTTGGCTATATCGCCATGATGGCGGTGCATCCTCAGCCTGGCCTATTCCTGGCAAGTTCCATGTGGGAATCGACCGGGTCCTGGACCTTGGCAGCGCTGCCGATGTTTGTGTGGATGGGGGAAATCCTGTTCCGGACCAAATTATCCGAGGAATTGTTCAACGGGCTTTCACCCTGGGTGCGTTGGCTGCCCGGGCGGCTGTTGCATGTGAACATCTTGGCCTGTGGCATTTTCGGTTCTGTTTCCGGGTCTTCGGCGGCCACCTGCGCGACGGTTTCCAAGATTGCGCTGCCGGAATTGCGCCGCCGTGGTTATGATGAAGGCGTCGCGGTCGGCAGCCTGGCGACGGCCGGCACACTTGGCATCATGATCCCGCCTTCCATCATCATGGTGGTTTACGCAGTGGCGGCCGAGGTTTCGATTGTCCGCGTGTTCATTGCCGGCATGATCCCCGGCATTCTCGTGATGGTATTGTTCAGCGCCTATATCGCGATTTGGGCCGTGCTCAATCCGGATAAACAGCCAGCCAAGGAACCGGCACTGAGCTTCCGGGAGAAAATGCGGGCCAGCGCGCAGTTGATTCCCTGCGCCATCCTGATCATCGCCGTGATCGGGACCATGTTTATCGGCTGGGCAACGGCCACCGAAGCGGCTGGTTTTGGTGTGCTTGGGTCGCTGATTCTGGCGGCTGTTACGCGGACTCTGACCTGGCAGAGCTTCAAGGAAAGCCTGATGGGCGCCACGCGGCTTTCCTGCATGATCATGTTCATCCTGGCGGGTGCGGCCTTCCTGACAAAGGCTATGGCGCTGACCGGCATTCCATCGGCCCTCGCTTCGGGCGTGGAAGCGCTCAATCTTGGCCCCTTAGGCATCATCGCTATCCTGACCGTGGTTTACCTGATCCTGGGCACGGCGTTGGATGGGGTTTCAATGATTGTGCTGACGACCTCCATCGTCGTGCCGATGGTGCAGACCGCCGGGTTTGATCTTGTGTGGTTTGGCATCTTTATCGTGCTGCTGGTGGAAATTGCCGAAATAACACCACCGCTCGGCTTCAATCTTTTTGTCATGCAAACAATGACAGGGAAGGAGCAGACGGAAGTTGCCTGGGCATCACTACCCTTCTTCCTGATGCTGGTGCTGACCGTGGTGCTGATTACGCTTTTCCCGGTGACCTTGGTGACCGGCCTGCCGGAATGGTTACTGGCGCGGTAGGGCAGGGGGGGTGCCGTGACTTCAGCGCGGTGAAGGAGCTTTCAAGCAGGGCTCGGCCAATCGGGCCTTTCGAAGCGCTGAACCTCCAACAAATAGCCGGCGGGGTCGTGGAAGAAAAAATGCGTCACGCGATAGGCTTCGGAATATTCCACCTGTTCCGGTACCTTCACCCCGCGCGCTTTCAGCCTGGCGTGCCAGCCTTCCACATCCGGATCAACAAAGGTGAAGACAACCCCGCCCTGCACGCGTTGGTTGTCTGAAGCCCGCGGAGCACGCGCGCGGCAGACACCAAGAAAGCCGCGATCACCCGGGGCGGTGGCGTAGATGCGGCATGTCCCTTGGTCCTGCACCAGGGAAAGGCCGAGCTTGTTTTCGTAGAAATCCCAGGAAGCGGCGACATCTTCTGTATAAAGGAAGGTGATTTGCTGGGCGAAGTGCTTGGGTTCCATGACTTCATGCTAAGACGAAGCGGGATGCGCCGCCAGAGACATTTCGTCCTTTTGGTCGGGGTCATACCCTGTTCAGCTTTACAAAAGGCAATCAATAAGCTTACATGCGTTAACAAGGTGAATTCCAATTTTCGGATTAACTGTTGGGGAAAAAGCATGAGCGATTTGGCCCATAAGATTACCGGGCACATCCCGGTGAAAGAACCGCAATGGCTGAAGGAATTCAAGGCCTTCATCATGCGCGGAAATGTCATTGATCTGGCGGTCGGCGTTGTCATTGGCGCGGCATTTACCACCATTGTGACCTCCATGGTGGAAGATCTTTTGAACCCGATCATCGGCTTGCTGATGGGGGGGATGGATTTCTCCAACCTGTTCGTTGTGATCTCCGGTGAACGCAAGGCGACACTGGCCGCAACACGCGAAAGCGGTGCGGCCGTACTGGCGGTCGGCAAGTTCATCAATGCCGTCATCAAATTCGTGATTGTCGGTTTTGCGGTTTTCTGGATGGTGAAAATGCTAAGTAAGCTTCAGGTATCCAAGGCTGTGGAAGAAGCGGCCAAACCGCCACCACCGACGCTAACCGAATCTCTGCTTGCGGAAATCCGCGACGAACTCAAGGCGCGCAAGGTCTGACTTCGCCTTGCCGCAAGGCGCATGAATGCTTGGGGCGTGATCCGTTGCGGTGGATCACGCCCTGAGTTTTTTAAATGGTTCTTGGCGCTGTAAGCGCTTTCGCGAAGCTGGGGACCTATCTTACCAAACTATACCCCGGCACGCCTTTCAGCGCCTCGGTCGTATCAAAGTCGCGCAGTACCGCGTCATCGGCCATCTCAACCTCCACGCAACGGTCGGCGTATTTGCCCGCCAAGTGCCGCGCGCCGACGTCGCCGGTAATCGCCAGCATCTCGGGCAGAAATTCGCGTGACCAGAGCATGGGATTGCCCTGCTTGCCGCGAAAAGTCGGCATGACAATCGCGCGGCCTTCTTCCGGATCAAACGCCGCCATCAACCGATCGAGCATGGCCGCGCTTACCAGCGGCATATCGCCTAGGCATACCATGAAGCCTTCAATATCCTCGGGCAAAGCTTGCAGCCCTGCCTTCAGTGATGCGGAAAGCCCCTGCGCGTAATCCTCGGCAATCGCGAATTGCACGGCGCGGCCGGCAAGGGCTTCCTCCACCCGGTCATGCTCATGGCCTGTCACCACAATGATTGGCCGCGCATGGGAAGCGAGCACTTGTTCCACCACGCGTACCACCATGGGCACGCCATCATTATCCGTGACCAGCAGCTTGTTCAGCGGCGCCATGCGGCGCGACCGTCCGGCGGCCAGCACAATCGCTGCCACACGGCGGCCTCGGCGTGGCGCAAGCGCCGGCGGCGGCGTGCGCGGGGCTTGTTCACGCGGCAGCGGGCGCAATTCAATTTCCTTGAGCAAGCCGCCAACGCCCATGGCGCCGATATCTTCCGGCGTCACATGAAGCCCCGCGAAAAGCCTTTGTAGCACCCAATCAAAGCCATTCAGCTTCGGGCTACGCGCGCAGCCGGGCAGCACCATGGCCGGGATTTTACCGATGTGGCCAAGGCAGAGCAGATTGCCCGGATCAACCGGCATGCCGAAATGATCAATCACGCCACCTGCGCGCACAATGGCGGCGGGGCCGACATCGCGCCGATCCACCACCGCAGAAGCCCCGGCCACCAGCAGCATCTCAGCGCCCGCGCGACGTAGCCGGGACAGCGCATCGGAAATCGCGACCGTGTCATGGCGCACGCGTTCCACCGGCATGAGTGTGCCGCAAAGACCCGCGATGCGTTCTTCCGTGGCTTCAATCGCGCCTTCCATGACGCTTTCCTTGATGCCGGGCAGTTCAGACAGCACAAGGCCGACTTTCAAGGCACGGAAAGGATGAATGGCTAGCACCGGCCCCGCGCCGCTTTTCGCGACAGCCTCCACCACACCCAGCATTTGCCCCGGCACGGCAAAGGGAATGACCTTGATGGTCGCGACCATTTCTTTGGTATTGACCGGCGTGAAATTGGGCAAAGTCGCAATCGTCAGGCTTTCATCCACTGCATTCATGCGCGCGATGCGCCTGGTATCCAGCACCAAAAGCCCAGCGGTCTCCGCCAGGATATTCACGCGCCCCGTGGCGGCACGGGACCGCGCAAGCAAGGGCACGGCCAGCACTTGGCCCAGCCGCTCAGCGGCCTCATCTTCTGGCACATCACCCACTTCAAGCCGGGCGGCGATCACTTCGCGATGGCCGCCGTCTCGTAGCGCGGCGATGGCGCCATCATCCAGCACCGTGCCTTTTTTCAGCACGCGGCCGGTCAGGCGCATGGTATGCGCCAGAATCGCGCCTTTCGCTTCTTCAAGCCGCGTCGGGCCGAAAATCATGCCGCAACACCGGGAATGGGCCGCACAGCGCCAAGCGCCGCGCCGCGCCGGGCAGCTACGATTTCCGCCATGATGGAAAGCGCGATTTCCGGCGCTGTGATGGCTTCGATATTAAGCCCGACAGGCGCATGGATCCGCCCCATTGCCTCAGTGCCATGGCCCAATTCCGTCAACCGCGCGACGCGCTTTGCATGGGTGCGCCGGCTGCCCAGCGCGCCGATATAAAACGCCTCGCTCTTCAACGCGGCATCCAAAGCGGGATCATCCAGCTTCGGGTCATGCGTCAGGGTCACCACCGCTGTGCGCGCATCGGGGGCGAGGGCTTCCATCGCCTCATCCGGCCAATCGGTGGAAAGCGTCACCCCAGGCAGGCGTTCTTCGCTGGCAAAGGCGCGGCGCGGGTCCACCACCACCATGGCAAAGCCAAGCGGGGCGGCAATGGGTGCCATGGCCTGCGCAACATGTACCGCGCCCACCACGATAATCCGCAGCGGCGGGTTATGCGGGTGGATGAACCAGCTATCCCCATCCAGCGCTACATTGCCGGCTTCTTCGCTGCCGAGTGCCGCCTTGGACGCTTCCACCAGCGCTTGCGGCATCTCATCACCTGGCCACAAAAGCTGCGCGCCATCGGAAAGGCGTGTGAGCAGCACCACCGCGCGCTTGGCGGCGCGTTCGGCTTGCAGCCGGGCAAGGGTTGTGGATTTCATGACAGCGGCTCCACAAACACCTTCACCTTGCCACCGCAGGAAAGCCCGACTTCCCAGGCGCGCTCATCGGAAATCCCGAAATCCAGCAATTGCGGTGCCCCGCTCGCCATGGATTGCCGCGCGGCATCCGCCACCGCCCCTTCAATGCAGCCGCCGGAGACAGACCCCGCCAGCTTGCCCGATTTGGTGATGGCAAGGCGCGATCCCGCCGGACGCGGCGAAGACCCCCAGGTTTCCACCACGGTCGCTATGGCCACATCCTCACCGGCTGCCTTCCAAGTGGCGGCGATGGCCAGGATATCTTCGGCATTGTCATTCTGGGTCATGCGACCATCATCCTTCTGCTTTGGCCGGTGCGCGGATCGGATAAGGTTTGGATCAGTGCGCGCAGGCTTTCAAGATTATGCACGGGCCGGAAATCATCCACATGGGGCAGCATGGCCCGAATGCCCTGGGATTTCGGTTGAAAGCCCGAAAAACGCAACAGCGGATTGAGCCAGATCAGACGCGTGCAGGATTGCCGGAGCCGATCCGTCGCTTCCGCGAGCCCCGCCGCGCCTTCGCGGTCCAGCCCATCCGTGATCAGCAGCACCACGGCACCTTGGCCCAGCACGCGCCTGGCCCATAGCTTGTTGAACAGGCCAAGGCTTTCGCCAATCCGCGTGCCGCCCGACCAATCGGGGACGATGTGGGACACCATCTCGAACGCGAATTCCGGATCGCGATGGCGCAATTGCCGGGTCACATTGGTCAGCCTGGTGCCGAACAGGAAACTATGCACCCGGTCCCGTTCATTGGTGACGGCATGCAGGAAATGCAGCAGGATTTGCGCATAACGCGCCATGCTGCCGCTAATGTCGCATAGCACCACCAAGGGCGGCGGTTTTTCCACGCGATGCTTGTGCTCCAGCTTCAGGATATCGCCACCAAGCCGCAGGCTTTGGCGAAGTGTGGCGCGCAAATCCACAACGCGCCCGGCGGGATGCGTGCGAAAGCGCCGCGTCGGTTTTTCATCAAGCGGCAGGGTCAGCTTGCGAATTTCCTGCTTGGCCGCGGCGATTTCAGCCGCCGACATGGCTTCGAAATCCAGCTTTTGCAGCTTTTCGCGGTCGCTGACCGTGAAGCTCATATCCTGGCGCGGCGGTTCCGGCTCAGGCGGGCGAGGCTTTGGTTTTTCGCCCTGCATCGCTTCCGCCAAACGCCGAGACGCGGGTGGGGGCTTTTCCGATTGCGGCTTATGGCCATCCAGCGCGGCCATGGCAGCGGCATGGGCGGCGGCTTCCGGGTCACGCCAGAACAGCTGAAAGGCCTGATCGAACAACTCAAAATGCTCGCGCCGATGCACCATCACGGCGCGGAGCGCAGCATGGACCTGCCGACGATCCCCGATTTCAATCGTGTTCAGGGCGGCCAGGGCACTGAGTGCCTCACCAGGCCCCAGCGGCAGGCCAGACCGGCGCAACAACCGCGTGAAGGCCAGCAAGTTGGTCGCGATATGCCCGCCCGCGCCGGGCGCCGATGCCAGCAAGGGCTGGCCGCCGGCGATGATGCGGGCAGGGTCGCGATCTGGCGTCACCCGGCCCGAGCCTCCGCAATCAGCCGCGCCGCTTCCTCGCCCTTTAGCTTGGCGATGTCATCCTGGTATTTCAGCAAAACGCCGAGGGTTTCATCCACCGCGCCCTGCTCCAGCGCCTTGGCATCAAGTGCGGCCAAAGCCTGTGCCCAATCAATCGTCTCAGCGACACCGGGCAGCTTGAAGTAATCGCCCTCACGCAGCTTTTGCACAAAGGCGACAACCTGCGCGGAAAGCGCTTCCGGCAGGCCAGGGGCGCGCAGCTTCAGGATGGCGCGTTCGCGCGCGGCATCCGGGTAATCCACCCAGTGATAAAGGCAGCGCCGTCGCACCGCATCATGCACTTCGCGTGTGCGGTTCGATGTGATGATCACAACGGGCGGGGTTGCCGCTTTTATTGTGCCAAGCTCAGGAATCGTGATCTGGAAATCAGCGAGGATTTCCAGCAGAAACGCTTCGAAGGGTTCATCCGCGCGATCAAGCTCATCAATCAGCAGCACGGCGGGGCTGCCCTCCAAAGCATCGAGCAAGGGCCGCGGCTGGAGAAATTTCCGGTCATAAATGCCGCGTTCCAGCGCAGCGCGATCGGCTGCGCCCGACGCTTCCGCCAGGCGGATCGCCATTAATTGCCGCGCGTGATTCCATTCATAGGCAGCGGCGGAGATATCCATGCCGTCATAGCATTGCAGGCGCACCAGCCGGCGCGGCAGGCGCGCGGCCAGCACTTTGGCGATTTCCGTCTTGCCTGTGCCCGGTTCGCCTTCCAGGAAAAGCGGCCTTCCCATGGTCAGCGCCAAATGGATGGTGGTGGCCAGCGCCTTGTCAGCGACATAACCCCCTGAGGCGAGGAGCGCCTGAGTCTCCCCAACGCTGGCAGGCAGGCTCACTTGAACATCAACACGACAATAGCCAGCCAGATCGCGCCCCCCACCCAGGCGAGCAGCGGAATGCCAAGCGGCGCTTCGGGCAGCAGTTCAAAGATTGAAATGCCGGCGCCCGCGGCAGGCGGGGCGGGCAGGGGGGCTGGGGCGGCGCCCGGCGCTTCGGCGGCGGCGGGTTCAGCGGCGGCTACCGCGGCAGCGAAGCGGTCAAAGAATTGATCGGACATTTGCTTGGCGGTTGCATCGATTAGCCGCGCGCCAAGCTGCGCCATCTTGCCGCCGACCTGCGCTTTTACTGCGAATTTCAGCAAAGTCTCATTGGGGCCTACTTCTTCAAGCGCGACATCAGCGCCGCCCTTGGCAAAGCCCATGGGCCCCCCGTTACCTTCACCGGAGATTGTGTAGGAAGCCGGCGCCTGGATGTTTTCCAGCTTCACCTTGCCGCCGAATTTCGCCGCCATGGGGCCGATCTTGATCGATACCTTGGCTTCAAACGCGTCATCAGCGGTTTTGGTCACGCTTTCGCAGCCGGGAATCGCGGCCTTCAGCATTTCGGGGTCGTTCAGCGCGTCCCAGACGCGCTGGCGGGGCGCGGGGATGCGGCGCTCGCCGTTCATTTCCATGGGGTGATCTCCTGCTTCCTCCCAAACTAGGGGCGCAAGGCCATGGGGGAAAGGGGGCGCCCCCTTGTGGCGGGGCGGATCATCCGGCAAGCACGCTCTGAACGGGCGAAAGCCTGCAAAACTTGAGGGAGGCCCTGGCCCATGAAGGCGACCCGCTTCGCCCTGATGCTGTTCCTGGCGCTGAGCCTGCCGGCGGAAGCCGCCGGGGTATCCGGCGCGGGCATGAGCCTGGCTTGGGGCCTGCCTTTCGCGGGGCTGCTGCTATCCATCGCCCTGATGCCGCTGCTGGCGGGGCCGATCTGGCATCATCATTATGGCAAGATCGCCGCCGGCTGGGCCTTGCTGCTGGTGCTTCCCTTTGCGGCTGTGTTCGGGCTTGGCGTTGCGGCCTCAGAGGTCTGGCATATCCTGTTGCAGGAATACATCCCCTTCATCGCGCTGCTGCTGGCGCTTTACGTCACCGGTGGCGGCGTGCTGCTGAAGGGCACGCTGATCGGCACGCCGGCCACCAATACCGCTTTGCTCGCCTTCGGCACGGTGATCGCGAGTGTGATGGGCACCACCGGCGCTTCCATGTTGCTGATCCGCCCCGTTTTGCGCGCCAATGCCTTCCGTCAACGCAAAACCCATACCTTTGTGTTTTTCATCTTCCTGGTCAGCAATATTGGCGGATCGCTGACGCCTTTGGGCGACCCGCCGCTTTATCTAGGCTTTCTGAAGGGTGTTTCCTTCTTCTGGACGACGACGCATATGTTCGGCGAATTCCTGGTCTGCGCCGTGCTGCTGCTCGCGGCCTATTACGTGCTGGATAGCTGGGCCTGGGCGCGGGAAAAGCCGACCCCACCCGCCATCGAAAAACGCGAGAGCTTTTCTATCGAAGGCTATGCCAATCTTTGGCTGATTGGCGCGGTGGTGCTGATGGTGCTGGCGCAGGGCTATTGGCGCCCGGGCGATGTTGCGCTGTTTGGCGAAAAGATAGGCCTTGAAAGGCTGGTTGGCGTGGCTGTGTTTGTTGGCATTGCAGCCATTTCCAAGTGGGTTACGCCGCGGCAATTGCGCGATGATAATGGCTTCGCCTGGGGTGCCATTGCCGAAGTGGCCAAGCTTTTCGCCGCCATTTTCGTCACCATGGCCCCTGTGCTTGCTATTCTGCGGGCTGGCACGGCGGGCGCTGCGGCACCGCTGGTGGCGCTGACCTCCGGCGCGGATGGGGAGCCCATTCCATGGGTCTATTTCTGGCTGTCCGGGGCGCTGTCTTCCTTCCTGGATAACGCGCCGACCTATCTGGTATTCTTCAACCTGGCTGGCGGCGATCCCGCGCATCTGATGGCCGAAGGCGCCTTGACCCTGGCGGCGATTTCCTGTGGCGCGGTCTTCATGGGGGCCAATTCTTACATCGGCAATGCGCCGAATTTCATGGTCAAGGCGATTGTGGAAGAACAGGGTGTGCGCATGCCATCCTTCTTCGGCTATTGCGCCTGGGCCTTTGTCGTCTTGATCCCGCTTTTCGTGCTGGTGACATTCATCTTCTTCTGAGGAAATTTCCATGCCTTACGTAATCGCTGATGACCTGCCCGATGAACCCGCCGGTGTGCGCTTCCGCCGCCTGCTGGAACGCCCGCAAATCCTGCAAATGCCGGGCGCGCATCTGGGCATCGCTGCCTTGCTCGCGAAGAAGGCGGGGTTTGAGGCACTGTACATGTCAGGTGCTGCCATGTCCGCCACCATGGGCTTGCCTGATCTTGGCATGATCACGGTGGATGATGTGTCCTGGCATGTGCGCCAGGTGGTGCGCGCTTCTGCCCTGCCCGTGCTGGTGGATGGCGATACCGGCTATGGTGAGGCTTTGAACGTGATGCACATGGTGCGCTGCTTTGAAGAAGCGGGTGCGGGCGCGGTGCATCTGGAAGACCAATTACTGCCTAAGAAATGTGGCCATTTGAATGACAAGAAACTGGCCCCAGTGGATGAAATGTCGGCCAAGGTCGCTGCAGCCCGCAAGGCCAGGCGCAATCTGGTGATCATTGCGCGGACCGATGCAGTGGCGAATGAAGGCATGGATGCCGCCGTAGATCGGGCTAAGCGCTATCTGGAAGCCGGCGCCGATGCGATTTTCCCCGAAGCGCTGACGACCGCTGAGATGTTCCGCGAATTTGCAGCCCGCATGCCGGGCGTGAAGCTTTTGGCCAATATGACTGAATTCGGCCGCACGCCGTTTTTCACGGCCACTGAATTCCAGCAAATGGGCTACGCCATGGTGATCTGGCCCGTGAGCCATTTGCGCATCGCAGCCCGCGCCATGGAAGACCTATACAGCGCGATCAAATCCGATGGCGGCACGCATAATATGGCCGGGCGGATGCAAACCCGCGCCCAGCTTTATGAGACGATTGGCTACCACGCCTATGAATCGCTCGATGCCAGCCTGGTGCGCACCATTGTGCCGGAAGGCATGCCGCAGAATTGAGGTTATCTCGGGCGCGGTGGTGCTTTAGCCCCCGCGCCCCGAAAAGGCGTTGAAGGTTTGCAGCGTGTAAGTGTCCTTCACGCCGGGCACGGTCTGGATAGTCTCCACCACGAAAAGCCCGATATCGCGATCCACTTCCAGGTAGAATTTCCCGAGCAGGTCATATTGGCCGGAAATGGAGTGCATTTCCGAAAGCTCTGGAATGCCATCGGCCATCTCGCGCGCCACGCGATAGGCTTGGCCCATCTCACACTTGATCATGATGAATACGGCGCGCATGGGATCTGCCCTCCTAAAGCAAGTCCATGGTAACGCGGAACACAGCCGCCAGGAAACGAGGCATCCAGTCGGGCCAAGTTAATTTGCAAAGCGAACAGCAATATGACTAAAATTTAGGCGAAAAATCGCCCAAAAGCCGGTCGGATGCCCTCTCCAGGCGGCATAGGGTTTGCTTATCAAGGATCATGGTAATGCCCCCTCCTGCCCCAGATCGCGGCGGCGCCGCTCAGCCTCTGCTCGAAACCCGAGGCCTCGTGAAGCATTTTCCCATCCGGGGTGGCCTGTTCGGCCGCCAGATGGGGGAGGTTCGCGCGGTGGATGGTGTCTCCCTCAGCGTCCGCAAGGGTGAAACCTTGGGCATTGTGGGCGAAAGCGGCTGCGGCAAATCCACCACCGCCCGGTTGCTGATGCGCCTGCTCGACCCTGGCGCGGGCGAGATGATCTTTGATGGCGATGCGGTTGGCCGGGATGATCTTGGCGGCGGCATATCGCTCAAGGATTATCGCCGCCAGGTGCAGATGGTGTTCCAGGATTCTTACGCCTCCTTGAACCCCCGCCTGCCGATTGAAGACACCATCGCCTTCGCCCCCGAAGTGCATGGCGTGCTGGCGGCGGAAGCGCGTGAAAGGGCGCGGGAATTGCTGGCCGCGGTTGGCCTTGCCCCGGCGCAATTCGCCCGGCGCTACCCGCATGAATTATCGGGCGGTCAGCGCCAGCGGGTGAATATCGCCCGCGCCTTGGCGCTCCGCCCGCGCCTGGTCATTCTGGATGAACCGGTCTCGGCGCTCGATAAAAGCGTGGAGGCGCAGGTGCTGAACCTGCTCGTGGACCTCAAGGAAAGCTTCGGCCTGACCTATGTTTTCATCAGCCATGATCTGAATGTGGTGCAGTATATTAGCGACCGCGTGCTGGTGATGTATCTGGGCCAGGTCGCTGAAGAAGGCCCGGTGGATGAGATCTATGCCCGCCCGGGGCATCCCTATACCCGGGCACTTTTGGCGTCGCGGCCTTCCATGGACCCTTCGCAGCGCCGGACCGAACCGCCGCTGACGGGCGATCCGCCCAATCCGGTGAACCCGCCTTCCGGCTGCCGCTTCCGCACCCGTTGCCCCTTTGCTGAGGCGATTTGCGCTGAAATCCCGCCAGTGGCCGCAACCCTGAGCCCCGGCCACACCGCCGCCTGCCACATGGCTTTGCCCGGAAGTGGCCATAGCCAAGCCGGGGGGATCGCGGCATGAGCGCGGCTTTGAAACCAACGCCTGAGGTGCCGCTGATCCGGCTGCGCGATTTGCATGTGAAGTTTGAATCACGTGATCGCACCGTGCATGCCGTCAATGGCGTTGACCTGGACCTCGCGGCTGGGGAGGTGCTGTGCATCCTGGGCGAATCAGGTTCCGGTAAATCGGTGACGCTCCGCGCCTTGATGAAGCTGCTGCCTAAAACTGCGAAAGTTACCGGCGAAATCAAGGTGGCCGGGCGCGATGTGCAGGCCATGAATGAGGGCCAGCTTGCCGATTTCCGCGGCGGCGATGTGGCCATGATCTTCCAGGAACCCATGACGGCGCTGGACCCGGTCTTCACCATCGGGCGGCAAATCGCGGAAACCGTGCAGCGCCATGAAGGCGCCAGCCGCTCGGCCGCTGATGCCAGGGCCTTGGAATTGCTGGAATTGGTGCAAATCCCCTCTGCCAAGCGTCGGCTTTCGGCCTATCCGCATGAATTATCGGGTGGGCTTCGTCAGCGCGCCATGATTGCGGTGGCGCTCGCCTGCCGGCCCAAGCTGTTGCTGGCGGATGAGCCGACCACGGCCTTGGATGCCACAGTGCAAATCCAGGTGCTGCTGCTGCTGCGCTCCTTGCAGGAACAGCTTGGCATGGGGGTGGTGTTCGTGACCCATGACCTTGGCGTTGCGGGCGAAATCGCTGACCGGGTGGCGGTGATGTATGCTGGCAAGGTGGTGGAAGAAGGCCCGGTTGGCGCGCTCATGGCCGGCCCCTTGCACCCCTATGCGAAAGGTTTGCTGGGCGCGACCGTGCATGCCGGCATGCGCGGCAAGCGCCTGACCACCATCCCCGGCGCGCCGCCGATGCTGGACAAGGTGCCCACGGGCTGCGCCTTCGCGCCCCGCTGTGCGGAGGTGATTGAAGGCTGCCAGGACGGCGTCCCGCCACTCCGCCCAATTGTCCCTGGGCGGCAAGCGCGCTGCATCAGGGTAGCGCCGGGCGAGGGTCAACCCCATATCTAAAAAAAGTTAAACTTGCCGCAGCCTTTCGGGCGCGGCAGAAGCCTTTCCGAGCTTGGCGATCTCGTCCGGCTCTTTCCCGCGGTCCGGGGCCGGTTTTGCGGTTTCGCTCTGCCATGGTGCCGGTCCTGCGGGGCGGCTTGGGTTGGAATGATATGCGCACGATTACGCAGCTAGGCCTTTTGGCCCTGATCGCCGGCGCCGGCGCGGCTTGGCACTTCAAGGCAGAAGAATGGGGGCTGCCCAAGCCTTTGGAATTGGTCGGGTTGCAATCTGGCACCAGCCAGGCGCCCGCGCGCGGCGGGCCATCTGGCCCGATTGGCGTTGTGGTGCAGCCGGTACGTAGCGGCATGGTGGTGGATAAGGTTGAAAGTATCGGCACGGTGCGTGCGCGCGAAGCCGTCACCATCACCGGCAAGATCGTCGGCATTGTCACCCATATCCGCTTCACAGAGGGCCAGAAGGTCCAGGCGGGTGAAACCCTGGTGGAACTCGATTCCGGCGCCGTTTCGGCGGAGCTTGATCAGGCCCGCGCGCTTTTGGACGATGCGCGCAATCAGTTAGTGCGCGCCCGCGGCTTGCAGGCTGGCCAGACCATTGCGGCGCAGCGGCTGGATACGCTGGAAGCGGTGGCGCGCCAGGCAGAAGGCCGTGTGCGCCAATCCGAAGCAAAGCTTGAAGAATTGCGCGTGCCCGCCCCCTTCAGCGGGCGTGTGGGCTTGCGGCAGGTAAGCCTGGGCGCGCTGATCCAGCCCGGCACGGCGATCACCACCCTTGATGATGTATCGCGCGTGCGCGTGGAGTTTTCCGTGCCCGAAGTTTATCTGGCGCGGGTGCAGTTGGGGCGTCAGGTCACAGCGCGCAGCACCGCCTATGGTGAGCGCCGCTTCAGGGGGCAAGTCGCGATCATTGATACGCGGATTGACCCCGCGACGCGCAGCATTCGCGTGATCAGCGAATTCGATAATGCCGATGAAGCGCTGCGCCCGGGCCTGTTCCTGAATGTGGAAATGGTACTGGAAGAACGGCCAACCGCGCTGCTGATCCCGGAAGAAGCGATAGACCCGGTGGGCGACCGCGCCTTTGTCTATGTGATCCGCGATGGCCGCGCGAAGCGCCAGGAAGTGAAGCTGGGGCTTCGCCTGCCGAGCGAGGTTGAAATTCGCGAAGGGGTTGCAGCGGGTGAGCAAGTTGTGGTGCGCGGCATTCAACGCTTGCGCCCGGATGCGCCGGTGCGCATCATTGAAACCATCACGCGTCCGACAAGCTGAGCAGGGCTGAACCCATGGTCCTTTCCGATATCTCGATCAAACGGCCGGTCTTCGCGACCGTGATCAGCCTGATGCTGATCGTGCTTGGGGTGGCATCGCTCTTTAAAATGCCGATCCGGGAATACCCGAAGATTGATCCGCCAATCATCCAGATTGTCACCACTTATCGTGGTGCCTCGGCGCCCGTGGTGGATAATCAGATCACGGAAATCCTGGAAGGCGCCGTTGCGGGGATTGAGGGGATCAAAGCCATCCAATCCCAATCGCGCGATGAACGCAGCCAGATCACGCTGGAATTTCGCCTGACGCGCGATGTGGATAGTGCGGCCAATGATGTGCGCGACCGTGTGGCGCGTGCGCTGGCGCGCCTGCCGGAACAGGCGGATACGCCTATTGTGCAAAAAGTGGATGGCGATAGCCGGCCCATTTTGTGGATTGCGCTTGGGTCCGAAACACTTTCTCCACTGGACCTGACCGATGTTGCGCGGCGGCGCATTGTGGATCGCCTCGCCATTGTGGAAGGTGTCGCGCAGGTTCTGATCCAGGGCGAGAGGCGCTTTTCCATGCGCGTTTGGCTGGATCGCCAAGCATTGGCCGCGCGCGGGCTGACCGTGCAGGATGTGGAAGACGCGATCCGGCGCGAGAATGTCGAACTGCCCGGCGGGCGCATTGAAAGCACGGCGCGCGAATTGACGGTGCGAACCGATTCACGGATGAGCACGCCTGACCAGTTCCGCCAGGTGGTGGTGGCGCGTGGCACGGGCGGCGCGCAGGTATTGCTGGGTGAAGTGGCGCGCATTGAAGTGGGGGCCGAGGATGCGCGCGGCGGCTATCGCATCAATGGCCGGCCTGCCATTGGGCTTGGTGTTTTGCGCCAATCCACCGCCAATACGCTTGCGGTGGCTGATGGCGTGAAGGCAGAATTGGAACGCATCAAGCCCACCCTGCCACCAGGGATCGAGGCGGTGATCGCCTATGACGAAAGCCTGTTTATCGCGCAATCCATCTATGAGGTTGAACACGCGCTGATAATTGCACTGGTGCTGGTGGTGGGGGTGATCTTTCTGTTTCTGCGGTCCGTCCGCGCCACCATTATTCCCGCAGTTGCCATACCCGTTTCCATCGTGGCGTCCTTCCTGCCCATGGCGGTATTTGGGTTTTCGGTGAATGTGCTGACGCTGCTTGGCCTGGTGCTGGCCATCGGCCTGGTGGTGGATGACGCCATTGTGGTGCTGGAAAATGTCCATCGCCGCATCGAATTGGGTGAAGACCCCTTGCTTGCTTCCTTGCTCGGGTCACGCGAAATTGCCTTCGCCGTTATTGCGACAACCCTGGTGCTGGTTTCGGTTTTCTTGCCGCTATCCTTCATGGGCGGGAATACCGGGCGGTTGTTTACTGAATTCGGCATTGCGCTTGCGGCATCGGTCTTATTCTCGGGGCTTATCGCACTCACGCTGACGCCCATGATGTGTTCCAAGCTGCTGCGCGCGCATGAAGGCGAAAGCCTGCTGGTGCGCATGACAGAGCCCTTCTTCGTTGCGATGAATGATGGGTTGCGCTGGACCTTGGATAAGGCGCTCCGCGCACCGGTGCTGGTGATGGGCGTATCGGCGGCCATGTCGCTTTTCGCCGTGGTGCTGTTCAATGCGCTGCCCAAGGAATTTGCGCCGACTGAAGACCGCGGCGTGGTCATCATCCCGACCACGGGGCCTGAGGGCGCTTCCTTCCCCTACACCATGGAACATGTGATGCGGCTGGAAAGCCTGTTGCAGAAGTATATTGATAATGGCGAAGCCTATGCGGTGATGTCCACGGTTGGGGGCTTCCAGCGCCCGGCCATCAGCAATGTTGCGAATATCTTCGTGCGCCTTGCCCCCTGGAGCCAGCGGGATCGTAAGCAACAGGCCATTGCTGCCGAAATCTTCCCCCTGGTAGCGGGCATTCCGGGCATTCGTGGTTTTGCCCTGAACCCTCCATCCCTTGGTCAGCGCGGTTTCCAGCCGCCATTACAATTCGTGATCGGTGGGCCGGATTATGATACGCTGATCGCCTGGCGCGATGTGTTTCTGGAAAAGGCACGCACCAATCCGCGCTTGCTCAACCTTGACCACAACTTCAAGGAAACCAAGCCCGAAGTGCGGGTGGATATTGATAGGCGCAAGGCCGCCGATCTTGGCATTTCCATCGCCGCCGTGGGGCGCACTATTGAAACCCTGATGGGATCGCGCGAAGTCACCACCTATGTCGTGGGTGGGCAGGAATATAAGGTGCTTTTGCAGGCACCGGATTCCGCGCGGATTTCGCCTTATGATCTGCAGAATGTCTTCGTGCGCACGGGAACCGGCGGGCTGGTGCCGCTTTCCAATGTGGTGACGCTGTCCGAACGCGCCCGCGCGCAGACCTTGTCGCGGCAGGACCGCGTGCGCGCCATCACCATCACCGCCTCTCTCGCGCCGGGTTATTCCCTGGGTGAGGCTTTGGATTTCCTTGATCGCACCGCCAAGGAAGTGCTGCCGCAGGAAGCGCGCATTTCCTATCTGGGGCAGAGCCTGGAATTCCGCGAAAGCTCCGGCGCGCTTTACGTGACCTTTGCTTTGGCGCTGTTGGTGGTGTTCCTGGTGCTGGCGGCGCAGTTTGAAAGCTTCATCCACCCCTTTGTCATTCTGCTATCCACGCCGCTTGCCGTCACCGGCGGGCTATTCGCGCTGTGGTTTACTGGGCAGACGTTGAACGTGTTCAGCCAGATCGGCATGGTCTTGCTGATTGGCCTGATGGCGAAGAATGGCATTCTGGTGGTGGAATTCGCCAATCAGCTCCGCGATCGGGGCATGAGCGTGCGGGATGCGGTGCTGGAAGCCTCCGTCGTGCGGTTGCGCCCGATCCTGATGACCTCCATCGCGACGGTGCTCGGTGCTGTGCCGCTCGCCATGGCAACCGGGGCGGGGGCGGAAAGCCGGCAGGCCTTGGGGGTGGTGATTGTGGGGGGCATCACGCTTTCCACCATTGTCACGCTTTACGCGGTGCCGGCGCTTTATTTGCTGCTGGCACCCTACACCAAGCCGATCGGCGCCATCGCGGCCAAGCTGGCCGATCTGCAATCAAAGCCCGTCACGGGCCATGGGCATCAGGCGGCGGAATAACGCTGCCGCTTGCACCGGGGTGATTTCACACCCGGATATTCTGCGCTAGCTTTCCCCCCTGAATTCGAATCATTGGGGAAGCGGTTATGGCTGAAGCGAAAACAGGGCGGACAGGCGGTAAGCTTTTGGCTGATGCCTTGGTGGCCCAGGGTGTCACCCATGCGTTTTGCGTGCCGGGTGAAAGCTATCTTGATCTGCTCGATGGCCTTTATGCCGTGCGCAATCGTCTGCAATTGGTAACCTGCCGCTTTGAAGCCGGCGCTATCCATATGGCCGAAGCCTATGGCAAGCTCACCGGCAAGCCAGGTGTCGCCATTGTCACGCGCGGCCCGGGCGCCTGCCATGCCGCCATTGGCGTGCATGTCGCGCAGCAGGATTCAACGCCGCTTGTGCTGCTGGTTGGGCAAATCCCGATTGAGGAGACAGACCGCGAAACCTTCCAGGAAGTTGATTATCGCCGCATGTTCAGCCCCATCGCCAAATGGGTGACGCAGATTGATGATGAAAAGCGCATCCCCGAATTGATGGCGCATGCCTTTGATGTCGCGGTTTCTGGCCGCCCCGGCCCGGTGGTGATCGCGATTAGTGAGGAAATGCAAAAGCGCATGGCAAACGTGCCGGATATCGGCCCCGCCGATGTGCTGCCGCCCCACCCCGCGCCCGATGCGGTTCAGCGCATGATGGCAATGCTGGGCAAGGCGAAGCGCCCGCTGGCGGTGCTGGGTGGCTCCCGCTGGTCCGATCAGGGCAAGGCCGATATTCGCGACTTTCTGCTGGCGAATGATCTGCCGGTGGCGGTTGGCTTCCGCCGTCAGGGGATTTTCGATGGCAATTCGGAAAACTATGTCGGTGATCTTGGCGTCGGCGCCGATCCTGGCCTGGTGGCACACGCCAAGGATGCCGATTTGATCATCGCGATTGGATCACGCCTTGGGGAGACTTTCAGCCAGGGCTATACGCTGTTGGACATGGCAGGGGCGACGCCGATTGTGCATGTCTATCCCGAGCAATCTGAAATCGGGCGCGTCTATCGCCCGGCACTTGGCATCACGGCGGATCTGAATGCCTTTGCGGCGGCGGCCAAGGCGGCGGCACCCATCAAGAAGCCCGCCTGGGCCGGTTGGACGCGGGATTTGCGCGCCACACGCATGAAGCAGGCGGCAGCGCCGAATTACGAAGGGCCGCTCAATCTGGCGAAGGCCTTGCAGGATTTGGAAAAGGCTTTGCCGGCCAATACGATTTACACCACCGATGCCGGTAATTTCGCAACCTGGCCCACGCGCTTCATGCATGTGGGGCCAGGCCAGGATTTCCTTGGCCCTACCAATGGCGCTATGGGCTATGCGGTGCCGTCAGCGATTGGTGCGAAGATTGTGCACCCGGAACGGACAGTGATTGGCTTTGTGGGCGATGGCGGCTTTCTGATGACGGGGCAGGAAATCGCGACCGCGTTCCATCATTCCGTCAATCCAGTCATTCTGGTGTTCAACAACCAGATGTATGGCACCATCCGGATGTATCAGGAACGCACTTATCCGCATCGTGTCTCTGGCACCGCGCTCACCAATCCGGATTTCGCGCGCTTTATTGAAGCCTTTGGCGGCCATGGTGAGATTGTGGAAAAGACCGAGGAGTTGGTGCCGGCAGTCCAGCGCGCACTCGCTTCCGGCAAGCCAGCCCTGGTGGAAATCCGCATGAACCCGGAACAGGTGACCAATCGCGCCACCATTGCCGATTTGCGCGCGCAATCCGGCAAGTCTGCGCCAGCGGCGGCACTTCCGGCCGCCGCCAAGCGCGGTCCGGCACCACGGCGGAGCGGCCCGCGCCCGCGCTGATCAGTTTTGCTTGGGCGCGGCGGGCCTGCGCCCCGGCAAATCCATGCCGGAAAAACGCGTATCCAGATGCTCAATCTCAAGCCAGCCCATATCGCGGCCGAATGGCTTGTAGATCGGGAAGGTTTTCAGAATGCCGAGCGTTGCCGCGCTTTCAAGCGGTGAGATGAAGCTGCAATCCTGATCGCCAAATTGCGGCTGCGCGATCCAATGCGTCAATTGCTCGGCGGTAATCGCGAAAAAGCCGCAATGCGGATTGGTCGCGCGCTGGAAGGTGAGCGGCTTTGCCCCTTGGCGGCCCTTCAGGAAACGTTCATCCGGTAGCGCCGCTTCAAAGGGGGCGAGCAGCCCCGGGCGCAGCATGCCGTCAATGTAAGTTTTCAGCGCCGGGCCACGCGGATTCCATTCAAAGCGATTGGGAAACAAAACGCGCCGCCAGCCGTAATCATCATGAAAGGCAAGGATACGCGGGATCATATCGCCACCTGTCGGGCGCAGATCATCTTCTGAAAAAGCGAAAACATCATAGACATTGCGGGCATCGGCAAACAGCTTATGCGCCGTGAAGCCCAGCATGCGCGGATTATCAAGCTTCGCATCATAAAGCCGCACGCCGCGCGAACGACAATAATCCGCATCCAGTAAATGGTTGTCGCCATTCACCAGCACAATGATGTCAAGCTGATCCGCCACCCCAATTACGGGTTCGAACTTCTTCTGCCAGACATTGATATTGGAAACCGGGCCGTAATGCCCGCGCCAGGCATCTATCACGCTGCGGATCGCTGCCGCCCGCTGATCACGCCGATGCGCATCGGTGGAGCTGTGGTTTGATCCTTCTTCGGCGCGAAAGAAATGCGCGATGGTGAGAAGGATGCGCATGCTCAGGCGGCTCCCTTCGACAATAGCTGATCGAAATAAGATATAGTATGCACCAGGCCCTGTTCCAGCGGGATGGTCGGCTCCCAGCCAAGCCTACCGCGCGCCTTGGTGATATCGGGCTGGCGCTGGCGCGGATCATCCACCGGGGCGGGCCGGAAAACCATGCGGGAAGCGGAACCCGTCAGCCGGATCACCGCTTCGGCCAATTCGATCATGGTGAATTCGCCAGGATTGCCGAGGTTGATTGGCCCCGTAACCTCCTCAGGTGAATCCATCAGCCGGCGCAGACCCTCAACCAGGTCAGACACAAAACAGAAGGACCGCGTCTGCTTGCCATCGCCATAGATGGTGATGGGATCACCGCGTAGCGCTTGGACAATGAAGTTGGACACAACGCGCCCATCATTCGGGTGCATGCGCGGGCCATAGGTGTTGAAGATGCGCGCGACCTTGATGTTCAGCCCATATTGCCGATGGTAATCGAAGAACAGCGTCTCCGCGCAGCGCTTGCCCTCATCATAACAGGAACGGGGCCCGATCGAGTTCACATTGCCCCAATATTCCTCAGGTTGAGGGTGCACATTGGGGTCGCCGTAAACCTCGCTGGTGGAAGCTTGCAGGATGCGTGCCTTCAAGCGCTTCGCGAGGCCGAGCATATTGATCGCGCCATGCACGCTGGTCTTCAGCGTCTGCACCGGGTCATGCTGGTAATGGATGGGCGATGCCGGGCAGGCAAGATTGTAGATCTCATCAACCTCCACATAAAGCGGGAAGGTCACGTCATGGCGCAGCAATTCGAAATACGGGTGCGCCAGCAGGCTTTCGATATTGGCCTTGTTGCCGGTGAAGAAATTATCGGCGCAGAGAACCTCATGCCCTGCGGCCAAGAGAGCGTCGCATAAATGGCTGCCGACAAAACCGGCGCCCCCCGTGACCAGGATGCGCTTGCGCGCGTGGTATTCCCGTTTTGGCTCGCCCGCTACTTCCATCACCGCCCCACTGCATAACCTTGCATGCCGCGCGGATTGGCGCCGGCGCGGATGGTGCCATCGGCTTCAAGCCGCGCGGCAGTCAGCCGCCCTTCGGACCAATCGCCGCCGGCTTCTGCCTGGTGGCCGCGTGCCTTCAGCGCTGCCAGCACTTCCGGCGCATAGCGGCCTTCAATGACCAGCTTGCCGGGCTTGGCGCCACGCGGCCAGAAGCTGCTGATCCAATGTTCCGAATGGAAGGAAGGCGCATCAATCGCTTCCTGGATATTCATGCCGTGATGCAGCATGCGCAGCAGCATGATGGACTGCCATTGATCCTGCTGCTCACCGCCCGGTGTGCCGAAGCTCATCCAGGGCTTGCCATCGCGCAGTACCAGCGCGGGGGAAAGCGTGGTGCGCGGGCGTTTGCCGGGTTGCAGACCATTGGGCAGGGTTTCATCCAGCCAGAGCATCTGACAGCGCGTGCCAAGGCAGAAGCCAAGCTCCGGAATGGCGGGCGAAGATTGCAGCCAGCCAGCCGATGGTGTGGCGCTTACCATATTCCCGGCCGCGTCAATCACATCCACATGGCAGGTATCACCCCCCGCCGCACCAAGGCGAGAGACTGTGGGCTCGCCACTGCCAGCAGCCGCGGCCATTTCCTGCGCGCGACGGATGGCGGCGGCGTAATCCGTGCGCGGGGCGCGGCCATCGGGCGAACCGGGGCGGAATTCCATGCTCGCGGCAGCGCCAATCAAAGCGCGGCGCGCGGCGCTATAGGCGGGCGACAGCAGTGTCGCCATCGGCACATCAACGAAATTCGGGTCGCCGTAAAAGGCTTCACGATCCGCGAAGGCAAGCTTCATCGCTTCTGCCACCAGATGGATGAAATCTGCGCCCATCGGGTCCATCGCCGCAATGTCATCGCCCGCAATCAAAGCGAGGGTTTGCAGCATGGCCGGCCCTTGGCCCCAAGGGCCGCATTTCAGCACGCGATGGCCGTGGTAATCCAAGCCAAGCGGTTCTTCGATAGTCGCGGACCAGCCAGCCAAATCCTGCCCATTCAGCACGGCGCGATGGCGGCGCCCGGATGTATCCATTGCTTCCGTCACGCGGCAGAAGCGATCAATGGCTTCCGCCACAAAACCGCGATACCAGGCGCTACGCGCGGCTTCAATTTGCGCCACGCGATCCCCACTGGCGGCCTCCGCCTCGCGCACCACGCGTTCATAGGTATCGGCGAGTGTCGGGTTGGCATAAAGCCCGCCCGGTGCCGGCCCGCCATTCCGCAGCCAAAGTGCCGCGGAGGTTTTCCATTCCGCCTCAAACAAGGGGCGCACCGAATCAATCGTGGCGCGCACGCGCGGCACCATGGGCGCGCCATGCCGCGCATAGCCTATCGCATAGGAAAGGATATCACGCGGCTTCCAGGTGCCGTGATCACGCAGCATCAACATCCAGGCGTCAAAGGCGCCGGGGATGGGTGCCGCCAGCATGCCGGTGCCGGGCATGATTTCATGGCCGAGGCTTTTCATCAGCCCGACATTCAAGCCGGCCGGCGCGGGGCCTTGGCCGCAAATGGCCTGCTGCTGCCCGGTGCGGGCGCTATGGAACAAAATTGGGCAATCGCCGCCAGGGCCGTTCAAATGTGGTTCCACGATTTGCAGCGTGAAGCCGGCGGCAGCCGCAGCATCAAAAGCATTGCCGCCCCGTTCCAACACCGCCATCCCCACTTGGGAAGCGATCCAATGCGTGGAAGCCACCGCCCCGAAGGTGCCGATGATTTCAGGCCGCGTTGTGAAGCCGCGCGCCCCCTCCTTTGCCGGAAAGCCGATGGAGGCAAGGGTGGTTTGGGACATGGGCGCTTTTGTTCCGTCTTTCCGCCGGGCGCGTGATGCCGCCCGGCTATGCTTTTCTAGGCGAAATGGTCAGAAACACAAAAATCAGGCCTCAGCCAGGCCGACATCGGGTTCCGCGCGCATTTCGGCAAAAACGCCCTTGGCCACGATCATCGCCTCCCGCACCGCGGGCAGGCCGATATAGCCGCAAAGATGCATCAGCGCTTCAGTGAGTTCATCCTCCGTCCAGCCCATGCGCCGCGCCATCCGCAGATGAATGGTGAGTTCCGGCCAGGCGTGGATGGCGGTATCGGAAATCACGCAAATCAGCGCCTTTGTCTTAAGATCGAGCCCCGGGCGGGACCAGAGCATCCCAAACACCGCTTCCCGCGCATAATCGCCGAATTTTTCCATGATGGGGTCGTCATAGACGCCCTGGGCCATGGTCTTGACGGTGGATTGACCCATCAGGCGCGTGCGTACCGCATCGCCCTTCTTCCATAGTGCTGATTTGGCCATCGCTTCTCTCTCCTCTGACTTATGCACCAAAGCCTATCGTGGAAAGAGGGCGCCTGGAAACAGGCGATGGGTCAGTGATGGTCGCGCCGCGACGCGCGTTCACTCATCAGGCAGGCAAAGACCACGATGGTGGCGCCCGCCAGGGTCCAGGCGCCGGGCCAAAGCTGCCAGATCGCCGAGTCAAGTATCAGCGCGAAGACCAAGGCAGTGAATTCCAGCGGCGCCAGCCGTGCTGCGCGATCAATGCTGAAGGCAATCGCTAGCGCTAGGGTCGCGCCCCCTGCAAAAAGCCCATTTGCAAGCAGCGCCACCCAATCAAGGGCAGTGGGCGCTACCCAATCAGCGATGGCAAAGGGTAAGATAGCGATGAAGATCGGGCCGGAGGACCAGAAGATCAGCCGCGCCGCATTCTGTTCTGCACGCAGCATGCGGCTGATCGTCAAAAACCCGGCATAGGTCATGGTGCCGAGAAACGCCCAAGCATAGGCATGCCACGGGATCGTTGCGGAAGGTCCGCGTAACGTCAGCGCAGGAAACATCGCTACCATGACGCCAAGAAACCCCACGGCAGACCAGAACCAGACAGCGCCGCCATTCTTTTCACCAAGTACCAAGGTGGCCAGCAGAAGGATGAAGAAGGGCGCGGTGAAATAAACCAGATAACCTTCAGCCAAAGGAATATCCCGGAACGCCAGGAAGAAACCATAGGCGGAACCCGCCATGCACACTGCCCGCAGCAAATGCAGCCCAGGGCGCGCGGTTGCAATCGGCCCGCCTGCGCCGCGCCAAACAAGGCGCAGCATCCCAAGCAATATCAGCAGCGCACCATAACGAATGAGCAGCACCTGATCCGCGCCATACCGCCCGGCCAGCAGCTTCGAATTGGCATCGAGCAGCGCAAAAAGCGCCATGGCCCCCACCAGTAGCAGCGGCCCCTTGAAGCTTGTCATGTGATCCCGGACTGGCGTTGCGCCGAAGAAGCTCCGGCCGCCGCTTGTCGCCCCGTGATCAGGGGGCGTCAAGCGCGTAAAACCGGGTGGTCAAGAAGTGGCGAATAACGCCAGGATATCAGCTAGCTGCGTGCCGCCAAGCAGGATGACATCATCGCCATCGCCCGCTTCAATATGATCCCCAAGCCCATCGCTGATCAGCAGATCATCGCCGGCGCCACCGAAAAGACTATCGCTGCCTGCACCGCCAATCAGCGTATCGGCCCCCGCATTTCCGAAGAACAAATTATTCCCGGCATCGCCAAAGAAATCATCAGCCCCTTGCCCGCCAGCAGCACCTTCAATGCCAAATAACGTATCCGTACCCATATCGCTGCCCGAGATTGTGCCAGCAGCAAGATTGAAGGAAATGGCGCTGCTGAACCGGCCATAATCAATGATATCCGCACCATCACCGCCAATCAGCCGATCATTACCCTCGCCGCCATCCAGGCTGTCATTGCCCGCGCCACCATCCAGCGTATCGGCGCCACCATTGCCAAGTATGCTGTCCGCGCCAGCGCCACCACGCGCGGCTTCAATCACCACACCGCGCGCAATCGCGATGTTGTTTGTTAAGCCGCCAATGGAAGAAAACGCCTCGGCGTTCAAATTGATGATTTGGTTTGCCCCATAGCCCGACGCATCCAGGGTATCTGCCCCGCCTGTATCATAGATGGTGAAGGCGGGTGCGGTTGCGTAATTCGCAAAATCATAAAGGGACCCGGCGGTCGCATTCCGGCCATATATATTGTTATCAGAGTTAAACGTCGTATTGGCTCCGTAGAAACTATGCACGGCCACAATATCGGCCAAGCTTGGCCCCATCACGAAGCGATAGCTACCAAAATTTGCCTCCGCCTGATCGAAATAGGACATGACCGTATAAGACCAGACATCATTCCCATACAGATTATCTAGCCCATAACTTGCGGAACCATTATAAGGCCCGCCATGACCAAGCCCCAAGGCATGCCCGATCTCATGCACATAGGTCTGGAAAGAATAGCTGTCTGTCGTGGTGCCATAACTCGCGAGCCAGTTGGTGCTGACATTCACCCGCATGGAGGTGATAAGTCCATTGGACCAGGTGCCGCCCGCAAAAGCGCCAGATTCATTATCGTCAATGGGAATGTCGCCGCCTGAGGTGACTTCCTCGAACATAAGATTGGTGACATTGGCCCAGGTCTGGAAGGCCGCACGCGCCAACGTCTGGCCCTCAGCCGTGAGTGCTGTGACATTATAGGTAATGATATTGTCGTCGCGGGTATCCCAGCGATGACCGCCACTATTCCAATAACCTGCCGTGAGAAAACCGGCGACTTCATCAAGGCTATAGGTCGGCATCGTGAATTCACTGATGGCGAGCCGATAGCCGCCCACATAATCCTCATTCCAGGCTCCGACATCAAGGAAATAAAGCCCGCTTGACGGAGCAATCCAATTCAAAAGGGAATTGCGTCCAGGCCCACCGTCATCGTCCTTCCGGAGCAAATTGCCACTTGAATCGCGCAAGTAAACATAGGGGTCTTCAAGCGACGCGTAGTCGTCAAAAACGATGCCATCCAAGGTGATACGGTAGCGTGTTCCGGCCACTAATTGCACAGCATACCAATCGTGATCGGTTCTCGCCTCCAAAACGCCGTCTAGCGGCGTACCAACCGCAATCGAGAAACTGGTGGAGGCATCGCCCGGAATATCTACCACCGCTTCTCTGGGTGCAGGGTCAGGCGCGGAGGCGGCGGCCATCGGCTTCCAGGTTTCCTGGCATGTTGCGCAAGTGCAACCAAATGGCGCGGCATCACCTGGTTGGGCGGCAAGACAGGCGACACGCATCACGGTTCCTCGCTAAGTACTAAAGTGCCGCTTAGAAGAAAGGCAAAGCCTGCCCAAATAAAAGGCTACACTGGCCTAAAGACAAATGGAAGAACTATTTCCTTATCCGTCCGTAGGCCAAGCGCCCTTCCGCCACCTACCCCTTTGGGCTTTCGCTGCGACGCTGTCCGGGGCAGAAGGGCGGCATGACACCCGCCATTGCCTCCGCCCTCATGCCGCTCATGCGTGGCATGGATGCCGAAACCGCCCATGGTATTGCGCTGCGAGCCCTTTCCCTTGGCCTTGCCGGCCAGGATCGCGGCGCGGATTACCCAAGCTTGGCGACGGAAGTTGCGGGGCTGCGCTTCCGCAATCCGCTTGGCCTGGCTGCTGGCTTTGATAAGAACGCTGAGGCTGTGTTGCCGCTGCTGCGTTTGGGTTTCGGTTTCATGGAAGCCGGTACGGTCACGCCGCGCCCGCAAATCGGCAATCCGCGGCCACGGATTTTCCGCCTGACCGAAGACCGCGCTGTGATCAATCGCCTAGGCTTCAATAATGCCGGGCTCGATGCCTATCTCGCGCGGCTGAGGAGCTTGCCGCGGCCGCTCCCCGGGATTTTCGGCGCCAACATTGGCATCAACAAGGAAGGCGCCGATCCGGAACGTGACTACCCGGCGCTTTACGAGGCCCTGGCCCCTTACGCCGATTACGTAACCGTCAATGTCTCCTCCCCCAATACGCCGGGCTTGCGGGATTTGCAGGGGGAAGAACGGCTCGCCTCGATCCTGGGCGCCATCAATGCGCGCCGCGCTGCGCTGTCAAAGCGCCCGCCTTTGCTGGTGAAGATTGCGCCTGATCTGGCCGATGATGCGCTCGGCCCCATTGTGGAAGCCTGTGTGGCGCAGGGCATTGCGGGGCTCATCATCTCCAACACCACCATCACGCGCCCGGCTTCGCTGCAATCGCCCCTAAAGGACCAGGCCGGCGGGCTTTCTGGTGCGCCGCTTTTCGGCCCCTCCACGGCACTGCTCAAGCGCGGCTATCGCCTGGCCCAGGGGCGCATTGCGCTGATCGGTGTGGGCGGCATTGCCAGCGCGGAACAAGCCTATGCCAAAATCCGCGCCGGCGCGGCGCTGGTGCAGCTTTATTCCGGCTTCGCCTATGCCGGGCCGGTTTTGGTGCGGCAGATTCTCGATGGCCTCGCGGCGCTTCTCGCGCGTGATGGCTTTACCTCAGTCGCCGATGCTGTCGGCAAGGATGTGTGATGCAAATTCTGGAAGGTATTGCTGACATTGCCGACCGTTACGACGGCTATGTGCTTGATCTTTGGGGTGTGGTGCATGATGGGCGCAAACCCTATCCCGGCGTGCCGGAAGCGCTTGCCGCGTTGAAGGCGCGCGGCAAGCGCATTGTGTTTCTGACCAATGCGCCGCGCCGCGCCTGGTTTGTGCAAGGTATGCTGGACCGCATGGGGCTCGATCGCGGGCTTTATGATGGCATCATGTCCTCTGGTGAGGCTTCCTGGCGGCTGATGAAGGAACGCAAGCACCCCTGGTTCGCGCGGCTTGGGCAGCGCGTGATGCATATTGGGCCGGAACGAGACCTTTCCGTGGTGGAGGAAGACGCCGCCGAAATCGTGACAGACCCAACCAAGGCAGATTTCCTGCTCAATACCGGCCCGGATGCTGATGGCGGTACGACAAGCGCGGAACCTTATCGCGCGGCCTTGCGCGCCTGTTTCGATGCGGGCCTGCCGATGCTGTGCGTCAACCCCGATCGGCATGTGATGGTGGCAGGTGAGAAGGTGATCTGCGCCGGTGCTTTGGCTGATGTTTACCGCGAATTCGGCGGCGATGTGCTGGAAATCGGCAAGCCTGATCCGGCGATTTATGAACCGGTGATGGAATTGCTGGGGCCGATCCCCAAAGCCCGCGTGCTGGCCATTGGTGATAGCCCGCATACGGATTTGGCCGGCGCGCAGGCCGTGGGGATTGACGCGCTTTGGGCGTTGACGGGCCTGGCCGGCGAAGCCCATGGCGCGGACCCGAGCGGCGAGGCTCTGGCGGCTGTTGCGGCAGCGGAAAAAGTGTCGCCGCTTGCAGCGTTGCGTAGTCTGCGCTGGTAGAGGCTACCCCCGCCGCGCCAGCGCCGCTTCCAGGGTATTTTCCAACAGGCAGGCAATGGTCATCGGGCCAACGCCGCCCGGCACGGGCGTGATGGCGCCCGCATGGCCCACCGCCTCGGCATAGGCCACATCGCCCACCAGCTTGCCATCGGCAAGGCGATTGATGCCGACATCAATCACCACCGCCCCCGGGGCAATCCAATCCCCGCGCACCATTTCTGCCCGGCCAGCCGCCGCCACCAGGATTTCCGCCCGGCGGCATTCCGCCGGCAGATCCCGCGTGCGGGAATGCGCAATCGTCACCGTGCAATCCGCCCCCAAAAGCAATTGCGCCATGGGCCGCCCAACAATCTGCGAACGCCCCAGCACCAAGGCCCGCGCACCACGCAGCGCAACGCCCGCTTCCGCCAGCAGATGCATCACGCCGCGCGGTGTGCAAGGCACCAGGCCAGGCTCGCCCGCCGCCAGTCGCCCGGCATTCAGCGGATGGAAGCCATCCACATCCTTGCGCGGGTCCACCGCGGCAATAGCGGCTTCTGCCCGGATATGCGCGGGCAGGGGAAGCTGCACCAGAATGCCATCGACGGCCGGGTCAGCATTCAGCCGCGCGATTTCCGCGAGCAAATCAGCTTCGGTGGTGGACTCGGGCAAGTGAATGGTGGCGCTATCGAAGCCGGCCTCGGCCGCCGCGCGATCCTTGTTGCGGACATAAACGCCACTCGCGGGGTCCTCACCCACACGCACCACGCGCAGGCCGGGCTTGAAGGGAAGGCCAGCGATACGCGCGGCAAGGCCAGCCCGCAGCCGGGCACCAAGCGCCTTGCCATCAAGAATGCGTGCGGTCATGCCAAAGCCTCGATCCTGGGAATGGGAAGCGCAGTTGCGCTTGGGATGCCGAGCGTCTGTTCCAGCGCTGCGGCGCCGTCATCGGCCAAGGCTACTGCCAAGTAGGCCGAACTGGATTTCCGCCAGCAGAATGCGCCCCGCCTGCAACAGCAGAATCAGCACCACGGGCGAGATATCAATGCCACCCAGATTGGGCAGAAAGCGCCTAATGGGCCTGAGTGCCGGTTCGGTCAGCCGATGGAAGAAATCGGCAATCGCCCAGACCGCGCGGTTGCGCGTATCCAGCACATTGAAGGAAATCAGCAGGGACACGATGGCCCCGATAATGAGCGCCCAGACGAAAAGGCTGAGAGCAGAATCAATCAACCAGAATAATGCGTGCATGAAGCCTCCTGCATCTTCCAAGCGCTGCCGCGCAGCTTCGCAGCCCGGAAGGATTAGCCCCTATATCTTGAAGAAGGGTTCAGGCTGCAAGACCTCTGTTGCGGAAGGGCTTTTGGTGTGACCTGACGCCCTTTGGCGCTGCCTTGACTTTACCTTCAGCCTGGGGCACTCACCGCCGCCTTGGTGCGGGGCTGTAGCTCAGTTGGGAGAGCGCGTCGTTCGCAATGACGAGGTCAGCGGTTCGATCCCGCTCAGCTCCACCAAGCTCCCCAGACATCCCGATAACGCAAAAAGCCCAGCAAAGGCTGGGCTTTTATGAAATTATTGCATTGAGACCCGTTTGCACGGGCCACAAACGCCTGACCGCGACGGCTATGTCACCGCCGCGATGAGGGACCCGGTCCTACTTGCGCGCACCAATGCCGGCGAAGCGCTTGTTGAACTTCGCAATCTGGCCGCCCGTATCAATGATGCGCTGCTGGCCGGTCCAGGCCGGGTGCGACTTCGGGTCAATGTCCAAGCGGATGGTATCGCCCGGCTTGCCGTAGCAGGAACGGGTCTTGTACTCGGTCCCGTCGGTCATGATGATGTTGATCTCATGATAAGCGGGATGGATGTCGGACTTCATGGCACATGCTCACAAAAAATGGGCCGCCGATGCCGACCGGCCGCCAGGGAGCGGGCGATATAGGGGATCAGTACCGCCCACGCAAGCTAGTGGTGCGTTTGATTCAGACCTTATCCTGCTCCAGATCGTCCCCGCGCACCACTAGCCATATGTTTGGTGGGCCGATTCACGCTGCTGCCGGGAACCGACAGCAGCGATCGGACCACTAGCGATTGACCCAAGCCGCGCTACAGGCGACAGGGATCGTCCACACCCCAGCAAGGTCCGGCGCGCGTGAGCCTCAATATCCTCTCCATCCAATCCTGGGTCGCCTATGGGCATGTCGGCAATGCCAGCGCCATGTTCCCGCTACAGCGCCTGGGGGCGGAGGTTTGGGGGGTGCATACGGTGCAATTCTCCAACCATACCGGCTATGGCGCCTGGCGCGGCCAGGTTTTTGGCGCTGATTTAATCCGGGAATGCGTGGCGGGGATTGAAGAACGCGGCGTGCTGCCCCGCTGTGATGCGGTGCTTTCGGGCTATTTGGGCTCGGCCGAGATCGGTGCCGCGGTGCGCGATGCGGCGCTTTTGGTGAAAGCGGCCAACCCCAAGGCGCTTTGGTGCTGCGATCCGGTCATTGGCGACACCGGGCGCGGGGTGTTTGTGCGCCCCGGCATTCCGGAATTCCTGCGCGACCAGGCGCTGCCAGCGGCCGATATCGCCACCCCCAATCAATTCGAACTGGAATGGCTGACCGGCCTGGCGATTACCAGCCTGGATACCGCCAAGGCCGCCATCACCGCGCTACAAGCCAAGGGGCCGCGCATTGTGCTGCTGACCTCACTCCGCACTGACGCGACCGGGGCTGATGAGATTGAAATGCTCGCGGCTGAGGGCGGCGGGTTCTGGCGGCTGCGCACGCCCATGCTGCCGCTATCGGTGAATGGCGCCGGCGATGCGATTGCCGCGCTTTTCCTGTTTCATCGCCTGAAAAGCGGCGCGGTGGCGCCAGCGCTGGAAGCGGCTGCTTCCAGCATTTTCGGCCTGCTCAGCCAAACGCTCGCGGCCGGTGCGCGGGAATTACAGGTAGTTGCGGCGCAGGCTGAAATCACTGCGCCCACGCGGCGTTTTACGGCGGAGGCGTGTTAAAACAGCCCCCCTACTTCAGTGCATGAAGCTCCGCGTCACATAGGCCTTCAGCGCTTCAACATCATGATCCTGCTTGGCGAAGCGGAACTTCACCAGGTCACGGATGCTGACAATGCCAAGCAAGGACCCATCCGTGTCGCAGACCGGCAAATGGCGGAAATAGCCCTGGTCCATGATTTCAAGCGCGGCTTCCACCGGGGTATCGGGGCCGATCATGATGACGTCGCGCGTCATCAGTTCCTCAGCGGCCATGCTGCTGATGCCATTCCCCCGATCCGCCACCGCCTTCACGATGTCTCGTTCACTCAAGATGCCGGCGACCTGACCGGAAGCGGTCACAATCAGCACGGCGCCAATGCGGCGCGCCGCCATGATGCCGGCGATTTCAAGCACTGGGGCTTCGGGCGTCACTGAAATGGCGGCGTTACCCTTCTGCCGCAGAACTGCTGAAACTGTCATGGCCGAGGGCCTCCTTTTGCGGGACGCTACCGACCCCTTCTTACTTTGAAATCTTGGTCTTTTTGCCCCGGAATCGCAAGCCTTGAATTGCGCCAAGGGCGAGGAAACCGCGCCGTGGCGCTAAAGCTGCCCAGCGTTTCAGCAAGAATTTGGCGCTTGCCTAGCCCCGCGCACGCATGCGAGCCTTCACCCGAGATTCAAGGAACCCGGCCCAAGGCCATCGCGCCGCGCGCGAAACGCCCCTATGGCCGGACTCCGCCATCAAACCAGGGAGAGATCATCATGACGCTTCTGACCTCACGCCGCCTGCTGCTCGGCACTGTGCTTGCCACCCCCTTCATCCGCACCGCTTCGGCGCAAACCACGATTGAATGGGTGGCGGGGTCCGTCGGTGGCGGCTGGTACACCATGGCGGCGGGGCTTTCTTCCCTGATTCGGGAAGAAAACCCTGATCTGCAAATCCGCGTCGTGCCTGGCGGGGGCCTCGCCAATTCCACGCGCATCAACAACAACCAATCCCAGATCGGTTGGGGGATTGATGCTTTCTCGGCCTCTGCCGTGCAGGGGATCGAGCCCTATAGTGCCAAGCACGATAAGCTGCGCTGCCTTGGCACCGGCTATTCGCCGACGGAACACCATTTCCTGCGCCACAAGGGTGCGGGGCCTGAGGATATGCGCGCCATTCTGACGCAGCGCGGCCTGAAAATCGCGGCCCCGCAGCGCAGCAGCACGGATGAAATGACGCTGCAGCGCATCCTGAAATTCCTCGGCACCAGCCCGGACAAGATCAGGGCTGATGGCGGGCGTTACCTCACCGGTTCCTACGCCGATATCGCGTCGGCCTATAATGATGGGCAGGTGGATTATCTGTACGCCGCACTCGCGCGCCCTGCGGCGATTTTCACCGAAATCGCCCAAGGCCGGCGCGGCGGCGCCATGGTCGCCTTCCCGCAGGATGTGCGCGACCATCTGCAAAAGGAATATGCCTATGCGCAGGGCGTTCTGCCCGGCGCGACCTATCCCACGCTCATGACCGGCGATGTGCCGGTGACGCTGATGGATAGCGTGATCCTGGTGCATGAAAGCGTGCCGGATGATGTGACCTACAAAATCACGCGCACGCTGATCCGCAACCGCGGGCAAAGGCTGATTACCATCCATGCCAGCATGGGCGCCTGGAACCCAACGGCATCCGTTGCCTATCGCGGCGTGCCGCTGGCGGGTGGTGCGGTGCGCGCCTTCCGGGAAGCCGGCGTCAATCCGCCGGCCTGATCAACCTACTGCGCGTGCAGATAAGAAAGGCACGCCATGCGCGCGCTTGATGGGTGGCTGAAAAGCGCCATCGCGCTTTGGATGGCGGGATGGGCGGCACTGCATCTTTATTTCGGCGGCTTCGGATTTCCGGAGCCGATCGAAATGCGGAGCCTCCATCTGCTGGTCTTCACGCCGCCGCTTTTTCTGATGTATCCGGCGTTTCAGAAACGCTCGCCGCAAAACCGCCCAAGCCTGTTTGATTGGCTTTGGACCGTCGCCGCCGCCGCGCCGCATTTATGGGTTTTTGTGAATGCAGGCGCCGTGAATGACCGCATGGAATATGTGGACCCCTTCACGCCACTGATGCTGACACTTGGCATTGTCTGCATGGTCACGATGCTGGAAGCGATCCGCCGCGCGGTGGAACCGGGCCTCGCCTGGATGGTGGCGGGCTGCCTGCTTTACATGTTCATCGGGCATCATTTGCCGGGCGTCCTGAACACGCGCAATTTCAAACTGAATGAGATCATTGAAGCCGCATGGCTGGTGCCGACGGCGGGCGGCGTTTACGGGCCACTCACGGGGATTGTCGCGACCACCATCGCGGTGTTTATCCTGTTCGGTTCCTTCATGCAGGGCAGTGGCACGGGGCGGCTGTTTTCCAACCTCGGCGCCGCCGTGGCTGGGCGCTATAGCGGCGGACCGGCCAAGGTTGCTGTTGTCACCTCCGGCCTATTCGGCACCATGAGCGGGTCTTCAGTGTCCAATGTGATCACCACGGGGGCCATGACCATTCCGCTAATGATGCGCGTTGGCTATCGCCCAGCGGTCGCTGCCGGGATTGAAAGTGCGGCTTCCGTGGGCGGTGCGCTGATGCCGCCTGTGATGGGCGCTGCGGCCTTTGTGATGGCCGAGATCACCAATATCCCCTACGGCGATATCATCATTGCGGCGGCCATTGGTGCGGTGATGTATTACTTCGCCATCCTTGCCGCGGTGCATTTCGAAGCGAAGAAGCTCGGCATTGAACCCATGGCGCTTAAGGATATTCCAGCCTGGCGCGAAGTGCTTCAGGACGCGCATCTGGTGCTGCCGATCGGTTTGCTTGTCTATCTGATGACGGAACGCTGGAGCGGTAATTTCGCAGCCTTCTGTGCAACACTTGCTATGGTGGGGGTTTCGCTGCTGCGCGCGCGCACACGGATGGGCTGGCGTGCCGTGCTGAATAGCCTGGCCGATGCCGGCTTCACCATGGCGCCGCTCGCGGTTTCTATTGCGGGCGCAGGCGTGGTGGTTTCAGCGCTAACCGCCACCGGCATGGTGGTGGCCTTTGGAGGCATCATCAAGGATTTGGCGGCGGGCAATTTGGCGCTGCTGCTGGTGCTGCTGTGTATCACCGTGCTGGTACTTGGCCTCGGTATCCCGACAACGCCTTCTTATATCATCGCCGCTGCCATTGGTGTGCCGCAGGTGTTGGAATTGGGCCGACCGCTTGGCATTGATGTTTTGCAGGCGCATCTTTTCGTCTTCTATTTCGCGGTGATCGCGGATGCGACACCACCCGTTGCCGCCGCCGCTTTCGCCGCCGCTGCCATCGCCAAGGCAAGCCCAACCATCGCCAGCCTGCATGCGTCCCGCTTTGGCATTGCCGGCTTCACCGTGGGTTTTGCCTTCATCTATGACCCTGGGATCATGCTGCGCGGCGGCTTGTTTGATATCGCGACCGCGACACTCATTCAGGTCTCGGCACTCACGCTCATCACTTCGGCCTATGCAGGGTATTTGTTGCGCCCCATGGGATGGGTCTTGCGCTGCGCCATGGGTCTTGTCGGGCTGGCGGCTGCCTTCTTGCATTTGCTGCCCGATACGCAGCGCCTGTTGATGGCACTCGTCGTGCTTTGTGGCGTTGCCCTGTGGCAGCGCCTTGGGAAGCCTAGATCCGCATGAAATTCACCATTCCGGGAGGAAGAAAAATGAAAACCAAATTCCTGATTGCCGCTGGCTTGCTCGCCGCGCTGCCGGCCTTCGCGCAACCGGTGCAACAAGGCCCGACCGTTGCCGCCATTCGCGCACGTGATGCGCTGATTTGTGGCGCGCATCCGGGCGCGCCGGGCTTTGGGGTGATTGATAGCCAAGGCATCAATCGCGGGTTGGATGCCGATACCTGCCGCGCCGTTGCTGCCGCGATCCTGGGCGATGCGAATAAGGTGCGCTCCGTGGTGCTGTCTTCCCAGGCGCGGCTGCCCGCGTTGCAATCGGGGCAGGTGGATATGCTGTCTCGCACCACCACCTGGTCGCATACGCGCGATACCGCCAATGGGCTCAATTTCACCGCCGTCAATTTCTATGATGGTCAGGGCTTCCTGGTGCGTGTCGCAAGCGGCGCCAAACGCGCAACCGATCTGGCGGGGGCGACGATCTGCGTGACCGCCGGCACGACGAATGAGCTCAATCTGACGGATTGGGCGCGCAGCACGAATACACGCATCCAGCCCTTGGTGTTCGAACAGAATGAGGAAACGCGCAACGCCTATAACAATGGGCGCTGCGATGCGTTTTCCACCGATGCTTCCCAGCTTGCCGGCATTCGCAGCGCGCTTCGCAATCCGGCGGAACATGTGGTTTTGCCCGATATCATCTCAAAGGAACCTTTGGCGCCGGCGGTGCGGCATGGCGATGACCAATTCTTTGACATTGTACGCTGGACCGTCTTTGCGCTGATCGAGGCTGAGGAATTGGGCGTGACGCAAGCCAATGTGGATGAAATGTTGAGTAGCGCCAACCCCGCCATTCGCCGGCTGCTGGGTGTTTCGGGGGATCATGGGCCGCTGATGGGGATTGATCGGCGCTGGGCCTATAACGCCATCAAGGCGGTTGGGAATTACGGCGAAATCTTCGACCGTAACCTCGGCAAGAATTCCCCCATCAACCTGCCGCGCGGGCTGAATGATTTATGGACGCGTGGCGGCTTGATGTACGCGCCGCCGATTAGGTGAGGTGAAAGGGCGCGGCGAGGATAACCGCCGCGCCATTTTGTTGGTCGCATTTTCCGAGTCGCCAAGTGAAGCCACTTGGCTTGAAAATGCTCTAATTCCCCAGCCGCTCCAATATCGCCGGCACATGTACCTGATCGCCCTTGTAGTTCCCGGTCAGGGCATACATCACCAGATTGGTCCCGAAACGATACGCCAGCACGCGCTGCCGCGCGCCGCCGGGGATAGTTGCATGCGGGTGCTGGCCATTGCGGTCCATCGCCCAGGCCGCGGCCCAATCATGCCCGCCCAGGATCACCGGGCTCACGCTGTCATTGGCGCGGTCCTGATCGCGCGCCACCCAAACCTGCCCGCCGGCAAAACGCCCCGGCAATTCATTCAGCAAGTAAAAGGCGCGGTTCAGCACATGGTCTTCCGGCACCGGGATTAGCGGCGGTATCGCCAAATCCCGCGTCACACGCCGCAGCGCCGCGCGCGCACCAGGCGACATACCCTCGCCCGAGCCCTGATCGCGTGTATCCATCAAAATAATGCCGCCCTGGCGCATGAATTCATTCAGCGCCGCCACCATGGCCGCGCTTGGCGTGGGCGCATCGGGCAGGATCGGCCAATAGAGCAACGGATAGAAGGAAAGATCATCCTGCCCCGGCGTCACGCCATGGGGTTCGGCCAACGCCGCCGCCGTGCGGCGATTGACGAAATCAGACAGCCCCGCAAGGCCGCTCCGCGAAGTTTCATCCACCGCCGCATCACCGCTTCGGATATAAGCCAAACGTGTGGCGAGCGCCGCGCTGCCATCAACGCCCTGCGCGTTCACCTGCCACGGCGCCAGTGCCAGCAGCAAAAGCGCGGGCAGCGCAAAACGCCGCGGGCGCCATAACCCGCGCAGGCCAAGTGCCGCGATCAGCTCCACCAAAAACAGCGCGAAAGCGGCGGCCAAAAGCCATGGCCCCAAATCACGTTCTGCCGCCTCCCCACCCAGGGCCTCCATGCGGGCCGAGGCAGGGGGCGCAGCCATCAGGCGCGGCGCGGGCAGATGGGTCGAAAGGTTCAAGGCGCGACGATAGGCCGCCTCCCCGGCTGCGCCAGCTGGGCCATACCAGCCAGGCGGGTGGCGCGGGGAAGCGCGGGCCTCATCCAAGATGCGCGTGGCAATCGGCGCGGCACCGGAAGGCGGTGCGCCCAGCCGGCCAAAACCATCGAGCGTTTCCAAGGGGGCGAGGGCCTGATCCGCCTCACCAGCCGCAACGCCTGCGGAAAGCGCCACCAGTCGGCGCAGCATATCCACGAAAAGCCCGGAAAGTGGCAGGTTCGACCATTCCGCCTGGGCGGTCACATGAAACAGCACAATCCGCCCCGCGCCGCGCGTCTCCGCCGTGACCAAGGGCGTGCCATCCGCAAGCCTCGCCCAGCTTCGTTCCGCAAGGCGCGGCGAAGGCTCGGCCAGAACTTGCCGTTCAATGGTGACCTCAGCGGGCGGCACCAACCCTGCAAAGGGCGAATGATCGGGGAAGGGGGCCAAGGTTTGCGGCTTTTCCCAGGTCAGCATGCCGCCCAATTGCCGTTCCCCAGCACGCAAAGGCACCGGCAAAAGACTATCTTGCTTGGCTGCCAGCCGAGGCCCGGCGAAGCGGATCAGCGTGCCGCCCTGGCGCACCCAGGCGTCGAGGGCTTCGCGTTCCTTCGGATCCGCCAATTCGCGGTCCGCCAGGATCAGCACCGAAAGCCTGCGCGCCAAAAGCGCTTCCGGCGTGCCTCGCCTGAGTTCCGCAAAGGGATCAAGTGCCCGCAGAAGATAGAAAAGCGGGCCGATCAAGGGCGCATCGGCCCCGGTATCCTCGGCTGCGCTGAGGCCCACCGGGCGGCGGCGGAAGCTTTCATCCAGCAGGAAAACGCCCGCCGCGCCGGCTTCCGGTTCCAATTCCAACCGCACCACCTGGTTGCGGATTTCGCTTGGCAATTGCAGCGCGGCCTCTGCGCTGCCGGCACCCGCCGGCAGGGCCAGTTCCACCCGCGCAAGGCTCGCCCCATCCCCGCCGCGCGCCAGGATCGCGACCTGCCCGGGCAGCGCCACCGGCGCCTGCAATAGCTTGATCCGCAGCCGATCACCTTCCAGCACAGGGGACGCGATCACGCGCCGGGGCTCGGCTGGCGCCTGCAGCAGGGTCAGCGGCCCGGCGGCGGCAAGCGCGCTGAGGAAGGGCGCAGCATCCTCGCCAGCGCCATGTTCCAGCCCATCGGTCAGGAACAGGCTTTCAAATCCGCCCTGATTGCCCGCGCGCAGCGCATTCAGCGCAGCCAACGCCGCCACGCGATCCGGCGCCCAGGGTTTTGGGCGCACCACTGCCAAGCGTGCGGCGGCTTCTTCGGCGGGCAGGAAAGTCAGAGGATCGGCTTCGCCCTGCTGAGGCGCCGTGGTCAGCAGCGCCACGGGGCGGGCTTCGCGCCTGGCGGCTTTCAGGATGCGCTGGGCATGAGCCATGCGCCGCGCCCAATCCGGCGCGGCGGCCCAGCCATCATCCAGCACCAGCAGCAGCGGGCCGGATTGGCCAGTGCCGGCTGTCGGCTGCCAGATGGGGCGGGCGAGGCCCAGAATGATCAGCCCCGCCACCAGCAGGCGCAGCAACAATAGCCACCAGGGCGTGCGCGCCGGGGTCGCCTCCATGGGGCGCAAGTCGCGCAGAATGCGCGTTGCGGGGAAGACCTGGCGCTTGGGCGCCGGCGGCGTGACGCGCAGCAACCACCACAGCACCGGCAGTGCCGGCAGCGCCAGCAATAGCCAGGGGGCGGCGAAGCCGATGGGGCCAAGCGTCAGCATCAGCCGCCCTCCAGCCGCTGAAACAGCGCAAGTAGCGCCAGTTCCGGCGGTTGATCCGTCCGATGGGTAGCGAAGCTCCAGCCCATGGCGCTGGCGGCGGCGGCCAAGCCTTCCCGATGGGCGGCGAGTGCGGCCTGATAGGCGCTGCGCAAAGCCTCGGTCCGTGGAATGGGTGCAGGGGCGCCGCCTGAGGGGTCTTCAAAACGGATATGCCCAGCGAAGGGCAGGGTTTCCTCGGCGGGGTCAAGGATTTGCACCAAATGCCCGCGCAGGCCCTGCGTAGCCAAACCCGCAAGTGCGGCGCGGGTTTCATCAAGCGGGGCGAGGAAGTCGCTGAACAGCACCACGCGCGCATGGCGCGGCAGGCGCGGGTCGGCGGGGGACGCCGCCTGTTCCGGCAGAAAACCCGCCAAGGGCGCCAGCGCGGCACGACCGATAAAGGCACGCGGCGCGCCAAAGCCGCGCACCCTTTCCCCGCCGCGCAGCAGCAGCGCGGCAAGCGCGAGCAACAGCATCTCAGCGCGTTCCTGCTTGGCGGGCAGCGTATCGCGGCTGCGCCAGGCCATGCCCGGGCCTCGGGCAGACCAAAGGGCCACGGTCTGCGCCGCTTCCCATTCGGTTTCACGGATAAAAACCCGGTCAGACCGCGCCGATTGCCGCCAATCCACGCGCGATGCCGCATCGCCCGGCAAATAGGGGCGGAATTGCCAGAATGCGTCCCCTTGGCCGGAGCGCCGCCGCCCATGCACGCCCTGCATTACGGTCGAAGCAATGCGTTCCGCCCGCACCACCAAAGGCGGCAGGCGGGCGCCGAGAGCCTCGGCCCGCGCTGTTACAAGGTTATGCGCGGCCTCAGCCAAGATCGGCCTTCAGCGCGGCGATCACATCGGCGAGCTTGGCCCCTTCCGCCCGCGCGGCGAAATTCAGCGCCATGCGGTGCCGCAGCACGGGTTCGGCCAAAGCCAGCACGTCATCCAGCGATGGCGAAAGCCGCCCATCCAAAACGGCGCGGGCGCGGCTGGCCAGCATCAGCGCCTGCGCCGCCCGCGGGCCGGGACCCCAGGCCAGGCTTTCACGCACAATCGGCAGGCTTGCCGTCTCAGGTCGGGCGCCGCGCACCAGCCTGAGGATCGCTTCCAGCACCTTCTCACCCACAGGCATGCGGCGGATCAACGCTTGCGCGGCCATCAATTCATCGGCGGTGAGTGCCTGGGGCGGGGGTGCTTCCGGCGCGCCTGTGGTGGCCAGCAGCATGGCACGTTCGGCGGCCTCATCCGGGTAGCTGATCGCGATTTCCAGCAGGAAACGGTCAAGCTGCGCCTCTGGCAGGGGGTAGGTGCCTTCTTGTTCGATCGGGTTTTGCGTCGCCAGCACATGAAAGGGGCTGGGCAAGGGGTGGATTTCCCCGGCAATCGCCACGCGCTGTTCCTGCATGGCCTGCAAAAGTGCCGATTGCGTGCGGGGCGAGGCACGGTTGATTTCGTCCGCCATCAGCAATTGGCAAAAGATCGGCCCTTTCAGGAAGCGAAAGCCGCGCCGGCCATCGGCCTGGTCTTCCAGCACCTCACTGCCCAAGATATCGGCCGGCATCAGATCGGGCGTGAATTGCACCCGCTTGGCATCAAGCCCCATCACCTGACCCAGCGTTTCCACCAGCCGGGTCTTGCCCAGGCCCGGCACACCCACCAGCAGCACATGCCCGCCCGAGAGCAGCCCGATCAGGCTTTGCTCCACCACATCGGCCTGGCCATAGATGGCCGCACCGATGGCAGACCTTACCGAGGCCAGCTTCTGGCCCAGTTTTTCAACTTCTTGCACCAGGAATGTCGCTTCCTGAGCTTCAGCACCTTCACGCATGCGGGATAGGCTCCCTATATTACAAAAATCGTTTTCGGGACTCGCCCCCGCCTTCAATCAGGTTGGGTGACGAGGGGTCCCACGGCAAGGGTCGAGCAAAGAATATGGCGTTTCAGGATGCGGCGAAAGAAAGAAATCACGCGCATGCCGATGTGATGGAAGCGCGCGCCCCCCGCCAAGCCCATGATGTGGGCGATATTGCCATCCGCATCGCCCGCGACGGCACCTGGTATTACCGGGGCAGCCCGATAGCCCGGAAGGAAATGGTCTGCCTATTCGGTTCGGTGCTGAAACGCGCTGCCGATGGGTCCTACATCCTGGAAACGCCGGTGGAGCGTGGGCGGATTGAAGTTGAGGACGCGCCCTTCATCGCCGTTGAACTGTTCTGGCGCGATTGTGACTGCGGTGATGGCGCACCGCGCCAATGCCTTAGCTTCCGCACCAATCTGGATGAAATGGTGACCGCCGATGCGGAACACCCAATCCGCGTGCATCTGGACCCCATCAGCCGCGAACCGCGCCCCTATATCACCGTGCGCCCAGGGCTGGAGGCGCGGATTAATCGTGCTGTCTTCTATGAATTGGTGGCCTTGGCGCAGGCCGAAATCATGGAAGGGCGCAAGGTGCTTGGCGTTTGGAGCGAGGGGATGTTCTTCCCCATTGATGAAGCGCCTATCCTGGATATGCCGGAAGCGTGAGCGGAGCATTCGCGTTTCCCCTGACCGTTGCCGCGCTGCAAGCGCGCATTGCTGATCCGCTCCGGCTTCGCGCTGATCGGCCCGCACTGCGGGAGGATGTGGAACGCGCCGCACGCGCCGGTGGGCGCATGACCCCGGCGGCAGTGCTGGTGCCGCTGGTGCTGCACCCGGAACCGACGGTGCTGCTGACCTTGCGTTCCGCGGATTTGAAGGCCCATGCCGGGCAGGTTTCCTTCCCGGGTGGTCGGCTTGAAGAAGGCGAAAGCCCCGTAGCGGCGGCGCTGCGCGAAGCTGAGGAAGAAATTGGTCTGCATGCCGGCCTGCCGGAGATTGTCGGCGAATTGCCGCCTTTGCTGACCGGCACGGGCTATCTGGTGACGCCGGTTATCGCCTTGCTGCGCCCGCCCTTTACGCTGAACCCTCATCCGGGGGAGGTGGCGGAGACCTTCGAATATCCTCTGGCGCATGTGACTGATCCCGCCAAGCCGGAGCGCCGGTCGCGCGAATTTCGCGGCGAGACGCGGGAATTCTGGGTCTGGCCGCATGATCGGCATTACATCTGGGGCGCGACCGCTTCCGTGCTGGTGACGCTTGCTTCCGTGCTGCGCGAAGATTGAGTGCTTGGCTTCTAGGGATAGAATCAGCCCGTGCCCTATCTGATCGAAGCCCTGCTGTTCCTCGCACCCTTTGCGGCGTTTTTCATTTGGCGTCGGCTGAACCCGGGCCGAGAGCCCGGCACCGTGTTGCTGGTGCTGGCTGGCTGCGGCGCGGCGCTGATGCTGGCGGGCGCGCTTTGGTATGGGCTGTCACGTGCCAGCGCGCCGGGAGCGAAATATGTCCCCGCGCGGATTGACGGCACCGAAATCACGCCTGGCCATATGGAGCCGCGGCGATGAGCGAAACCGAACAGCGCCTTGCATCATTGCCGGAATTCCTGACCGCGCCCGCTACCGCCGTGGTTCTGGCGGCACTACCCGGCAGCCGCGCCGTGGGTGGCGCCGTGCGCGATGCCTTGGCCGGCTTGCCGGTTGCGGATGTGGATGTCGCGGCACCCTTCCCGCCTGAAGAAATCATGGCGCGGTTGCTTGCCGCCGGCTGCAAGGTGTTTGAAACCGGCATCGCACACGGCACGGTGACCGCAGTGTGGGAGCATCAGCCGATTGAAGTGACATCGCTGCGCCGTGATGTGCTGACCGATGGCCGCCATGCCGAAGTGGCCTGGACGACAGATTGGCGCGAAGACGCAGCGCGGCGCGATTTCACCATCAATGCCATGTCGCTTGGCGCGGATGGCGTGCTGCATGATTATTTCGGCGGGCGCGAGGATCTGGCGCGCGGACTGGTGCGGTTTGTTGGTGATCCTGCCACGCGTTTGGCCGAGGATTATCTGCGCCTGCTGCGCTTCTTTCGCTTCCACGCACGCTACGGCAAGGGCGCGCCGGATGCCGCTGCTTTGCACGCGATACGCGCGGCGATCCCCGGCCTCGCGCGGCTTTCCGTTGAGCGCATCTGGATGGAAATCAAGCGCATCCTGATGGTGGCGGAACCCGTGCCGGCATTACGATTGATGGGGGCGCTTGGCGTGTTGCCGACGATCCTGCCGGAGTTCGCCGCACCTGATCTTGATTGCCTCTCGCGGTTGGTCGCGTTCCGTGCCCCAGCGGAACCCTTGCTGCGGCTGGCGGCGCTGGGCGGTGCGGCGCCAGGGCTTGCCGCACGCTTGAAGCTTTCAACGGCGGAGACACGCGCGTTGCGTTTCTTGCAGGAAGCCGAGACACCAAACGCGACAGTTGACGCGGCGGAATTTCGCCGCTGGCGCGCGCGGCATGACGCGGTGGCTTTGGAAATACAGGAAGCCGCGCTGTGGTTGGCGGATGCGCAGGATGGCGCCGCACCGCTTCGTGCCGCGCTGCGTGCCACGCTGCATGCCGAAGCCGCGCCCGTCTTTCCATTACAGGGGCGTGATCTTTTGGCAGAAGGCGCTTCCCCCGGCCCCGCGCTTGGCGCGTTATTGGCGCGGGTTGAAGGCTTTTGGATCGCAGGCGGCTGCGTGGCGGATCACGCCGCTTGCCTTGCCGAGGCGAAACGGCTGATGGCGCACCCCTGACCCGATGCCTACCCCGGCAACATCTTGCCCGGGTTCATCAGGCTTTCCGGGTCAATCGCGCCCTTAATCGCGCGCATCACATCCAGTGCCACCGGGTCCTTCAGCGATGCCATGGCGTGGCGCTTGGATTGGCCAATGCCATGTTCCGCGCTGAAGCTGCCGCCCATCTCCACCGCGATACTATTCACCAACGCCTCAAGCCCCGCCGCGCGAGACGCCCAATCCTTGTAGTCCATGCCCTTCGGTGCCCCCATGCCAAGATGGATATTCCCATCCCCCGCATGGCCGATCATGAACAGCTCGCCTTCCGGCCAGCCAGCCACCAATTCCTTTTCGACGCGCGCCAGAAAGCGCGGTACGGATGAAACCGGCACGGCGGTATCGGTTCCGACATAAGGCCCGTTACGGCGCTGGCAATCCGGGTAGTCTTCCCGAATACGCCAGAAGCCGGCGCGCTGATCCTCATTGGCGGCCAGCACGGCATCGGTGCAATCGCCTGCCTCAGCCGCTTCCGCCAAGGTATCTTCCAGCATTTCCTTGAGCGGCACGGCAGGATGCGCGGCGGCGATTTCCACCATGACATACCAAGGGCTCTCAAGCGCCATGGGCATGCGCGTGCGCAGCCCATGGCGTTCCACTACCTGCATGCATTCCTTGCGGATCAATTCAAAGGCAATGACATCCGCGCCCGATTCCAACATGCGCGACAGCAAGGACAGCGCCGCGTCGGGCGATGGCACGGCGACAAAGGCGGTCTCAACCCGCTTCAGGGCCGGCACCAGGCGCAAGGCGGCGGCGGTGATGATGCCAAGAGTGCCTTCTCCGCCCAGGAACAAATGGCGCAAAGCATAGCCGCTATTGTCCTTGCGCACGCGGCGCAGATCATTCAGCACGCGCCCATCGGGCAGGACCACTTCCAAGCCCAGCACCAGATCGCGCGCATTGCCCCAGCGAATGGTGCGAATGCCGCCCGCATTGGTGGAAAGCGCGCCGCCCACCATGGCTGACCCCTGCGCGCCCCAGGAAAGCGGGAAAAGCCGGCCCGCAGCCGCCGCGGCTTCTTGCACATTCTGAATGATACAGCCGGCTTCGGCGACCAGCGAGAAATCCTTCGCATCCACATCGCGGATGCGGTTAAGCCGTTCCAGGCTCATGACCACTGCGGGCGGGCCGTTATCCTGCACCACCGCCCCGCCACAAAGCCCGGTGCGCCCGCCGGCGGGCACAATGGCAAGCCCGGCGGCGGCGCAGGCGCGGACGGATGCCGCAACCTCCTCAACCGAGCCCGGGCGCAGCACGGCGCGCGGCGTGCCGCGATAGGTTCCACGCCAATCCACCGCGTAAGGGGCGATATCGGCATCCTCAATGAGGCAATTCTTCGGCCCCACAATGGGGGCGAGCAATTCGGCTGGCGTCATGGGGGAATACTTCCCCCGTTGCGCGCCGGGGTCAAACGGGCTTTTGTCTGGTCGCATTTTCCGAGTCGCCAAGCGATTCCGCTTGGCTTGAAAATGCTCCGCTTGACTGCCTGCCCCCCGCGCTTCAAGCACGGGTCGGTAGTCAGAAAAGGGGTAAGACATGGCGCGTTTCCTGAAGCGGGGCCGGGATGCGGATGCGGTGGCGGATGATGACGCCAAGGTGCGCGCAACGGTTGAAGGCATTCTGGCCGATATCAAGGCGCGTGGTGATGCCGCGGTGCGCGAACTCTCCATCCGCTTCGATAAATGGGACCGGCAGAATTTCCGCCTGAGCGAGGGCGAAATCCAGGCCTGCCTGGACCAACTCACGCCGCGCGATCTGGAAGATATTCGCTTTGCGCAGACCCAGGTGCGCAATTTCGCCGAACATCAAAAGGCGGCTTTGCGCGATATTGAGGTGGAAACCCTGCCCGGCGTGGTGCTCGGCCATCGCAATATCCCGGTCAATTCCGTCGGCTGCTATGTGCCTGGCGGCAAATATCCGCTGCTGGCATCGGCCCATATGTCGGTGGTCACGGCCAAGGTCGCGGGCTGCAAGCGCATCATCACCTGCGCGCCGCCGTTTGAAGGCCGGCCCGCGCCCGCCATTGTGGCGGCGCAGCATCTGGCCGGCGCGGATGAGATTTATTGCTTGGGCGGCATTCAGGCGGTGGGCGCCATGGCGTTGGGTACGGAGAGCATTTCGCCCGTGGATATGCTGGTCGGCCCCGGCAATGCCTTTGTCGCGGAAGCCAAACGCCAGCTTTATGGCCGCGTCGGCATTGATCTTTTCGCGGGTCCTACCGAGACGCTGATCATCGCTGATGAGACCGTGGATGGGGAAATCTGTGCGACCGATCTGCTGGGCCAGGCCGAACACGGGCCGAATTCGCCGGCGGTGCTGCTGACCACTTCGGAAAAACTGGCGCGCGAGACAATGGCGGAAGTTGAACGCCTACTGAAAATCCTGCCCACTGCCGCCATCGCCCGCAAAGCCTGGGAAGATTATGGGGAAGTGATCATCTGCGACAGCGAAGATGAAATGGTGGCGGAGGCGGATCGCATCGCATCCGAACATGTGCAGGTGATGACGCGCGATCCGGATTACTTCCTGAAGCACATGACGAATTACGGCGCGCTGTTCCTGGGCCCACGCACCAATGTTTCCTATGGCGATAAGGTGATTGGCACCAACCATACTTTGCCCACGAAGAAATCCGCGCGCTATACGGGCGGGCTTTGGGTCGGCAAATTCATGAAGACCTGCACCTATCAGCGTGTGTTGACGGATGAGGCTTCGGCGATGATCGGCGAATATTGCTCTCGCCTGTGCATGCTGGAAGGTTTCGCGGGCCATGCGGAACAGGCGAATATCCGCCTGCGCCGCTATGGCGGGCGCAATATTCCTTATGCGACTGCGGCGGATTAAGCCCAGGCGGCGCTTAGCGTGAGTGAAGCGCCGATAACATTCATGCCGCGCTCGGTTTGTGATAAAAGCGCAAAGGTTGTTTCAGGAATTGCTACGATGGATTTACCCCGCACCCCAACCTTCCGCCTTGATGGCCGCCGCGCCTTAGTAAGCGGCGCTGGCCGCGGCATTGGCCTCGCCGCCGCAGCCGCGCTTGCCGATCACGGCGCGCATGTGACCTTGCTGGCCCGCACCGCCGATGAGGTTGAAGCGGCTGCAGCCGCCATTCGCGCCAAAGGCGGCGCGGCAGGCGTGCTGGTGCTGGATGTGATGGATCTTGGCGCAACTGAAGCCGCCATCACCGGGGCTGAACCCTTCGATATTCTGGTGAACAACGCCGGCACCAATCGCCCAAAGCCCTTCATTGATGTGACGATTGATGATTTCAATGTGGTGATGGGGCTCAATGTCCGTGCCGCGTTTTTCATGGCGCAGCAGGTCGTGAAGCGCCTGCTGGCGGCCAAGCTCCCCGGTTCCATCATCAATGTCTCATCGCAAATGGGCCATGTCGGCGCGCCCAATCGGACGATTTATTGCGCTTCCAAATGGGCGATTGAGGGGCTGACTAAAGCCATGGCGGTGGAATTGGCGCCGCATGGCATTCGCGTGAATACGCTCTGCCCGACCTTCATCGAAACGCCGCTGACCAAACCCTTCCTGGCCGCGCCTGGCTTTCGGGAACAGGTGGAAGCCAAGATCAAGCTTGGCCGTGTGGGCCAGGTGGAGGATCTGATGGGCGCCATTCTGCTGCTGGCGAGCGATGCCGGCGCGCTGATGACGGGTTCTGCCCTGCTGGTGGATGGCGGCTGGACTGCGGATTAACCCTAAATGGCGCGCCGTTCCGGCGGCAGGCGCGACAGGTGGCGGAAGACGGAAAAGGCCGCTGCGGCGCTGGCTTCCTGCATCGCGCCTTCGCGCACCTCGGCCCTGTTCCACATCCAGCTTTGCGGCGGGTCATCGCGCATGGACCAATCGGGGAAAATCCGTTCCAGCGTATCGCCCACGTAAAGCAACGTCACATCCACATGGCGGTCATCGGCCAGGATGCGCCCGAAAGTGTCGGTCACTACCGCGCGCGGGCCTTCCAGCATTTGCATGAACATATCGGCGCGGCAGATCAGCGCGCCGGTCAAACCATTCTGCGCATTCAGGGCGCGCGCGGCAGTCAGAATGTCATCCAGCATTGGCGCATTGAAGCCGAAGGGGCGAGAGGTATAAATAAGCTGACAAAGACGCATCGGCATGGCGCAGTCCCGGATCTCGTTTTGGGAAGCTTAGGCGAAGCCAAGGGCCAAAGGGGAAAAATTCGTCATGGATGAGGAAAATTTCCACCACCTGCTGCACCGCCCGGGTACTTTGGTGGATATCGGCGCGCATGATGGGCTGCTGACCATCCCGCTGGCTCGGCTGCCGGGCAGCCGCGTGCTGGCCTTTGAGCCCCTGCCGACCGCCTTTGCCCGCCTGAAGGCCGCGCTGCGGGCGGCCTTTGGCGAGGAACCCGCCAACATTGCCTGCCACCATCTGGCGCTGGGCGATCATGAGGGCAGCATCACCCTTGCCATGCCGGTGCTGGATGGGGTGGCGCAGGAACAATGGGCAAGCACCGCCAAGGATTACGCGGCGCATGTCTCGGCCAGGGTTTCGGTGGAACGCTTCACCGTGCCGATGCGCCGGCTGGATGATTTCGCCCTTGCCGATGTAACCGCCATCAAGCTGGATGCTGAAGGTGCCGAATATGAAATCCTACGCGGGGCACGCGAAACCTTACTGCGGTGCCGCCCCGTGCTGACGCTGGAAGTGGAAGAACGCCACCGCCAAGGCAGCACCTATGCCGTGCCGGCCTATCTTGATGCGCTTGGCTATGATGTGTTTTTTGAGTTGAAGGGCGCCTGGCACCCCATGGCTGATCTCGATCGCGCGACGATGCAGCGCGCTTCGCCCGATCCGTCCGTGTTTGAGGCCTCAGACCCTTATGTTTTCGTGTTTTATGCGCTGCCGCGGGAAGATAGCGCCGCGATGCTGGAAACGCTTCGCCGTGCCGGATAGGGCGGCTATAGCCACATCACATCGCCAATCTCGCGCGCGCCGGAAACGAGTATCGCCAGCCGATCAAAGCCAAGCGCGATGCCGCTGGTGGCCGGCATACCGTGTTCCAGCGCGGCCAGGAAATCCTCATCAACCTCCCAGCCGCGCTCACCGCTGATGCGGCGGCGCTCAGTGGTATCGGCGATGAAGCGCGCGCGCTGTTCGCCAGCGTCGGTCAGTTCATCAAAGGCATTGGCCAATTCCAGGCCAGCCACGAAAAGCTCAAAGCGGAGTGCGGCGCGCGGGTCCGCCGGGTCGCGCCGGGCGAGGGCTGCTTGCGGCGCGGGCCAATGGGTCAGGAAGGTCGCGCGGCCGCGCCCGAGATTCGGTTCGATATGTTCGAGCAGTAGGCGGAAGAACACATCCTCCCACCCCTCATCCGCGCGGGTGGAGAAGCCGGCTGCCTGAGCGGCCGCATGCAGCCGCGCCGCATCGCCCTCGGTCGCCAGAATATCCAGACCATTGCACCAGCGATCAAAAGATTCCGCCATGGTGATGCGTTCAAAGGGCAAACTGAGATCGGTGGTCACCGCGCCATGCGCGACCAGGCGCGGCGCAACGGCGCGGACATATTCCTCGGTCTCGGCCATCAGGCCATCGAAGCCAAGCCCCGGGCGATACCATTCCAGCATGGTGAATTCCGGAGAATGACGGGGAGAGGTTTCGCCATTGCGCCAAACCCGCGCCAATTCAAAGACCGGCCCGGCGCCCGCCACCAATAATCGCTTCAGCGCCAATTCGGGGGAGGTGCGGAGCCATAGATCGCGCGACGCACCCTGGCCCAAATGCGCCTCATACCGCGTGGCAAAGGCGCGCAAATGCACCTCGGCCCCCGGGGCGGGGACCAAAGCAGGGGTTTCCACTTCGCGGTAGCCGCGCGCGGCGAAAAAAGCGCGGGTTTCGGCGGTAAGCCTTGCGCGGCGTTCCAGAAAGGGCAGCCGCGCGGCGAAGGCTTCCGGGTGCCAAGGGGGCAGGGGCATTGCTGCGCTTTCGGGGCTGGTATAGTCCACCCGTCCTATGCCCGAGCCAATCGCCCAGGACCAGAGCCGCACGCTGCGCAGCCCGCAAGATCTTGTGCGCGCTGGCCTGGTGGCCGAAGCCGCTCTGCCGGCGTTGGAAGAAGTGGCGGCGCGCTATGCCACCGCCATAACCCCCGCCATGGCTGCCCTGATCACCCCAGGTGATCCCGCCGATCCGATCGGGCTGCAATACATCCCCGATGCGGCGGAGCTAATCACCGCGCCGCATGAGTTGGAAGACCCAACCGCGGATGCGCCCTTCACGCCGGTGAAGGGTGTGGTGCATCGCTACCCGGATCGCGCGCTGCTGAAACCCTTGCTCGCCTGCCCGGTCTATTGCCGCTTCTGCTTTCGCCGCGAAAAGGTTGGCCCCGATGGCGGTGTGCTGACGGAAGCGGAATTGCACGAAGCGCTTGCGTGGTTTGAAGGCAATACCGCGATTCGCGAAGTGATCCTGACCGGGGGCGATCCGCTGATGCTTTCTGCCCGGCGGCTTGGTGAAATACTCGGACGGCTGGCCGGCATGGCGCATATTGAAACACTGCGCATCCACACGCGCGTGCCGGTGGCTGATCCCGCGCGGGTGACGGGGGCGCTGGTGGGCGCGATGCGGCAAACGAAGCCTGTTTTCATCGCGGTGCATGCCAATCACGCGCGCGAATTCACGCCCGATGCCGCGGGGGCGCTGGCACGGCTGGCAGAGGCTGGGGTGCCTTTGCTTGGGCAGACGGTCCTGCTGCGCGGCGTGAATGATGATGCACCCGCTTTGGAAGCGCTGCTGCGCTCGATGATCCGCAACCGGATCAAACCCTATTACCTGCATAGCCTGGACCCCGCACCCGGAACGGCGCGGTTTCAGGTGCGGGAGGATGATGGCCTGGCCCTGATGGCCGCGCTCCGCGGGCGCTTGCCGGGTTATGCGCTGCCGCTTTTTGTGCACGAAACGCCGATGGGGGGCGGGAAGAAGCCGGTTACATAGGCCGGACCGCACCACATCTAGCTTGCCGTATTTCTTTCTCGACAAAGATTGCCTTCCCAGACCAAGCTTCCGCCGTGGCGACATCAGATCGCCCTTTAGGGAGAAGACAATGGCACTGAACAGAAGAGATATTCTGAAGGCCGGCGCAGCCGCGCCTTTGGGTGGGCTGCCCTGGCGTAGCGCCAAGGCGCAAGCCGCCAATACCATCAAGCTCGGTGTGCCCGTGGACATGTCCGGCATGTATCGCGATGTCACCGGCAGCACCTCCATCGCCGCCGCACGGCAAGCGGTGCAGGATTTCGGCCAGCGCGGCTTCAATGTGGAAATCGTCTTTGCGGACCACCAAAATCGCCCCGATGTCGGCGTGAATATCGCGCGCCAATGGTTTGATCGTGATGGCGTGGATGCGCTGGTGGATGTCGCCACATCGTCGGTCGCACTCGCCGCCAATGATATCTGCCGCGAAAAGAACAAGGTGCATATCAATAGTTCGGCGGCGACATCGGATCTGACCGGCGCGCGCTGCTCCCCCAATATGGTGCATTGGACCTATGATACCTGGATGCTGGCCAATTCGGTGGGGGGTGCCACCGTGCGCGCCGGCGGCGATGCCTGGTTCTTCATCACCGCCGATTACGCCTTCGGCCATGCGTTGGAACGCGACACGGCGGGCTTTGTGCGCGCTGCTGGCGGGCGCGTGCTGGGTTCAGTGCGCACGCCCTTTCCGGGCACATCCGATTTCTCATCCTTTCTGGTGCAGGCGCAGGCCAGCCGCGCCAATGTGATCGGCCTTGCCAATGCAGGGACGGATACGATCAATTGCGTGAAACAGGCGGCTGAATTCGGGCTCAATCGGCGGGGCGTGCGGCTTGCGTCGCTGTTGCTTTTCATCACGGAAGTCCATTCACTGTCCTTGCGCACGGCACAAGGGCTGATCGTGACGGAAAGCTTCTATTGGGATTTGAATGATCGTACACGTGCACTCACGCAGCGCATCCGCCCCCATATCGGCAATGCGGGCTTCGCCAGCACCCATGCTGGCACCTATGCCGGCGCGCTGCATTACCTGAAGGCGGTGGCCGATATGGGCGTTGCCGCCGCCAAGGCGGATGGTGCTGGGGCGGTTGCGCGCATGAAGGCGATACCAACGGATGATGACGCCTTCGGCCGCGGCAGCATTCGCGCAGATGGGCGGAAGATTCACCCTTCCTTCCTGTTTGAGGTGAAAAAGCCCGAAGAAAGCCGCGGTCCTTGGGATTACTACAAGCTTTTGCAGACCACCGAAGCCGATAAGGCCTTCCGCCCCTTGAATGAGGGCGGCTGCAACCTGGTCAGAAGCTGAACATCACGCGCTGTCTGCGACATCGGGTGGCAAAACCCGATGTCGTGGGCGTCACGCCGTAACCTCAATCGCAGTCAGGCCATCGGCCAATACGCGCAGCAAATCGCGCTGCTCAAGCGCAATGCAGCCCTCGGTCGGGCTGAAGCCGGGCCGGGCCAGATGCAGGAAAATCGCGCTTCCGCGCCCACGCATAACCGGCGCATCATTCCAACCCAACACGCCGATCACATCGTAAATCGCATCATCGCGCCAAAGTTCTTCATGTCGCGCCGGATGTGGCAGGCGGATTTGCGTATTGTAATCGGCGTGCGTCGGATCATCACACCAGCCATCATTGGGTGCGATGGGGGCGACGGGCACGGCGCCGCGCGGCGGCGCCAGACGATCCGCGCGATACAGCACGCGGCGCAGCGGCAATAAGCCTATCGGTGTTGCGCCATCACCTTCGTGCTTATCGGCACGCCTGCCGCCCTTGCCGATAGCGCAACGATAAATACCACCCCGAAAGCGTAGCAGCCCATCAGGGCTAAGCTGCGCAAGACTGGATGGGCTCATCGACTATCCCAGCATATGGCCGAAGCGCCGCGCCTTGGTGTCCAGATAGGCATCATTCACGCCATTCGGGTCAAAGCTATGCGCTTCGCGGCCCACCACCTCAATCCCGCATGCTGCAAGGCCTGAGAGCTTGTCGGGGTTATTGGTCAGCAGCCGCACGCTTGTCATGCCAACCTCACGCAACATGGTCGCCGCCACCAGGAAGTTCCGCTCATCCGCGCCATAGCCAAGCGCGCGATTGGCATCCAGTGTATCAAGCCCGCGATCCTGCATTGTATAGGCACGGAGCTTGTTCACGAGCCCAATGCCTCGGCCTTCCTGCGCCAGATAAAGCAGCACACCGCCAGCGGGGTCTTCCGCCATGCGCTTGATGGCGCCGCGTAGCTGCGGGCCGCAATCGCAGCGGAGCGAGCCCAAAAGATCACCCGTGAAACATTCGGAATGGGCGCGCGCCAAAGGCGCCTGCCCAGCGGCGGCACTTGCTTCCGGGTCGCCCACCAGAATGGCGAGATGCTCAATCCCACCATCAGCGGCACGGAAGGCGATGATGCGCGCTTCCGGCGCATCTTCCAGCGGCACGCGGGCTTCCGCCACGCGCTTCAGGCTGGCAGCGGCGCTGATCGGGTAGCTCAAGACATCCTCGGCCGGCACACGCAGCAGCGAAAGCCGCTCAGCCACACCCGCAGCAGCGGGGGCGGCGACCAGCGCAGGCAAAAGCCGGCCAAGCTTGGCCAGGGCAAGGGCCGCGCCGGCGAGTGGGGGCGGGGAAAGTTGCTCCATCTCATTCGGCAGCAGGCTTTCGGCTGTGGGGTCAGCGAAGCTGCGCAGCCTCACGGGGTCCAGCGCCGCAGTCGGCAGGCGCAGCGCCACCACGGCCTGATCCTCGGCCTGGGTCACGGGCCGGCGCAACAATGCTGCCGCACGCGTGGGGGCAAGCAGCAGCACTGGCGTCGCCAAGCCGCCTGAGGCGATATCGGCAAGCCCTGAAGCGCCCAGCGTTTCCGCCGCGCCGACCAGTAAGGCTACCTCTCCTTCGATGATCAGCACCGGGGTGCCGCGGCGCAGATCGGAAATGGCGCGATGCACGCCGCGCATGGCCAGGCGGCGCGGATCGGGGGCGAGTTCTGGGCTTTGCGGCAAAAGGCCACCTTGCAGGGACATGTGATGGGTTTCCAATACGCGCTTATTAAGTCATCGTGAATGTGGCACTGATACGGCGCTTTGCGACCCCCCGGCCCGTAGGAACTGCGCCACGGGTCCACCCCTGCTTGGGATATCTTGCGGCCAAGCGGTGGCGGGTGGCATTCTAAGGGCCTCAAAACGGGGCGCTGCATCCATCGCGGCCGGGCTCCAGGACAGAAGAACGAGGCTCGCCGCTGATGACCCCCCCGCATCCCGTTCTGATCGTGGATGATAATGAAAGGCTGCGCACAAGCCTTACGGAGCAATTGGCCTTTGGGGGCGAATTCGATGCCCTTGGCGCTGCCAGCATTGCGGCGGCGGAGGCGCTGATTCGCGCCGTTGGTGCCCGTTTTGCCGCCATTCTGCTTGATCTTGGCCTGCCGGATGGCTCGGCGCGCGAATTCTGCGCCAAGCTGCGCCGTGCGGGCATGCGCATGCCCATCATCATGCTGGCCGGGGCTTCGGGGGAAGAAGAAGTGCTGCGTTGCCTGGATGCCGGGGCGAATGATGCCATTACCAAGCCGCTCAGAATGCAGGATTTATTGGCGAAGCTGCGCGCACACATCCAGCGTTCCATCGGGGGTGAAGATGCCGCTTCGGTCATCGGCCCTTATGAGTTTCGCCCTGCCGCCAAGCTGTTGCAGGAACCGAAGCGCGGGCGGAAAATTCGCCTGACGGAAAAGGAAACGGCGATCCTGACCTTCCTACTCAGTGCCGGCGGGCAGCCCGTTTCACGTGAAATCCTACTGAGCGAAGTCTGGGGCTATAACAGCAAGGTCACCACGCATACGTTGGAGACGCATATCTACCGGCTGCGTCAGAAGATCGAACCCAATCCAGCCGAGGCGCGGATTCTCCTGACCGATGCGGGCGGCTATCGGCTGGAAGCCGGGTAGGGCCGTAAAGCTCCCCGTTCAATGCTTCCAGATGATCTCGGCGGGGGGTGCTTCGGTCGGGTCCACACGCAGCATTTGGCCATTCATCACGCTTTTGCCCGTGAAGGCCAGGATGAAGCCCCAATGAGAGACCACAAGGGTATGGGACCAATCCTGCAAGGCGGCCATTTCGTCACGGAATAGCTGGGCGCGATCAATCACCTGTTCGGCGGGTTCTTCCACGGGCGGCCACCAGATTTCGTCAATATGGTCCAGCACGACATGAGGGAAATCGAGCCGCAGTTCCGCCACCGGTCGGCCGATATCGCAGGTAAAGGCGTAGCGTTCGCGCACCGTTGGCGTCACGGTCAGCGGCAGATTGAGGCGCCGCGCCACCGGCAGGGCAGTCTGCAAAGCGCGGGTATAGGGGGACACGATGATGCGCCTGATGCCTTCATGCGCAAGCGCTTCGGCGGCTTCTTCCGCCTGAGTCTCGCCAAGCGGTGTCAGCTTGGGGTCAATAATCCCCGGGTCTTTGCGGGTTTGGGTGAAAAGCAGGTTGAATTCGCTTTGCCCGTGCCGAAGCAGAATCACTTTCATCACCCTTGTTTGATCTGTGTTTGGTCTAGCGAGGCTATCGCGTGCCCGCAACCGGCCTCGTTTTTGGGCAATGGTCAGGGTGGTCAGGTGATTCCGTTGCGGTTTGGGATGATCGAAGCGTTGCCCTAGGGCGTGTGGCACCCTAGATTAAGGTTCAAGGAGTAAAAACATGGGTGGCTTGCCGATAGATCTGATTCTCTTCGCGATGGTTGCGGCCTTTTTGGTGCTGCGGCTGCGGAGCGTGCTTGGCCGCCGGACGGGGTTTGAGCGTCAGGCTCAGCCCGAAGCCGCGCCGGTTCCGGCCGCGCGTGGCCCTGCGACCGAGGTCGAGATTGGCGTCAAGCCGGCCCAGGGCGGGTCGCGGCGGGTCATTCCTGATCCGCGCAGCCCAGTGGGTGAGGCGTTGGTGCAAATCCAGAAGCGTGATCGCAGCTTTGATCCGAACCGTTTTCTGGATGGGGCGGAGACAGCCTTTGGCATGATTGTGGAGGCTTTCGCCCGTGGTGATCGCGCCGCCCTGAAGCCCCTTTTGTCTGAGGAGGCTTATGCCGGCTTTGACCAGGCGATTTCCGCGCGTGAGGCTGCCGGCGAAACCCAGCGCACTGAACTCCGAAGCGTTGAGGAAAGCGGGATTGAAGCCGCCGAGCTGCGCGGCAGTATCGCCGAAATCACCGTGCGCTTGGTGACGGATCAGATCAATATGGTGCAGGCGAGTGATGGTTCCATCGTTTCCGGTGCGGAAGCGGTGACGGAATTGACTGATGTCTGGACCTTCCAGCGTGACCTGGCCAATGCCGACCCAACATGGCGCTTGGTCGGCAGCACCGCCGCCTAGTGCGGTGTCGAGTCGGGCGGGGTCCGGGGTAATACTATTACCCCGGCGGGGGTTTCGGGGGCAGCGCCCCCGGCTTACTCAGCCATGACTCAGCACCTTGCCTATTTGGATTTTCTGCCACGCCTCCCCCTTTGGCTGCTTGCGCTTTTCGCGTCCCTTGCCCTGATTTTTCTCGCCTATGGCCTTTATCAGCGCGCCCGCGGCATTTGGTGGCGGGCGTTGGCGGTGGTGATCCTGCTGGGCGCCCTTTGCAATCCGCGCTTGCTGCGCGAAGAACGCGAAACCCGCCCCGATATCGCGATCCTGGCCATTGATCGCAGTGACAGCACGCAGATTGCTGATCGGGCTGAGCGCATCGCCGCGGCGCGTACCGCCTTGGAAGCGCGGGCTGCGCGCCTGCCCGCGCTTGATTTGCGGGTGGTGGAGGTGCCGGAAGCCGGCCAGCGTGGCACGGCGCTGTTTTCCGCGCTTGGGGCGGCCTTGGCGGATGTGCCGCGGGCGCGGTTGGCGGGCGTCATCGCGCTGACGGATGGCCAGGTGCATGACGCGCCGGCGCTGCTGCCCTTTGATGCGCCTTTTCACGTGCTGCTGCCTGGCCGCGCTGGGGAGGTTGATCGGCGCCTGCGCCTGGTTTCCGCCCCTGGCTTTGGCATTGTTGGCCAGCAGGTGGAATTGCGCGTGGTGATCGAGGATTTGGGCGCGCAGGCTGGCGGCAGTGCCGGGCTGATTATCCGCCGCGATGGCGGTGCTGCGCGGCGTGAGGAAATCCCCATCGGGCGCGAACACGCGATTTCCGTGCCAGTGGCGCGCGGCGGGCCCATGGTGATTGAGTTGGAGGCAGAGCCCCGCGCTGGAGAGGTGAGCCCGCTGAATAACCGTCAGGTGGTCACGGTGAATGGCGTGCGGGATCGGCTGCGCGTGCTGTTGGTCTCTGGTGAGCCGCATGCCGGCGAACGCGCTTGGCGGCGGCTATTGAAGGCCGATCCCAATGTGGATTTGGTGCATTTCACCATTCTGCGCCCGCCGGAGAAGGATGATCTGACGCCGCTCAATGAATTGGCGCTGATCGCTTTTCCGGTGCGTGAGCTGTTTCAGGTGAAGCTGCGTGAGTTCGATTTGATTGTGTTTGACCGCTTCACCAATCGAGGCCTGCTGCCGCCGACCTATATGCGAAACATTGCTGATCACGTGCGCGCGGGCGGGGCGTTGTTGATGAGTGTCGGGCCGGAATTTGCGGGCCCCACATCGCTTGCCTTCACGCCTTTGTCGCAGGTTCTGCCGGCGCGGCCCATCGGGCGTGGCGCAGGGGTGGAGGAGGCGCCGTTTCGCCCACGCATCAGCGCGCTTGGCGCGCGGCATCCGGTGACCGAGGCGCTGGCTGGGGCGAATACCGCGGCGGCGGAGGCAAGCTGGGGCCGCTGGTATCGCTGGCTGCGCGGTGAGGCGCGCGGTGGCGTGGCGGTCATGGAAAGCCCAGAAGGGTCGCCCTTATTGGTGCTGGATCGTGTCGGCGAAGGACGTGTGGCGCTGCTGATGTCAGATCATATCTGGCTATGGGGGCGCGGGCATGATGGCGGTGGCCCGCAGGAAGAATTGCTGCGCCGGATCGCCCATTGGCTGATGCGCGAAACCACTTTGGAAGAAGAAGATTTGACCGCGCGGATTGAAGCCGGGCGGATGGCGATTGCACGCCGCAGCCTGGAAGCGACACCAGCGCCTGAAGTGACCATCATTGCGCCTGATGGCACGCGCAGCACGGTGCGACTGGAAGAAGCGGGCGGCGGACGCTCGGTTGCAGATGTTGCGGCGCGCATGCCCGGCGTGTGGCAGGTGGGGGATGGCAAGCGCGTGGCTTTCGCCGCTGCCGCGGTCACCAATCCGCTGGAAATTGCTGATTTGCGCGCAGATGGCGAAAAGCTGCGCCCGCTGGTGCAAGGCCGAGGCGCCATACGCTGGCTGGGGCAGGAAGCGGCGCCCGCGCTGCCCGAATTGCGCATGGTGCCGGCGGGGCGGGATTTTGCAGGCGCGGGCTGGATTGGGCTCCGCCGCAATGCGGACCACAGCGTGATCAGCGTTTCCGCCTTGCCGCTGCTGCCGCCTTGGTTGGCGCTGTTGCTATTGCTCGGCACCGTGGTGCTGGCCTGGCGGCAGGAAGGGCGCTGACACGTATCCCGTGAACATTCGTTCACTGGACACGTATGAAAATATTTTTGGTCGTATTTTCCGAGCCGCCAAGTGTTTCCCCTTGGCTTGAAAATACTCCGAGCAGCGCCTTTTACTAGCGCGTTGTCAGCGCGCCGTTGCGATCCGCATTGCGGAAGGTGCGGGCAGTTCAATTTCGATCTCAAGCGTGGACATATCCCCGCCGCGATCGAGATGCACATTCACCTTGCTCGGATCAATCGCGACATAGCGCGCGACAACCGCCACCAATTCCTGCTGGAGCTTCGGCAGGAAATCCTCACGATTGCGGCCAATGCGCTCATGCGCCAGCACAATCTGCAGCCTTTCCTTGGCAGCAACGGCGCTAACATCCTTGCGCCGACCACGGAAGAAATCGAGCCAGGACATTATGCGGCCCTCCCACCAAATAGGCGCCGGAATAGGCCCTTGCGCTCCGCTTCCAGGAAGCGATGCGGCACATCTTCACCCAGGAAGCGGGAAACCGCATCAGCATAGGCTTGGCCGGCATTGCTTTCATTATCCATGATCACCGGCGTGCCGGTATTGGAAGCGCGCAACACGCTTTCGCTTTCCGGAATCACACCAAGCAGCGGAATGGCCAGAATTTCACGAATATCATCCAGCTTCAGCATTTCGCCCTTTTCCACACGGTTCGGGTCAAAACGCGTCACCAGCAGATGTTCCTTCACCGGTTCGCGCTTTTCTTCCGCGCGCTTGGATTTGGATTGCAGCACGCCAAGAATACGATCCGAATCTCGTACCGAGGAGACTTCCGGGTTCGTCACCACAATCGCCTGATCGGCAAAATACAGCGCAAGCAGCGCGCCTTTTTCGATGCCGGCGGGGCTGTCACACAGGATGTAATCGAATTCCTTCGAGAGTTCCTCTATGATCTTGGCGACCCCTTCCTTGGTCAGCGTATCCTTATCCTTGGTCTGGGAGGCCGGCAGGATGGAAAGGGATTCAACCCGCTTGTCGCGGATCAGCGCCTGGCTCAGCCGCGCTTCGCCTTGAATGACATTGATGATGTCGAACACCACGCGCCTTTCGACACCCATAATGAGGTCGAGGTTGCGCAAGCCCACATCGAAATCAATCACCACCGTCTTCTTGCCGCGCTGGGCAAGGCCGGTTGCGAAGGCGGCGCTTGATGTCGTCTTGCCGACGCCGCCCTTGCCCGATGTCACCACGATAACCTGAGCCATATCCTCTGCCTCCCTAAGACTTTAATGCACTGCGATCAGGTGATGGGGTCGAAGCGCATGCGCTCACCCACCAGCCGCACCTGCATCGCCTTGCCAATCTGTGCTGCCGGAAAGCCTTCCCGCACGGCGTAGAAGCCGGCGATGGAAACCAATTCCGGGTCGAAATTCAGCGCGAAAACGCGCGCTTCCATATTGCTGGCGCCACCCGCAATGGCGCGGCCACGCAGCGCGCCATAGACATGGATATTGCCATCCGCAATCACCTCGGCCCCCGCATTGACGGTGGAAGTGATGATCAGATCAGCGCCTTCCGCCCAGATGCGCTGGCCAGCGCGCACGGGTTGATCCACCACCATGGTGCTGCGCGCCGCGGCGGGCTTGGTGATAGGCTGCGCCAGTGGAGGTGCCACTTGCGCGGCATCGCCAGCCGGTGGGGCAGGGGCGGTGATGTCCTCATCCGTTTCCTTGCCGCCTATGCTGCGCACCGGGGGCAGCCCGTAGGATATCGCCACGTTGCGCATTTCTGCCGTGCCGCCTGTGGTGCCGATGGGCATGATCTCAAGCTCGCGCAGGCCCTGGATCAGGCCGGGGAAATCCACTTCGGCTGGCGGGACCTGAATGTCACTCAGGCCAAGCACAATCGGCGCAAAGCGCAGAAAGCCAGGCGCGCGGCGGAATTGGTCGCCAATCGCCGGCACCACCACTTCCGGGCGATGATCCAGCAGGCGCAGCACAAGCAGATTGAAATTCGCCCCGCGCAGGCGAAAGGGTTCAATGCGGGTGGCGTTATCTGGCCTTGGCGCGGCGCTGGGCATGGAACTCCTAGGGGGCTGGTCTCGATACGCCTCCGAGTTATCCACAGCTTCTAGTGGGTGTCCCCGGCGACACCCACAATATATAGCGTCTTCTGATTGGCGGGCGAAGGGGTTGCGTGCTTCCTGCTGATCCCGCAAGGCTTTAGAGGCCGATGTTCAGAAATACCGCAAAGCGCGACTCGGGGCGCGTCTTGCGGGGCTGACCGGAACGCCAAGCTCGGGCAGAATGATCCCCCTGAAGGAGCCCCGATGATGAAGCCCATCCGCCTTGCCGAACCCTTCCGCGCCGTTTTTTACGCGCCCTTTTACGTTGCCGAACTGCGCGGCTTTTATGCCAAGCATGGGGTCGCGGTAACGCGCGCCACAGCGGGGGACCCCAACCGCGCGGCAGAGGCGTTGTTGGCAGACCAAGCCGATGTCGCCTGGTCCGGCCCCATGCGCGTGATCATGATGCGCGCCGCCGATCCCGCCTGCCCCTTGCGGTCCTTCTGCGCGGTGGTGATGCGCGATCCCTTCATGCTGCTCGGCCGCGGGACGAACCCGGGCTTCAGCTTGCAGGATTTGCCCAAGCTCCGCTTTGGCAGCGTAAAGGAAGTGCCGACCCCCTGGTGGTGCTTGCAGGATGATCTGCGCCAGGCGGGCGTGGACCCTGACGCCATGGCGCGCGTGACCGACAAGACCATGGCGGAAAATGCGGATGCGGTGGCGAATGGCAGCTTGGATGTCGCGCAAATGTTCGAACCCTTCGCGACGCGGCTGGAAGCCAAGGGTGGCGCGGTGTGGCATCGCGCGTCTGATCGGGGGCCGAGCGCTTACACGGCGCTTTACGCAACAGAGACGAATATCCAGCGCTTCAGTGCGGAATTCGAAGCCATGACGCGCGCCTTGGCCGATGCGCTGGCTTATGTTTACGCGGCACCCGCCGCTGAAATCGCCGCCAGCGTCGCGCCGCTTTTTCCCGATGTGACATTGGCCGAGCTGACCCATGGCCTGGCGCGCTATCAGGCGGCGCGGCTTTGGCCGGAAACGCCGCATTTCCCCGAAGCCGCCTTCACGCAGTTGCGGGGCGCCATGAAAAGCGCTGGCGTGATCGCGCGTGAGCCAAGCTTCGCCGATTGTGTGGACCACGCAATTGTGACGCGCGCCTTGGGTCGTTAAGGGCAGCGCATGAGCAAGCAACGCGCCCGGCGCGCCGATTACGCCATGTTCGTGCCCATCGCGACACGCTGGATGGACAACGACGTCTATGGCCATATCAACAATGTGATCTATTATTCATGGATAGATAGTGCGGTGGCGCGTTTCCTGACTTCCTCAGGGTTTTTGCATATCCCGACTGCACCGGTGATTGGCCTGGTGGTGGAAACCCAATGCCGCTATTTGGCACCCATCGCTTTCCCGGATGACATTACCTGCGGGCTCCGCTGCGGGCGTGCGGGCAATACATCTGTCCGTTATGAGGTCGGCATCTTCCGCAATGATGAGGATGAAGCGAGTGCCGAGGGCTATCTGGTGCATGTCTATGTGGATCGCGCCACGCAGAAAACGCCCACGCCCTTGCCGGAAAATCTGCGCGCCGCGCTACAGCGCATCACCCTGAACGCGTCGTAATTTCAAGGAACACATAATGTCTGTTGCCCCCCTCAAGCGTTTCGCCATTCTGGATGATTACCAAGGCGTGGCGCTTTCCCTCGGCCCCTGGGACAAGCTGCCCAAGGGCGTTGAGATCACCGTCTTTCGTGACACCATCACCGATCACGCGGCGCTGGTTGAAAGGCTGAAGCCTTTTGATGCCATCCTCGCGATGCGCGAAAGAACGCCCTTTCCGCGTGCTTTGATCGAAGCTTTGCCCAATCTGCGGCTGATCATCACGACTGGCGGGCGCAATCGTTCCATTGACGCCGCCGCTTGTGCTGAGCGTGGCGTGGTGTTTTGCGGCACGGGCACTTCGGGCGATCCGACGGCAGACCTGACCTGGGGGCTGATCCTGTCCCTGGTGCGCGATATTCCGCGCCAGCAGGATGCGCTCCGCGCCGGGCGTTGGCAGACGCATATCGGCCTGGGGCTGGAAGGCAAAACGCTTGGCGTGATTGGCCTTGGCAAGCTTGGCGGGCGCGTTGCGAAAATCGGCCAGGCCTTCGGCATGAAGGTGCTGGCCTGGTCCAGCAATCTTACCGACGACCGCGCCGCTGAAATTGGCGCAACCCGCGTGGATAAGGCGACTTTGCTGCGCGAAGCCGATGTGGTGACGCTGCATTTGATTCTGTCCGATCGGTCTCGCAATACCATCACCGCGCCTGATCTGGCCTTGATGAAGCCAAGCGCCTTCATCGTGAACACCAGCCGCGGCCCGCTGATTGAACAAGCCGCGCTGATTGCCGCACTGAAGGAAGGGCGCATCGCCGGCGCTGGCTTGGATGTTTTTGATATCGAGCCCATGCCCGTGGATCACCCAATCCTGAGCGCGCCGAATACCGTGCTGACGCCGCATCTGGGCTATGTCACGGAACAGAATTACCGCACCTATTACGAAGTGGCGGTGGCAGCGACCAATGCCTTCCTTGCCGGCGCCCCCATTGGAGTGATCAAGCCATGACAAGCCCCTATGCCACGCCCGAAGGCTGGGCCGGCTGGACCCAGGCCGCGCGCGATGCGGCTTATGACAACCTCAATGGCGTGGCGGATAGCGCGGCGCAGGTCGCCAATCGCAATACGCTGTCTGAGGCGTTTCGCGCGGCGCATGCCGGGCATCTTGATCTGCCTTTTGGCAGTGGCGCGCGGGAACAATGGGATCTCTACCCCGCCGCACGCGCCGATGCGCCGTGTCTGGTGTTCATCCATGGCGGCTATTGGCAGCGCAATCGGCGGGAAGATTTTGCCATCATGGCCGAAGGCGCCTTGGCCGCCGGTTGGTCGGTTGGGATTTGCGGCTATACGCTGGCGCCTGAAGCTTCCATGAACCGCATCGTTGCCGAAATCCACGCCGCGCTGGATTGGCTCGGCGCGCATGGCGCCGCGCATGGTGTGGCGGGAAAGGTGGTTGCTTCCGGCTGGTCCGCGGGCGGGCATTTGGCGGCGCTGGCGGCAGAGCATCCCTTGGTGGTGGGCGCGCTTGCCATGTCCGGCATTTATGAATTGGCCCCGATTGCTGAGACCAATTTGAACGACAAGCTGCATTTGACGCCCGCCGAAATCGTAGCGCATTCGCCGATCCGCCGACCTGTCGTGCAAAAACCCATCGCGATTGCCTATGGCGCGCGGGAATTGCCGGAACTCCGCCGGCAAAGCAGGTTGTTTCATCGCCACCGGGCGGAGGCGCAAGCGCCTGGCGCGCTGATTCCGGTGCCGGAAGCGGATCACTTCCGCGTGCTGGAAGCGCTCTGGCGCCACGATGGGGTATTGCTGCGCGCGGCGGCGGAGGTTTTGGCGGCGGCGGGGTAACCCGCCCCATCCCCAAACAAAAACGGCGCGGGAAGGCCCCGCGCCGCTTTGATGACCTGCTGCTAAGGCAGGATTAAGCCGACTTCGCCATGATCTCATCCGCGATATTGCGCGGCACGGGATCATAATGATGGAACTGCATGGAGAAGGAAGCGCGCCCCTTCGTCATGCCGCGCAAATTGGAAATATAGCCGAACATTTCCTTCAGCGGCACATGCGCGCGCACGATAACGCTGGTGCCCGCCATATCCTGGCTTTGGATCACGCCGCGGCGGCGGTTCAAGTCGCCGACCACATCGCCCACGTGATCGGATGGCGTGGTCACTTCCACATCCATGATGGGTTCCAGGATCACCGGGCCGGCCTTCTTCATGCCTTCGCGGAAGCAGGCTTTGGCCGCGATTTCAAACGCCAGCGCGCTGGAATCGACATCGTGGTACTTGCCATCCACCAGGCTGTATTTGAAATCCACCGTCGGGAAGCCGGCCAGCACGCCGGTATCGGCCTGCACCTTGATGCCCTTTTCAACGGCTGGGATGTATTCGCGCGGCACGGAACCACCAACAACGCCGTTGTGGAATTCGATACCCTCGTTCCGTTCCTTCGGTTCGAAGATGATCTTCACTTCAGCGTATTGGCCCGAACCGCCCGACTGCTTCTTATGGGTATAGGTTTCGGTATGCGCCTTGGAAATGGTTTCGCGATACGCCACCTGCGGCGCACCGATATTTGCATCCACACCATATTCGCGCTTCAGGCGGTCAATGATGATTTCCAGGTGCAATTCGCCCATGCCGGAAAGGATGGTCTGGCCGGTTTCCTGATCGGTACGCAGGCGGAGTGACGGGTCTTCCCCGGCCAGCTTCTGCAAGCCAAGGGTCATCTTCTCGACCCCTTCCTTGGTTTTCGGCTCGACCGAGATATCAATCACGGGCACCGGGAAGGCCATGCGTTCCAGGATCACCGCATCTTCCTGCGCGGCAAGCGTATCACCCGTGCCGGTATCCTTCAGGCCCACGAAAGCCGCGATATCACCCGCGAAGACTTCCTTGATTTCTTCGCGCTTATCGGCATGCATCTGGAACATGCGGCCGACGCGTTCCTTATGGCCCTTGGTGGTGTTCTGCACCTGGTCACCTGAGCGCAGCACGCCGCGATAGACGCGCACAAAGGTCAGATTGCCGTATTTGTCATTGATGATCTTGAAGGCGAGGCCGGCAAAGGGCTCATCCTCATTGGCGGGGATCACGCGGCGTTCGGCGGTTTCATCCTGGCCTTCTTCCGGCGCAACCTTGATGCCTTCGCGGTCAATCGGGGAAGGCAGGTATTCAATCACGGCATCCAGCAAAGGCTGCACGCCCTTGTTCTTGAAGGCAGTGCCACACAGCACCGGGCGGAATTCGCCCGAAATGGTGCCGCGCTTGATGCAGCGCTTGAGCGTCTCAACGCTCACATCGCCCTTGTCGAAATATTCTTCCATCGCGGCCTCATCAATGCCGACAACGGTATCCAGCAGCTTCTGGCGATATTCGGTGACCTTATCGGCCAAATCGGCGGGGATCGGCGCTTCATGATACTTGGCGCCGAGTTCGTCGCCTTCCCAGATCAGCGCCTTCATTTCGACCAGGTCAACAATGCCCTGGAAGGTGTCTTCAATGCCGATCGGCAATTGCAGCGCAACCCAATTGATGCCGAGCTTTTCCGTCAGCGTTTCGGCCGCGCGATAGAAATCGGCGCCGGTGCGGTCAAGCTTGTTGATGAAGATAATGCGCGGCACGTTGTAGCGGTCAGCCAAGCGCCAATTGGTCTCAGACTGCGGCTGCACGCCGGCGACACCTTCAATGATGAAGATCGCGCCATCCAGCACGCGCAAGGACCGGTTCACTTCAATGTTGAAGTCAATATGGCCAGGCGTATCAATGATGTTGATGCGGTGGTCGTTCCACACGGCGGTCACGGCGGCGGAGGTGATGGTGATGCCCCGCTCGCGTTCCTGGTCCATGTAATCGGTGGTGGTATTGCCTTCATGCACTTCACCGATCTTGTGGGACTTGCCGGTGTAATACAGGATGCGTTCCGTCGTGGTGGTCTTGCCCGCGTCAATATGCGCGGTGATGCCGATATTGCGGATGCGGTCTAACGGGGTACGCGCCACGGTGGGCCTCCATAAGCAAAAGCCGGACGCCCGCCCCGGCTTTCGCCGGACGCCGCCCGCCATAAGGGTTCAGGGTTTAGTCTATGGTGGGCGCTATCTGCGATGTTCGGGCGCGGTTTGCAAGCGCAAAGGCGGCGCTGGGTTGGGTTTATTCGCCCGAAGGCGCGTTTCACTCCAACCTGATCCCCTCAGCCGCGATCAATTCCCGCATTTCGGCCCGCTCGGCAGCCAGGAAGCGGGCGAAGGCTTCGGGGCCTTCAGCGGCTGGAGTCAGGCCAAGCGCTTCCAGCCGGGGTGCCAAGGCCGGCTGTTCCACCGAATCCTTGGCGGCGGCGGCCAAGCGGGCAATCACCGGCGCCGGGGTGGCGGCGGGCGCCAAAAGCCCAAGCCAATCGCCCATCTGAAACCCGGCAAAGCCCTGTTCGCTGATGGTCGGCAGCGCCGGGAAGGCAGTGCTGCGGGTGGGCGCGGAAAGGCCAATGGCACGCGCCTTGCCGTCCCGGATCAAAGGTGCCGCCAGTGCAAGTGAGGTAAAGCCGAAGGGCACATCCCCACGCAGCAACCCCGCCATCTGATCCGCCCCGCCGCGATAGGGGATATGCTCTCCTTTAAGCCCGGCCCGCCGCAACAGGCTTGCTGAAGCCAGATGGGTGCGGGAACCGACGCCGACACTGCCATAGCGTGCCTGATCTGGGACAGCACGGAGCCGTGCGAGCAAGGCGGGCAGATCCGCCACGCCATATTCGGCGCCTGTGATCAGGATCAGCGGCAGGGTGGCGAGCAGCGTGACGGGCGCAAGGTCCCGCACATAATCGAAGCCAAGCCCGCGCATCAGAAAGGGATTGACCGATTGCCCGCCGGAATCGAGCAGGACCGTCCCGCCATCCGGCGCAGCCTGCGCGACAAACCCCGCGCCAACCGCGCCCGAAGCGCCGCTGCGGTTTTCGGGCGTGACCACGGCGCCCAGCACTTCGCCCATGCGGGGCGCGATCAGGCGGCCAAGGATATCGGTGCTGCCGCCGGGCGGGAAAGCGATGATCAGGCGAAGGGAACGCTCTGGCGTCTGGGCCAAAGCTGGCGAGGCTAAAAGGCTTGCAAGAATGGCGCGCCTAAGCATGGCTTCACCTGCCGTGCGCGAAATGGTTCGTCAAATGAATCTGCTATGACAGGGCCAAGCTTTCTCAAGACCCCCGATAGGTCGCGTAACTCCAGGGCGAACAAAGCAGCGGCACATGGTAATGCCCCTGATCCGCCATAAGCCCGACCGCGAGGGTCACCACCTCCAAATAGGGAACCTCCGCCCCCTGGCCGCGGGCGCGGAAATACTCGGCCACCGCGAAGCGCAATTCATAGCGCCCAGGGATGAAATCCGTCTGCGCCATCATCGGGCCATCGGTGCGGCCATCGGCATTGGTGCGCCGTGTGGTCACCAAAACGGGCGCGGGGTCCATGCGCCAAAGCTCCACCGCCATGCCCTCGGCCGGGATACCCTCAGCCGTGTTCAGCACATGCGTTGAAAGGGAACCGGGTCCGCTGCGGGCCATGGTGTTTTCCTTCAATCCAAGGGCGCGCCGGCGGCGACCCAGGCGATCAACTTGGCGCGTTCCTCGGCGGTGATTTCGGTCATATTGCCGGGGGGCATGGCTTCGGTCTGCACCTGCTGGCGCATGGAAGCCGCCCAGCGGCGAATTTGCGCTGGGGTTTCCATGATCACACCCTTGGGCGCCACCGCAATCCCCTCAAAACTCGGCTTGGCGGCGTGGCAGTTGGCGCAACGCGCGGCGACAATGGCCTGCACTTCCGTGAAGGCCGGCACCTCGGCGCTGGTGTAATCCTGCTTGCCGGATTGCACGATGAAAAACGCCGCGACCATGGCCGCCACAGCGCCGGCGGGCAGCCAAAGGGCGTTTTGTCCCTTTTGGCGCAGCACGAAATATTGCCGCACCAAGGCGCCGGCCAAGCCAATTACCAGCAGGATCAACCAGTTCAGCGGGTGCTGCCAGGTCATGGGGTAATGGGGCGAGATCATGATGAAAATCACGGGCAACGTCAGGTAGGTGTTATGCACACTCCTTTGCTTGCCCCAGCGGCCATATTTCGGGTCGGGCGTGGCGCCGGCGCTCATCGCCGCCACCATTTTGCGCTGGCCCGGGATGATCACCATGGCGACATTGGCGACCATGATGGTGCCGGTCATGGCGCCCACCTGCAAAAAAGCGCCTCGGCCCGAGAAAATCTGGCAGGAGACATAGGCAACCACCGCCAAAGCCACGGCGCCGATCACGCCCAAAAGCGCCTCATTTTCGCCGAGCTTGGATCGGCAGACGAGATCATAAGCCACCCAGCCGCCCACCAGCATGGCGGCACTGATGCCAATGGCCTGCCAGGGCGTCATGGGCATCACGGACGGGTCAATGAGGTAGCTGGATGCCTGGCCCCAATAGACCAGCACAAAAAGCGCAAAGCCGCTGATCCAGGTCCAATAGGCTTCCCATTTGAACCAATGGAGCTTTTCCGGGAGCTTTTCTGGCGCCAATAGGTATTTGCGCTTGTAGTAGAAGCCCCCGCCATGGATCGCCCATTGCTCGCCGCGCACCAGGGGGTTTTTGTCCGCCGGCGGGTCAAGCTGATTATCGAGCGCGATGAAATAGAAGGAAGCCCCGATCCAGGCGATGCCCGTGATCAGGTGCAGCCAGCGTATGGCCAGATTGACCCATTCGGAAAGGGCGGCGAAATCCATCTTCTATCCCAGGCAAAAGGCTTATGTTGCAGCGCCACAATGCGTCGCAAGATGCGATTACGGCAAGGGCTAAGCCGCTCTGGGCGGATTTACCCTTGAAACCGGGCCGAATGAGGCGCAGGAACCGGCCCCCATGAGCCCCACCCGCCTCTCCCTCCCCAAGGACAAGATCAAGATCCTGTTGCTTGAGGGTATTTCCGATAGCGCTGTCGAGCTGCTGGCCGATGCTGGCTATCGTTCCGTCAAACGCGAAACCAAGGCGCTGGATGGCCCGGTGCTGGCGCGCGCGCTGAAGGGCGTGCATGTGCTGGGCATAAGGTCCCGCACCCAGGTGACGGAAGAAGTGCTGGCGGCGGCGGATCGGCTGATCACGATTGGCTGCTTTTGCATCGGCACCAACCAGGTGGCGTTGGAAGCGGCGGCGGCGCGCGGCATTCCGGTATTCAATGCGCCATTTTCCAATACGCGGTCGGTTGCGGAACTGACGCTTGGCGAAATCATTATGATGATGCGCGGCATCTTCCCGAAATCCAATGCCGCGCATCGTGGGGAATGGGATAAGTCGGCGGCCAATAGTTGGGAAGTGCGGGGCAAGACGCTCGGCATCATCGGCTATGGCAATATCGGTGCGCAGCTTTCGGTGTTGGCGGAAGCTTTCGGTATGCGCGTGATCTATTTTGATCACACGACCAAGCTGCCCCATGGCAATGCGCAGCCCATGCCAAGCCTGCATGCGCTGCTGGCCGAATCCGATGCCGTGACGGTGCATGTGCCCGAAACTGCCGAGACCATGGGCATGATCGGAGAAGCCGCGATTCGCGCCATGAAGCCAGGCGCGGTTTTCGTGAATAATGCGCGCGGCACGGTGGTGGATCTGGAAGCACTCGCGCGTGCGATGCAGGATGGCCATGTGTTGGGCGCGGCGGTGGATGTTTTCCCCGTGGAGCCATCCCGGAATGGGGAGGCGTTTGTCTCCCCCTTGCAGGGACTTCCGAATGCGATTTTAACGCCGCATATCGGCGGCAGCACCGGGGAAGCGCAGTCGCGCATCGGGCAGGAAGTGGTGCGCAAGTTGATTGATTTCTCTGATACGGCGGCGACCTTTGGCGCGGTGAATTTCCCGCAGGTGCAATTGCCTGCGCGGCCATCGGGTGCGCGTTGGACTCATGCGCATCGGGATACGCCTGGTATGCTTTCGCGCATCAATGAGATTTTCGGGCGACGCGGGTTGAATATCTCGGCGCAGTTTCTGCAGACGGCGGGCGATATCGGTTATCTGGTGATTGATAGTGCCGAGGCGCGCAAGGAGGCCGAGGAGATTCTTGGTGAGCTCCGCGAATTGCCGGGCACGATCCGCGCGCGATTGATCTACGAACGCCATTGAAGCCAGGTGCAGCATGGCGCCGGTTTGTGGCGCCTTTGGCGGTGGTGGTGGTGCTTGGCCTGGTTTGGGCCTTGGGTTTGCATCGGCATTTGAGTTTGGATGCGCTGGCCGCGCAGCGTGAGGCTTTGGCGGCGTTGGTGGCGGCGCGGCCGGTGCTTGCGGCCTTGGTGTATGTTGCGGCCTATATCGGTGTGGTGGCGTTTTCACTGCCTGGTGGCGCGGTGATGACCTTGTCAGGTGGGTTATTGTTTGGCGCCTTTGTCGGCGCGTGTTTGGCGGTGCTGGGGGCGACGATTGGGGCGGCGGTGCTGTTCCTTTTGGCGCGGTCGGCTTTTGCGCCTTTGGTGGCGGGGCGTGCGGAGGGGTTGCTTGGACCTTTGCGGGCGGGTTTGGCGCGTGATGGGTTCTTTTATTTGTTGAGTTTGCGCCTGGTGCCGGTGTTTCCGTTTTGGTTGTTGAATTTGGCGCCGGCTTTGCTTGGCATGCGTTTCGCCCCTTATCTGGCCGCGACTTTCTTGGGCATTATTCCCGGTACCTTGGTTTTTGCCGGTATTGGTGCGGGCCTTGACGAGGTTTTTTTGTCTGGCGGTGTGCCCGACCTTGGTGTGATCTTTTCTTGGGGCGTCTTGCTTCCGTTGCTCGGCCTCGCGCTGCTTTCGTTGTTTGGCGCGTGGTGGCGCCGCCGTAGTTCGCATTGATTTCGTCCTGGCGGGGTCCGGGGTAATACTATTACCCCGGCGGGGGCTCGGGGGCAGCGCCCCC
>CALRPR020000005.1:0-75660 GCA_943370125.1 Allobosea thiooxidans | reverse complement strand
CTGCTGCCTTTCGCTGAGGAATATGCGCTGGCCACTCTGGCGCGCTATAGTACTTTTCGTGCCGGCGCGGCCTGCCTGACAGCCTTGTTGATCAGCCTGGTTTTCGGTTCTGCCATCATCCGCTGGCTGCGCGGCTTTCAGCGTGGCGGTCAGCCGATCCGTGAAGATGGCCCGGCGCGGCACATTGTGGAAAAGAAAGGCACGCCCACCATGGGCGGCGTGCTGATCCTGCTGGGCTTGGTGGGCTCCACGCTGCTGTGGGCGGATTTGCGCAATGGCTTTGTCTGGGCCGTGCTGTTCATCACCTGCGGCTATGGCGCGCTTGGCTTTGCGGATGATTGGCTGAAAGTGTCCAAGCGCAACACCAAGGGTGTATCCAGCCGCATGAAGCTTCTGGTGCAGGCGGGCTTGGGGATCATCACGGCCATTTGGATCACCTGGCTAATGCCGGGCGCGCTTTCCGACAAGCTCGCCTTTCCGATCTTCAAGGAATTGCTGCTACCGCTTGGTATCTTCTTCCCGCTGCTGGCCGCGCTGGTGATGATGGGCGCATCCAATGCGGTCAATCTGACCGATGGGCTGGATGGGTTGGCCATTGTGCCGGTGATGATTGCGGCCAGTGTCTTTGCGCTGATTGCCTATCTGGTCGGTAACCGCATATTCGCCGATTACCTGCAACTGCATTACGTGCCCGGCACGGGTGAGCTTGCGGTGTTTTGCGCGGCACTTGTTGGTGCCGCACTCGGCTTCCTGTGGTTCAATGCGCCGCCGGCGGCGGTGTTCATGGGTGATACGGGTTCGCTTGCCCTTGGCGGTGCGCTGGGTGGCCTCGCGGTTGCGACCAAGCATGAAATTGTGCTGGCGATTGTGGGCGGGCTTTTTGTGGTGGAAACCGTTTCCGTCATCATCCAGGTTTTCTGGTTCAAGCGCACCGGCCGGCGCGTGTTTCTGATGGCGCCGCTGCATCACCATTTTGAGAAAAAAGGCTGGGCCGAGCCCACCATCGTGATCCGTTTCTGGATCATTGCCATGATCCTGGCACTTGTTGGGCTTTCGACGCTGAAAATCAGATGACAGCGCCAAGCCCCCCCTTCACCCCCTTTCCCGGCGCGCGTATCGCCGTGGTTGGGCTTGGCCGCGCCGGACTGCCGGCGGCTCGGCGCCTCGCTTCCTGGGGCGCCGAGGTCACGGTCTGGGATGACAAGCCCGAAGCCCGCGCGGCAGCCGAAGCCGCAGGCCTCACGCTGCAAGACCCGGCCGCCGGCCCCTTCCGCGCCGATGCGCTGCTGCTTTCCCCGGGCATTCCGCACCATCTGCCGGCCCCCCATCCGGCGGCGCAGGCGGCCACGGCGGCTGGTGCGCCCATCCTGTGTGATGTGGAGTTTCTGTATCGCGCAGTGCTGGCCAGCCATTCCAAGGCACGCTTCGTGGGCGTCACCGGCACCAATGGCAAATCCACCACGACTGCGCTGATCCACCACATTTTGCAGGGCGCCGGCATGGCCTGTGAGGTGGGGGGGAATTTGGGCCCCGCAGCGCTCGATCTCAATATATTGGGGTCTGAGGGGGTCTATACCCTCGAAATGTCGTCTTACATGTTGGAGCGAATCGCAACTCTGCGCTTCAACGTAGCTGTTATGTTGAACCTCAGCCCCGATCACCTGGACCGCCATGGGAACATGGACGGCTATGCCGCTGCGAAGGCTCGAATCTTCGCGCGTCAAGGGACCAATGACGTCGCGGTGCTGGGTCAGGATGATGCGATGACCGCGCAAATGGGTGCCGGTTTGGCGGCGCGGATGGTGCCGATTTCGGGTTCTAGCCCCCAGCCGGGTGGGGTTTGGGCGGAAGGCCGAATGCTGCGCGATGATTCGGGGCCGATCCTGGATCTGGGGGCGGCAGCGGCGCTGCCCGGGGCGCATAACGCGCAAAACGCTGCAGCGGCCGCGGCGGCCTGCATGGCGCTGGGCGTTGCGCGTTCGGCGATTGCGGGTGGCATCGCAAGCTACCCTGGCTTGCCGCATCGGCAGGAAATCGTCGCCGAAGCCAAGGGCGTTGTCTTCGTCAATGACAGCAAGGCGACCAATGCGGATAGCGCGGCGCGCGCACTCGCTTCCTATGACCGCGTTGTCTGGATTGCGGGCGGGATCGGCAAGGAAGGCGGCATTGCGCCGCTGGCACCCTTCTTCCCACGCATCGCGAAAGCCTTTCTGATCGGGCGCGATGCGCCTGCCATGGCAGCGACGTTGCGCGAAGCCGGCGTTGCGCATGAAATCATTGGCACGCTGGAAGCGGCAGTGCCGGCAGCAGCGCAAGCGGCGTTTGCTGGCGCAGCGCCAGTCGTGCTGCTTTCACCGGCAGCCGCTTCCTTCGATCAATTCTCGGGCTTTGATGCGCGCGGTGATCGTTTCCGTGAATTGGCGCAGGCGCTGGTTGCGCGGCAGAGCAGGAGGGCAAGCTGATGGCGCTCTCCCGCGCGGATAATTCCATTCTTGGGCGCTGGTGGTGGACAGTGGATCGCTGGACGCTGGCGGCGCTGATGGTGCTGATCGGCTTTGGCTATGTGTTGATGCTTGCCGCATCGCCTGCCGTGGCCGAGCGTATCGGCGCTTCATCGCGCCACATGTTCTTCCTGAAGCAAGTTTTTTATCTGGCGCTGGCGGCGGCGGTGATGGTGGGGGTTTCGCTGCTCTCACCACGTGGTGTGCGGCGCTTTGCCTTGCTGGGCTGTGCGGGCGCTTTGGTGCTGACGGCGGCGACGCTGGTGGTGGGCGTGGAGATCAAGGGCGCGCGGCGCTGGTTGCCGATCCCTGGGCTTTCCTTGCAGCCATCGGAATTCCTCAAGCCCTTCTTCGCCGTTGTCGCCGCATGGCTAATTGCGGAAGGCATGGCGCCTGGTTCGCGCTTTTGGGGGCGGGCGATCGCGGTCGGCATGTTTGCCGTGATCGCGGTGATCATGAAAAGCCAGCCCGATATTGGTATGTTGTTGGTGATGACCGCGGTGCTTTTCGCGCAATTCGTCGTGGCTGGCCTGAATTTTTTCATCGTAGGTGGGCTGGCAGGTCTTGGCGTGGGTGTAGGCGTTCTGGCCTATCTTCTGTTCCCGCATGTGCAATCCCGCGTGCACCGCTTTCTTGATCCAAGCTCGGGCGATTCCTATCAGGTGAGTGTCGCCATGGAGGCCTTCGCGAATGGCGGGCTTATGGGGCGCGGGCCAGGTGAAGGGCGCGTGAAGAATGTGCTGCCCGATGCGCATGCCGATTTCGTCTTTGCCGTTGCGGGAGAAGAATTCGGCATGGTGGTGTGCTTGGTGATCCTGGCCCTTTTCGCCTTCATCGTGCTGCGCGGCTTAATGCGCTTGCTGGCAGAAACGGATTTCTTCGTGGTGCTGGCGGCAACCGGCCTGCTGACGCAATTTGGCTTACAGGCTTTCGTGAATATGGCGTCCACGCTGCATTTGATCCCCACCAAGGGCATGACTCTACCCTTCGTTTCCTATGGCGGTTCTTCGGTGCTTGCCATCGCGCTTGGCATGGGGATGTTGTTGGCGCTGACACGCAAGCGCATTGGCGAACGCGCCGCTGGAACCGGCTTGCCGAATGGTGCGCTGGCCACCGAGGGCGAGCGGTGAGGGGCCCCATGGTGCAGCCCATCATCATCGCCGCGGGCGGTACGGGCGGACATCTTTTCCCTGCCGAAGCCCTTGCGGCAGAGCTGATCCGGCGCGGTGAACGCGTGGCATTGATGACTGATGCGCGTTCCGCGGCTTATGACAGCCCGGTCTTCGCGAATGCCGAGCGTTTTGTCTTGCAAGGTTCCGGGCTTTCCGGGCGCGGTGTAGGCCAGGCGATGCGCGGTGCCTCAGCATTGTTGAAGGGAACGCTTGAAGCGCGCCGGCATATCCGCGATTTGTCGCCGAGCGCGATTGTCGGTTTTGGCGGCTATCCTTCCTTCCCACCCTTGGCAGCGGCGCGGTTGATGCGCGCATCGCGTCGCCCAGCGCTTATTCTACATGAACAGAATGCCGTGCTGGGCCGCGCCAATCGGCTGATGGCGCGCGGCGCTGATTTGCTGGCGCTCTCCTATGCTGACACTGCTATGGTGCCGGAAGGTGCAAGAAGCGCCGTGGTGGGCAACCCTGTGCGCCCGGCGCTCGCGGCATTGGCCGGGCAGCCCTATCCGCTGCCTGCGGAAGGCACAGTGCTGCGCGTTTTGGTGCTGGGTGGATCACTCGGCGCGCGGATTTTCGCGGATGTGGTGCCGGCTGCTATCAGCGCCCTGCCCGAAGCCTTGCGCGCGCGCCTGCTGGTGACACAGCAATGCCGTGCCGAGGATTTGGCGCGCACGCGCAGCGCCTATGAAGCTGCCGGTGTTCCCGCCGATTTGGCTCCTTTCTTTCCTGATGTGGCTGGCAGACTTGCGACGGCGCATCTGGTGATTGGCCGTGCCGGTGCTTCCACCGTGGCCGAGATTGCCTGCGCGGGTCGGCCTTCCATTCTGGTGCCGCTGCCATCTGCGATTGATGACCATCAAACCGCGAATGCGCGCGCTTTGGCGGCGGCGGATGCGGCGCGTGTTTTCGCGCAAGCAGCCTTCACGCCGCAAGTGCTGGCTGATGCCCTGGCGTCCTTCCTGAATTTCCCGGCGCGCATGGCATCGGCTGCCGCCGCTGCGGCAGCGCTGGCGCGCCCGAATGCGGCGCGAGAGCTTGCGGATCGTGTCATGGCGTTGGCGCGGCGCGATTTGGTGGGGGTTTCCTGATGCGCGCGCTTCCCATCAGTATCGGCGCCATTCACTTTGTTGGTATCGGCGGCATTGGCATGTCTGGCATTGCCGAAGTGCTGCACACGCTCGGCTATCAGGTGCAGGGCAGCGATATTGCCGAAGGCGCCAATGTGGCGCGGCTGCGCGCTGCCGGCATTCCGGTGATGATCGGCCATGACGCGGCCAATCTGGGCAATGCGCAGGTGATTGTCGTCTCCACTGCCGTCAAGCGCGATAATCCGGAAGTGGCGGCAGCGCGTCAGCGTTTGATTCCCATTGTACGGCGCGCGGAAATGTTGGCCGAGCTCATGCGGCTCAAATGGGCCATCGCCATTGGCGGCACGCATGGCAAGACCACCACCACAAGTCTGGTCGCCGCGGTGCTGGAAGCCGCGCGGCTGGACCCCACCGTGATCAATGGCGGCATCATCAATGCCTATGGCACGAATACGCGCATGGGCAGCGGCGAATGGATGGTGGTGGAAGCCGATGAAAGCGACGGGTCCTTCCTGAAACTGCCCGCCGTTGTTGCCGTGGTCACGAATATGGACCCGGAACATCTGGACCATTGGGGTACGGAAGAAGCGATGAAGGAAGGCTACGCCCAATTCGTCGGCAATATTCCCTTTTATGGTTTTGCCGTGCTCTGCATTGATCATCCCGAAGTGCAGGCGATGATCCCGCGTCTTTCGGATCGTCGCATCGTGACTTACGGCTTTTCACCGCAGGCCGATGTGCGGGCTGAACGTGTGATCACTGACCGTATGGGTGCGACTTTTGAAGTAACGGTGACGGATCGGCTGAGCGGGCGCGTGCGCAATATGAAGCCCTTCCGCCTGCCCATGCTCGGCCAGCATAATGTGCAGAATGCGCTGGCTGCCGTTGCCATCGCTGCAGAGATGGGCGTGGATGAAGTCACCATCCGCACCGCGCTTGCTGGCTTCAAGGGTGTGAAGCGGCGCTTCACGCGCACCGGCGAAGCGGGCGGCATTACGGTTATTGATGATTACGGCCATCATCCCGTGGAAATCGCAGCCGTGTTGAAGGCCGCGCGGCAGGCCGGCGCGCGTGATGTGATTGCCGTGGTGCAGCCACATCGCTATTCGCGGCTTGCGACCCTGTTTGAAGAATTCTGTGCCTGCATGAATGATGCGGGCACGGTGATTGTGGCCGATGTCTATGCCGCCGGCGAAGCGCCGATGGAAGGCGTGGACAAGGATGCGCTGGTGGAAGGTTTGCGCGCACGCGGGCATCGTTCTGTCGTGCCTCTGCCCGGCCCCGATAGTCTGGCCGAGATGATTCATGCCATCGCGCGACCTGGTGACTACGTTGTCTGCCTTGGCGCTGGCAGCATCACAAATTGGGCGCATGCGCTGCCAGCGCAATTGACTGAATTGCAGTCGCGCGCGCGCGGGCGCCTGGCGGGGGCGATGAAATGATGCCTCAGCCCATCAGCCAAGCCGTGCTGCCACCGCTGCGCGGGCGCGTGGAACGTGATGCGCCGTTGGGTCCGGCGACCTGGTTTCGCGTGGGTGGGCCAGCGGATATGCTGGTGCGGCCGGCGGATCTGGATGAGCTGTTGCTACTGCTGCGCGACATGCCGGCCGATATGCCGCTGACCATATTGGGTGCCGCTTCGAACCTGGTCATTCGTGATGGCGGCATTGCAGGTGTGGTGCTGCGCCTTGCGCGCGGCTTTGGTGATGTGGTGGTGGAAGCCGATGGCGGCATCATCGCCGGCGCCGCCGCTTTGGATGTGACGGTGGCGGAAACCGCCGCCGCTGCTGGGTTGGCGGGGCTTGAGTTTCTGGTCGGTATTCCAGGCAGCATCGGCGGCGCGGTGGCGATGAATGCCGGCGCTTATGGCGTTGAAATCAAGGATGTTCTGGATTGGGCGGAAATCGCGACACCTGAAGGTTTGCTGCGCCTGGATGCGGCAGCGCTGCACTTCGCTTATCGTCATGCGCGATTGCCGCCCCGCGGTGTTGTGGTGCGGGCAAGGCTGCGGGCCGCTGCGGGTGACAAATCCGCCATCGCGGCACGGCTTGCTGAAATCCGCGCCGCACGTGAGGCCACGCAACCCGTACGCGCGCGCACTGGCGGTTCCACCTTCAAGAACCCGCCTGGTGATCGCAAGGCCTGGGAATTGATTGACGCCGCCGGGTGCCGAGGCCTGACTCGGGGCGCTGCGCAGGTCAGCGAAAAGCACTGCAATTTCCTGCTCAATCTGGGGGGTGCTTCCGCCGCCGATATCGAAGCGCTGGGCGAGGAAGTGCGCGCGCGCGTGCTGGCGCATTCCGGCATTGCGCTGGAATGGGAAATCCGCCGCATCGGAAGGACGCTGCCATGAAGAAGCGCGTCGCGGTGCTTTATGGTGGGCGTTCCGCGGAACGCGAGGTGTCGCTTTCTTCCGGCCGCCAGGTGATTGCAGCGCTGCAAGAAGCGGGCTTTGCCGTGACGCCGATTGATGTCGGCGATGATCTGGCGGCCGTGATCCAAGCGCTGAGCGATCCGCGGCCCGATGTTGTGTTCAACGCGCTGCATGGACGCTTTGGTGAGGATGGCTGCATCCAGGGCATGCTGGATTGGCTTGGTTTGCCTTACACGCATTCCGGGCTGCGTGCCTCGGCGCTTGCGATGGATAAGGCCGCGGCCAAGGCTGTTTTTCGCGCGGCGGGCCTTCCGGTTGCGGATGATCGCGTGGTGACGCGCGCTGAATTGGAAGCGGCGGACCCGCTACCGCGCCCCTTTGTGGTCAAGCCGGTGAATGAAGGTTCTTCCGTTGGCGTCACCATTTTGCATGAGGGTGACAATCGCCGCGCCACCATTGCGCGGGGTTGGACGCATGGCGATGCCATCATGGTGGAAAGCTTCATTCCGGGCCGCGAATTGACCGTGGGCGTGATGGGTGATCATGCGCTGGCGGTGACGGATATTCTGTCTGATGCCGGGCAATTCTATGATTACGAAAGCAAATACGCCGCCGGCGGGTCGCGCCATATCCTGCCCGCGCATATGGCGCCGGAGGCTTATGCGCAGGCTTTGGATATCGCGTTGCGGGCACATCATGCGCTTGGCTGTCGCGGCGCATCACGCACGGATTTCCGTTATGATGATACGCAAGGTGAACCTGGCCGGCTGATCCTGCTTGAAGTGAATACGCAGCCGGGCCTGACGCCAACATCGCTGTTGCCGGAACAGGCGGCGCATTGCGGCATGTCATTCCCCGCGCTTTGCGCTTGGATGGTGGAGCAAGCTCGCCATGGCGCGTGAACGCTTGGTCACCACCTCAACACGGAAGAAGAAGGAACAGGGCCGGCCTTCAGCGCTGCGCATTGCGCTCCGTCGTTCTCGTCGTTTTGCGCGGCCTGCGCTTTATGGCGTGCTGATCCTCTGCGGCTTTGGCTCCATTGCGTACGGTATCGCAATGGTGGACCCGGCGGGCCAGGCGCGGCGCATGCTGGATCAGGTCACCATGATTGGGCCTGATCGCAGCATGACGGTGCAGGCGGTGATCGTGGATGGTCGCCAGAACACGCCGCTGCCACTCATTCGCGAAGCGCTTGGTGTCTCACGCGGCGATTCCATGCTGGAATTCTCGCCGGAAGCGGCACGCCAGCGTTTGGAATCGATCCCCTGGGTGGCGCGCGCCCATGTTGAACGCCATTTGCCCGGCACGATTGTGCTGCGCCTGGAAGAACGCCGGCCTTTCGCCATTTGGCAGAATCACGGCCGCTTCGTGATTGTGGACCGCGATGGCAAGACAGTGGCGACCGATGGGCTCGATCAATTTGGCCCGCTGCCGCTGATTGTTGGGCCCGGTGCGGATCGCGCTGCCGCTGCGCTTTACGATCTTCTGGCTGGGGAAGCGGCGGTGGCGGAACGCGTGCAGGCCATGGTGCGCATTGGCGAAAGGCGCTGGAATTTGCGCCTGCATAACGGCACGGATGTGCTGCTGCCCGAAATTGCTGAAGCTGCCGCCATCAAGCGTCTTGCTGAATTGCAGCAGGAAGCGAAGCTTTTGGATCGGCCCCTGGCCGCGATTGATCTTCGCCTGCCTGATCGGCTGGTGGTGCGCACCAATCGTGAAACACCTGAAAATCAGCCGGCGCGCCCGGTCGCGCGAAGGGAACGCGGATGAACCAGCTCACCCGCCTGCCTGGTACTTTTGAACCTGCAGCCGCACCGCCACGGCGTCGCCGTCAGGCGCGTAGTGGCGTTTTTGGTGTGCTGGATATCGGTTCCACCAAAGTGGTCTGCCTGATTGCGCGCATCGAAAGCGATGGCAGCCCGCGCGTGCTGGGTTTTGGCTGGCAGCGTGGGCGGGGCGTTAAGGGCGGTTCCATTGTGGATCTGGAAGAAGCGGAACGCGCCATTCGCGCCGCCGTAGGCCAGGCCGAGGAAATGGCCGACACGCGGCTTTCAGGTGCCATCGTCAATCTTTCCTGCGGGCAGCCCGATAGCCGGCCTTTGCATCTGCAATGGGAAATCGGTGGCCGCGCCGTGAACGAAGTTGATCTGCGCGCCATTCTGCATGATGGCCGCCGCCGCACCGCCGAAGAAGGCCGCGAAACGGTTCACGCCATTCCGCTTGGCTTCACCGTGGATGCGACACCTGGTGTTGATGACCCGCGCGGCATGATTTGCGATACGCTGGGCGCGCGGCTGCATATGGTCTCGGCGGCTGAGGCATCGCTCCGCAATCTTGGCGCCTGCCTGATGCGTTGCGATTTGGAAGTTGAAGAATTGGTCTCGGCGCCCTTTGCGTCAGGGCTCGCGACGCTGGTGGAAGATGAAAAGCAGCTTGGCGTCACGGTAATTGATATGGGCGGCGGCACCACAAGCCTTGCGGTCTTCAGCGAAGGCCATCTGGTGCATACCGCGCAAATCCCTGTGGGTGGCGGCCAGGTGACGAATGATCTGGCGACCATCCTGTCCACACCAGTTGCGCATGCGGAACGGATGAAAACGCTGCATGGTGCGGTGCATGGCGGCGCGGATGATGAACGCGAATATCTGCCCGTGCCGCTTTTGGGTGAAGATGAACATCATATAGCGCGTATTCCGCGCGCCATGGTGGTTGGCATCATCAAGCCGCGACTTGAAGAAACCTTTGAAATCCTCAAGGACAAGCTGGATCAAAGCGGGCTTGGCAAGGAAGGCGGCGCGCGTGTGGTCTTGACCGGCGGCGCATCGCAACTTGTCGGTGTGCGCGAAATGGCCGCGCGCATCCTGGACCGACAGGTACGCCTTGGCCGCCCGCAACCGTTGCGAGGTTTGGCCGAAGCTGCCTCCGGCCCCGCTTTTGCGGGCGCGGTCGGGCTTTTGATGTGGGGCGCCGGCGAAGGCCGTCCCGTTCTGGATATCGCGCCCGGCCCGGTGAAGACCGGCGGTGCGTTTCGTCGTTTGATTCATTGGCTGAAGGATCGCGTGTGATGCCCGCACCTTCCGCCACCCCTGCCAACCCAAGCTGCCCATCACTGCGTGAGGAGGAAAAGCAATGACCCTGAACCTGACGATTCCGCAAAATCAACACACGGATTTCACGCCGCGAATCACGGTGGTTGGCGTTGGTGGCGGCGGCACCAACGCCGTCAACAACATGATTTCCATGGGCTTGGAAGGCGTGGAATTCCTGGTCGCGAATACGGATGCGCAATCGCTGATCCATGCCCGCGCTGATCGCCGCGTGCAGCTTGGCCCGCACCTTACGCAAGGCCTTGGCGCTGGTGCCAAGCCGGAAATCGGCCGCGCAGCCGCCGAAGAAGCGACCGAAGAACTCGCCCGCCACATTGAAGGCATGCACATGATCTTCATCACCGCCGGCATGGGCGGTGGCACCGGCACGGGGGCAGCGCCGGTGATTGCGCGCATGGCGCAGGAACGCGGCATTTTGACCGTTGGCGTGGTGACCAAGCCCTTCGATTTCGAAGGCCCCAAGCGGCGCAAATCCGCTGAACAGGGGATCGAGGAATTACAGCAATGCGTGGATACGCTGATCATCATCCCGAACCAGAACCTGTTCCGTCTGGCAAATGAACGCACAACCTTCCAGGAAGCGTTCAAGATGGCCGATAACGTCCTGTATATGGGCGTGCGCGGTGTGACGGACCTGATGATCAACCCCGGCATCGTCAATCTGGACTTCGCCGATATCCGGACCATCATGGCCGAAATGGGCAAGGCCATGATGGGCACTGGCGAAGCCGATGGCGAAGACCGTGCCCGCCGCGCCGCCGAATCCGCCATCAGCAATCCGCTGCTTGAAGATATTTCCATGCGCGGCGCCAAGGGCGTGTTGATCAACATCACCGGCGGCTATGACATGACGCTGTTTGAAGTGGATGGCGCCGTGAATCGTATCCGGGAAGAGGTGGAAGAAGACGCCAATATCATCTTCGGCACGTCAGTGGATGAAACCATGAATGGGCGCATCCGGGTTTCCGTGGTGGCCACCGGGATTGATGTGGCCGACCAGCGCGAAGCGGAAAAGCCGAAGCTGGTGGCGATGGGCGGTGGTGCCGCGCAACTGGTCAATGCTGTCTCCAACCAAAGCATTGGTGCGGCGCCGGCCACGGGCCCAGGGCTGCCCTTTATGCGCCGCGCGGCGCAAACCGCGCCGACGCTGCGGCCCGCTGTGGTTGAAACCACGCCCGCACCGGAAGCGGAAATCGCGCCAGCACCGGTTTCGGTGCAGGAAGCGCCGGTGATGTTGGCCCCCGCGCCCATGGCCGAACCAGAAATGCCGCAGCTTCGTGTACCGGTAGCCGAACCAGCGGAACCACAGCCTGCCGCCGCGCCGCGCTCCGCCGGGCTGCGTGGGCTTTTCGGCAAGGTCACGGGAATGGGCGGCATGATGAAGCGCAACCTCTCCCCGTCAGCGGAACCGCAAGGCTTCACGGCTGAAACCGCCCAAACCGCGCGGATTGAACCAACATCTGCACCGGCCCCGCGCTTCGAAGCAGCGCGGCCCGCACAGCAGGATGAAATGAGCCTGGAAATTCCTGCCTTCCTCCGTCGTCAGCGGAGCTGACGCATCCTTTCGCGCAAAAGGCGCGGTCAGACTGGGTTTCAGCCATGACGTCAGGCATGGGGCACCACGGCAGCAATGCCGGGTGCCCCCGCCATAGCGTTGAAAGTACGGAATGAGCGAACCCGTGCGGTTAAACTGCGCGGGCGCTGAGTTTTCAGAATAAGGCCGCACCAAACAATGCGCTTTGCGTGATCCCTGGGGCAGGGTCACGCTGCTTTCTGATTTCAAGCATGGCCCCAACCGAAGACCCGTTGGTCTTCGCGGATCAATGCCAAGCATCCGAAACGTTGTGATGCGTGATCCGCTGTTGACGGATCACGCTACATTATCCTGAGGCGAAACCTCAGGCGGCTTGCATGCCGGTCGTGCCGATGGCGGGCTTTGCGCCGTCCGACCAGAATTCCGAACGACCATTCTGCTCACGCAGAACATAGCCGCGGCCCCAAACGGTCCCGATCAGATCGGCGCCGCCGGCAGTGGCCAGCTTCTTGCGGAGCTTGCAGATGAAGACATCAATGATCTTCACTTCAGGCTCATCAATGCCGCCATAAAGATGGTTCAGGAAAACTTCCTTGGTCAGCACCACACCCTTGCGGAGCGCGAGCAGTTCCAGGATGGCGTATTCCTTGCCTGTCAGGTGGACAGCATTGCCACCAACGGCCACTTCACGTGAACCGATATTGAGTTGCAGCGCGCCGACCGTCAGGGTCGGTTGGCTGAAACCCTTCGCGCGGCGCACAATGGCCTGGATGCGCGCGACCAGTTCTTGCTGGTCGAAGGGCTTGGTGATGAAATCATCGGCGCCCATGCCGAAGACCTTCACCTTGGTTTGCGGGCGGCTGACGCCCGACAGGATCAGCACCGGCGTTTCAACGCGACCAGCGCGCATACGGCGCACGACTTCGCCGCCATCCAAATCCGGCAACATCAGATCCAACACGATGATGTCATAATCATAGAGTTTCGCGAGTTCGAGGGCTTCTTCCCCCGTATCCGCTACTTCCACAATCATGGAGGCATGACGAAGCATTAACGAAATGCCACGCGCCGTTGTGGGGTCATCCTCAACTAGAAGTACACGCATTTGATCGCTCCTTTTGACCGACTAGAAGGTTTTTACTGAGTTTCGAAGGGAATTGAAACAGGAAATTTCTTCCCCCCGCATCCCTGGACAGATAATCGTCCAAAAAAGTAAATTTCTTGATAAAGAAATATACTTAAAAAGAGTTTTTCGACATATTTTTACGACCATTGGTCATTTCTCCCCTAATGAGTGCTTACCAAAAGGTGAATCGCGGCTAAAAATTCAGCCGGAGACTCGCGTGGCAGGAAGTGTCCAGAAACTGGAACAACTTTGCGTGCCAGAAGCTGCGTGAAATGCCGGGCGCAGCCAGCGCTATTGCCCGGCGGGTCCACGCCATCCTCGGCCCCGTGCAAAACCAGGCTTGGCACGGTGATTATCGGGCGGGTGGCAAGCCGTGCTTCAATCGCCGCATAGGCGGGGTCGCCAGCCACCGCACGGTGGCGATGGCGGTAGGAATGCACGGCAACCGCCACGAAATCAGGATTGTCGAAGCTGGCCGCCGTTTTGGCGTAGCTTTCGGCAGTAAAGCCCATATTGGGCGACCAGAGACGCCACAGCAGCTCACAAAGCTCCCGCCGATTCTCGGCCAGGCCCGCCGCACCCCTATCTGTTTGTAGGTACCATTGATACCAATGGCGCGCTTCCTGCGCTGGTGCGGCGGGGCGGATACTCCCCGCAATGTCTTGAATATTATAGCCATTTGCGGAAACCAGGCCGATCACGCGCTCAGGCCAAAGGGCCGAGACGACGCAGGCTGCCCGCCCGCCCCAATCATACCCCGCAAGGATCGCCTTCGGGATCGCCAGCGCATCCATCAGCGCCAGCAAATCTGCCCCAAGGGCCGCCTGTTCGCCGGAACGCGGTGTCGCCGAGTCCCGAAAACGCGTCGGGCCATAGCCGCGCAGATAGGGCACCAGAACGCGAAACCCTTGGGCGGCAAGCTCAGGCGCCACGCCATCCCAGGCGCGGGCGTCATCGGGAAAGCCATGGAGCAGGATGGCGACCGGCCCGGTTTCGGGACCGCTCATCTCCACCGCCATCTCCAGCACCCCGGCTTGTACCGTCTTGAGTTCCATCGCCACCCGTTCTCCCTCGGATGACCCATTCTCCACTGAGAGCATTAACCAAAAGGTTAACGCGCAGCCTGAAGCACCCCTTAATTCGGAAATTATTTGCAACCCTGGGGTGCGGGACCGGGCAGTCCCTTCGCCAAAAAACAGTGCTGGCTAGGGCGTTTCCTAATCCCGGCCAGTAAATTTAACTGACTTGAATCAGTACTTTACTAAAAATAAGCCTTATGCCGGCAGGGGGTATTGGTCCAGATAGGGCTGGTATTCTGGCTCAACCTCAATCGCCAAGGATGAAAGCGCGCGCACCACCGCGCAGTAAAAAGAAATGGTTACCACCAGATCCACCATCAGCTCATGGTCGAAATGCGCCGCCAGCGCCTTATAGGTGGATTCGCTCACCCCCGGCCCCGCCGCGGCTTCCCGCGCCGCCAGCAGCACCAGCTTGGCCAGCGGTTCAAGCGCCGAAGGCTGGCCCGCGCTTTCCGTGATCAGGCCCCGGATATCGGCATCGCTCACGCCGAAATCCTTGCCGATTTTCACGTGATGCGACCATTCATAAGGCGAACGCGCCTGCCAACCCACTTGCAGAATGGCCAATTCGCGCAGCCGCGGGTCGAGTCGGGACCCGTAGCGGATGAATTGTCCCAGGCCCGAAAAGGCGCGCGCCGCCTTGGGGCTATTGGTCAATGCTTTATGCAGCGCAATGGGGCGCTTCAGCAGGTCACGATCGGCTTCCGCCAAATCTTCGACAGAACGATCAGGTACGCGGGCCATGGGCTATCCTCCGTTGTTGGAGGAAGCCTAACCGCATAAATTAATGGCCGGAAGCCCGTGCCCCGTGGCTGAGCGCCTTGGCATCCGGCACATCCACGCGCCGGCCCTGCAACCGCACCAGGCCGGCCGCTTCCAGCCCATGCATAACGCGCGAAAGGCTTTCTGGTGTGATGCCGAGTCGCGCCGCAATGGCCGCGCGTGGTTCGGGCATGGCGACTCGCCCGCCTGGCATCAGGCGCCCGTTCAGGAAATGCGCCACGCGCTCACTGGCTTTGGTCATTTTCATTTCAATAAGCTGATCCGCCAGTCCCTGCCATTGGAGTGCTATTTGCGAGAGGCTTGCCCCGGCCAGCCGCGAATCCTGCACCATGATGGCGTGGAAGGCCTCGGCTGGGATGCGGAGTAAGCGGCTTGGCGCCAAAGCCTCTGCGCCGAAGGGCCAAGCACCGCCCAGAATCACCGCCGGCATCAGGAAGCAATCATTCGGGCCGATGATCTCAAGCAGGCCGCGCGTGCCATCCGCCCCCTGCATGGAAAGCCCGACCGAGCCTTCCAGTAGCAGGTAAAGCGCCTCGGGCGCCGCTTCGGGGGTGAAAATCACGGCGCGGCGCGGTGCGGAGAAAGGCTGCGCCGCCGCAAGCAAGGCGCTGGCCGCCGCCGGTCCAGCGGCGGAAAGGAAGGGGTGCGCGGCGGCAAGGGCGGGCGCGGCGATCATTTCCAGCATGGGCGAAGATAAGCCGGTTTCGCGGCCCGGCTCCTTGATGCAGCGCAAGCACCCTGGCGATGCGGCGCCACTTCACGCAAAATGACGGGCCAAGAAAACAGGGGGGGGCGCCATGCAGATTTCATCCAGCCATTTGCCGGTGGATTTCGCCGAGGGGCATTTCTGCGCCCGTATCATGCGGCCCGAAGGCCCCTGCGTGATCGGCTTTGCGCGCGGCACCGCCTATGATCTGACGCCCGCCTTCGGCACGGCTTCGCGCTTTCTGGAAGAAGATGATGCGGTGGGCGCCATTACCCGGCGCGGCCAGCCGATTTCGCTTGATCTGGAAGTGCTGTTCACCAATGCAGCTTGGAATGCGCGGGATGCTGCCAAGCCCTTCCTGCTTTCACCGATTGATCTGCAAACCGTGAAGGCCGCCGGCGTGACTTATGTGCGCAGCATGCTGGAACGCGTGGTGGAAGAACGCTGCCGCGGCGATGCCGGCCAGGCGGAAGCAGTGCGCGCGGAATTCCGCAACATTATTGGTGATGACCTGACGGCGATCTTGCCCGGCAGCGCGGAAGCCATGCGCGTGAAGGCCGCGTTGCTGCAAAAGGGCTGGTGGAGCCAATATCTGGAAGTAGGCATTGGCCCGGATGCGGAGATTTTCACGAAATGCCCGGCCATGGCTTCCGTTGGTACGGGCAGCAAGATTGGTGTGCATCCTGTCTCCGCCTGGTCCAACCCTGAACCGGAAGCGGTGATGGTGGTGAATGGCAAGGGGCGTATTCAGGGTGCGACACTCGGCAATGATGTCAATCTGCGGGATGTGGAAGGGCGCAGCGCGCTTTTGCTGGGGCGTGCCAAGGATAATAACGCCTCAGCCGCGCTGGGGCCGATGATCCGGTTGTTTGATGCGGGCTTTACCTTGGAAGATGTGCGCCGCGCGGAACTTAGCCTGACCATCACTGGGCGTGATGGGTTTGAATTGGCGGAAAGCGGGCCGGTGGGTGCGATCAGCCGCGACCCGGCGGATGTGGTTTCGCAAATGATCGGCGCGCATCATCAATATCCGGATGGCGCGGTGCTGTATCTGGGCACGCCATTTTCGCCGGCTAAGGATCGCGGTGCGCCTGGCATGGGCTTCACGCATCGTGAAGGGGATGTGGTGCGGATTGCATCGCCGCGCCTAGGCGTGCTGGTGAATGAGGTGGATCGCACCGATGAATGCCCGCCCTGGCGCTATGGCATTGGTGCGCTGTTTGCTTCCCTCGCGGTGCGTGGATTGCCGCGCGCATGAAGGAAGAAACCGGGCGGCTTGATCGCGGCGATGGTGTGCATCTGGCCTGGCGACGCATCGCCGGGCGCGGGCCTGGCGTGGTGTTTCTGGGCGGCTTCAATAGCGACATGACGGGGAGCAAGGCCGAATTCCTCGCGGGATGGTGTGCCGCGCGCGGGCAGGCGTTCTTGCGCTTTGATTATTCCGGCCATGGCACATCCGAAGGGCGTTTTGAGGATGGCACGATTGGGCGCTGGGCCGAGGATGCGGCCAGCGTGATTGCGGCGCTGACGGAAGGCCCGCAAATCCTGATCGGGTCTTCCATGGGCGGCTGGATTGCGCTGCTGCTGGCCGCACGCCGCAAAGCTGCGGTGCAGGCGCTGATCGGCATAGCGCCGGCGCCGGACTTCACCGAGGATTTGATGTGGGCAGAATTTCCGCCCGCAATTCGTGAAGCGATTATGCGCGATGGTATATGGCATAGGCCAAGCGAATACGGCGCGCCTTATCCCATCACCCGCGCGCTAATTGAAGATGGCCGCAACCAGCTTTTGCTGCGTGCGCCAATCGCGCTTGATTGCCCCTTGCGCATTTTACAGGGCCAGCAAGACCCGGATGTGCCCTGGCGCCATGCGCTGCGGATTGCGGAAGCGGTGACGGGGGCGGATGTGCGCGTGACGCTGATCAAGGATGGGGATCATCGGCTTTCGCGGGAGGGGGATTTGGCGGTGTTGGGGGAGACGGTGGCGCCGCTTTTATGATCAAGCACCCTTCCCACGCCCACCCGAAAACGCCACCAGCACAATCGCCACCGCCGATGCGGCGGTAAACAAACCGAACCCATTCACATAACCAATCATCGCCGCCTGGCGCGTGATTTCCCCGCTCAGCTTCGCCAATTCCGGCACGGTTTCCATGCCAAACCCACCCATGGACCCCGGCAATTGCAGCGTGCGATTGTAGGGGGAGATCATTTCCGTCATCCGGCTGTAATTCATCGCACCCGAGCGGATAATCTCAGCCACACTCAGCGAAATGAACAGGCTGGATCCGATATTGCGCAGCAAATGGAACATCGCCATGGCTTCCGGCAGATGCTCCCGATTGAGCGTCTTGAAGGTCAGCACCGTCAGCGGCACCCAGATGATGCCGACCGAAACCCCTTGCAGCACGGCGTTCCACAACAGGGCTTCTTCGCTGACATTCAAATCAAAATGCATGAGCCAAAGCCCCGCTGCCACCATGGCGGCGAAGCCAATTGCCATGCCAATGCGCGGGTCCCAACGGCCGATCAAAAAGGTCAGCGCAAAGCCGATGGTCCCGCCAATGCCGCGAAAGCCCACAATCGCCCCGATCACGCTATCCGGAAAGCCGGCATATTGCTGTAACAGAGATGGCAGCAGCACGATCGGCGTGAAATTCACCATGCCATAGATGAACACCAGCAAAAGCCCGATGGCGTAATTCCTATCCAGCAACAGGCGCAAATTCAAAAAGGGCTGCTTCGCCGTCAGGCTATGCGCGACGAAAACATAAAACGCCAAGGCAGCGATGATGGTTTCAAGGATGATCTCATTCGATTCATACCAATCCAGCCGCTGCCCGCGTGAGAGGATCAATTGCACGCAGGAAATCGCGACCGTCAGCGCCAGAAACCCGGTCCAATCAAGCGGCACGGGCTTGCCTGGTTCATCTTCCGGCAGCGTCGCCCAAAGTGCGAAGCTTGCCAGCACACCCGCCGGCACGATCATGTAAAAAGCCCAGCGCCAGCCATAAGCCTCAGCCAATTGCCCGCCAAAGACCGGGCCGATCACCGGGCCCAGCACCACTGTCATGCCGAAGATGGAGCTCACCAACCCCGCCTGCTTGCGCGGGAAACTATCCAGCACAATCGCATTCGCCAAAGGGATCACCGGCGCGCCGATGCCGCCCTGCACAATGCGCCACAGCACCACGGTTTCCAGCGATTCCGCCTGCCCCACCAGATAGGTCGCGACGGTGAAGCCCATCACGCAGAACAGCATCACCCGCCGCCGCCCGCTGCGCGCCACCAGCCAGCCTGTCATGGGCGTCACGATTGCGGTGGCGAGGATATTGAAGGTGGTGGTCCAGGCGATTTCATCCGCTGTCGCGGCCAGGCTGCCCTGCATTTGCGGCAGCAGCGTTGAAGCCACCAGCAGCGTGGTCGCGTAAAGCGTTGCCCCCATCACCACCGCTGCCAGGATCAGGCAGCGGCGCGTGACCGACAATTCCAATATCGGGTTGCTTTCCGACATCAGGCCCGTTTTCGCCGATAAATGTCCCGCAAGCCTATGGCGGACATGGCCTTTTCCTGCCAAGCTGAGGGTGATGAGGGAACGAATACTGCCAAGTCTTGGCGCCGGTGGCGAGCCTATCTTAAGCCCCCCCGATACGCCCAGGGGCTATTGACCATGCAGGGCCGGCTTTTGCGCCTTGTGCTGCTGGTGGGCGTGCCCACCCTGGCGCTGCTGGTGGCGATTGGCTTTTGGCTGACCGGCGGGCGGTACATCACCACCGAAAACGCCTATGTCCGCGCCGATATCGTGCAGATTGCCCCGGAAGTTGCCGGCCGCATCACGGAAGTGCTGGTGCGCGACCATGCGCGCGTGGCCGCCGGCGCCGTACTGCTGCGCCTTGACCCTGCCCCCTTCCGCTTGGCTTTGGAAAAGGCCGAGGCTGAGTTGGATTCCGCCCGCACGCAGGTTGAACTCTCCCGCGCGACCTATCAGGAAACCCAGGGCGAAATGGCGGAGCTTGAAAAGCGCGTGGCCTTTCTGGCCCGCCAGGCTCGCCGGCAGGAAGAATTGGCCAGCCGCGGCATCGCCCCCACCGCGCGCATGGAAGAAACCCAATATGACGCTCAGGTAGCGCAGGACAGGATAAATGTGCTGCGCCAACGGCTTGTGCGCCTTTTGACCACGCTGAAGGGTGACCCGGATTTGCCGGTGGATGACCACCCCCAAGTGCGGGAGAAAATGGCCGAACGCGACCGCGCCGCGCTGGATTTGGCGCGCACCGAAATCAAGGCGCCAACGGGTGGCACGGTGGTGAATTTGCGCCTGCAAGTGGGCGAGCAATTGCGCGCCTCGACCCCCATTTTCGCGCTGGTTTCAGATAGCCGGCCCTGGGTGGATGCGAATTTGAAGGAAACCACGCTGACCCATGTGGCGGTGGGCCAGCGCGTGGATGTGGTGCTGGATATCTACCCGAATGTGACCTGGAAGGGCGTGGTGGAAAGCATCAGCCCGGCAACGGGGGCAGAATTCGCGATCCTGCCGCCGCAAAATGCCTCAGGCAATTGGGTGAAGGTGGTGCAGCGCCTGCCCGTGCGCATCCGCCTTGAACCCCATGCGGGCGAACCCCCCTTGCGCGCCGGCGTGACCGCGACGGTTTCGATTGATACCGGGCGCGGGCGGAGTATTGCGGATGTGGTGACAGGATTCTTCGACTTGTTTAGGGGGAAGGCGGAGGCGGCGGGGGCGCGTTAGGCTAACCCCTGGCCCGGTTTTCGCCCTTGGTCTTGGGGGCTTTGAAGGGCGCCACCTTGATTTCACCCGCGCGTTGGCGAGCGCGGGCAATGTCAAAACTGCCCTGCATGCGCAGCAAAGTATCCATGGAAACGCCAAAGGCTTTTTCGACCCTGATTGCCATTTCGGGCGAAAGCGCCGCCCGTTCATTCAACAGCGCGGAAAGCGCGGGCCGCGTGACACCCAGCACCTTGGCCGCTTCCGTGACGGAAAGCCCGTGGGGGTCAATTACTTCGTGCTTGATGAAGCCGCCGGGATGGGCGGGGGTTTTCAGGCGGATGCCTTGCGTGCTGGTCATTGCTGCGTCCTTCAATGATAGTCCTCATAATCCAGGTTGATGATTTCAATTTCCGTCTGATCAATTCTGAAGGTGAGGCGCCAATTCTTCGTGACTGAAAGGCTCCACTCCCCCTTGCGATCCCCGGTCAATTGATGCGCCTTCCAGCTTGGTATGCTGCGCAATTCATCCTCCCGCGCCATGTCTTGCAGGAAGGAAATCATGCGCCGCAATTTGGGCACGACCGAAGATTGAAGGCCGGACGCATCATCGTCTTCAATGAAGCGCCGCAGGCCTTTATGGATGACATTGCGGATTTTCATCGGGGTTTCTTCTAGCGCGTTAGGCTTAGTATGTCAAGTGTAACTTTACACGTTACAGTCTGGTGGTCAGCGCTTTACGCCGTATAGCGGCCATCTTCCAGATGGCGCGCTTGGCCGAGGGCTACCAGGGTTTGCAGCATCGCTTCCATCTGTTCGGCGCGGCGTGGGGCACCTTGGAAGCGCCGCGCGATATCGCGGGCGGAGGCTGGGGCGCCGCGTAAGGCGGCGCGGAGTGCGACATATTGCGCGGGGGCTTCCTTGGGCCAGGCGCGGCTGCTGCCGGCTTCCGCACCCTCCACGGCCATTTCAACCTGCACGGCGGGGCGGCTTGTATCCTTGGGGGCCTGAAATTCCGGGCGGAGCCAGCGGATTTGCCCGCGCGCTTCTTCCGCCACACGTTCCGCATTCAGCGCGACCAGGCGGGCGATGATGTCAGCATCCGCAAGATCGGCGGGCCAGCCATAGGCGGCGGCCACGGCTTTATCCAATTTGTCATGCCATTCGCGCAGGATGGAAACCTGCCCGGCATCGTGAATGTCTCGTTCCGCTTCCGAGAGCGCACGCCCGGCGCGCAGCGCTTCCAGGCAATTATAAAGCGCAGTGAGGGTAAGCTGCGGATGCGCCGCCAGCCTCGCCTTGCGATGCGCGTCCAAAGCCTCGGCAATCTCAGCGATGGAGGCGCGTTGCGCCGGGGAGGCATCGGGGAATGGGAAGGGGTCGAAAATCTGTGTTTTATTGTATCGCGGGTCGTTTCCAACACCGAGCCAGCCGCAAGCAGCCAAAAACCAGTAACCGTGGATACAACTCTGTAAGATACCGAGGTGGAAGGCATCCTCGCTCGCAATACAAACCAGCATGTTATCTGGTGCAGTTTCAGCAGGTAGAAAGGTGAAGACGCGATGCTTGGCAGTTTCTACCGTCGCGATGTAGCGTGACAGACTCCGCAATGCTGCTCGTAAAACGGCATTATTTCGACCAAACAACCACCAATTTTCACGACGATAGGGTTCGTTATTAAGGTCGCGCTCTGGCTTTACGTGAAGTAAAACATGTTGATAAACCGCAGGATAACGGTCGCGAAGCGTGTCCTGGGTTAAACCGTTCAAATCTAATACCATCAAGCCACGGCTGCGCTGTTGCAGGTCTCGGCCATTCAGATAGGGCCGGATATGCGCCTCCAGCCCCGGCACCTTGCCCAAACCCAGCGCCGCCGCCTGCGTGGGCGTCACCAAAAATCCGGCGCCGTGCAAACTGAAGCCTCGGCTCGCCAAGGCTTCAGTTGCCCGCAGTGGCTTGGCTGATTTCACATCAACACCAATGGAAAAATCAGCATTGATGCGCCCGGTATCTTCGGCAAAAACAACGCGCGGCACGCCATCACTGCCCGGCGCCTCGGAAATCACGCGCGCCAAAACACCCTCACCCGCGCCGGCCTCGGCCACTGTCATGGCAATCCGCACCGCCGCCGTACCGGCGCCATCCGTCCAAGGATGATCAGGAATCGCATAGGCCAAATGGATTTCAGGCTTGCCGGCCAAGGCTTCCGCTACCACGCGCCGACAAAAAACCTGCCGAATACTGTTGGAGGTGATGAAGCCAAAGCGCCGCGTGACCGCCGGCGCTTGCTTGCCCTTCACCAGCTTGCCACCTGTCAGCGCCTGCGCGGCCTTCCACCAGAAATGCAAGGCAATATCAGCGGATTTCGGCACCTTGGGATAGGCTTTCCACAACGCCTCTGCATAGCCTTCGCCCAATTCGGCGCGCAAATCCTTGCCCGCGATAAAGGGCGGATTGCCGATGATGAATTCCGCCTCTGGCCAAAGGCTCGGCTTCGGGTCCACCGGGCGCAGTACGGGCACCTGATCAGCCTCATCAGGCACCATTTCCCCGGTGACAGGGTGCGGCTTGGTCTGCCCGCCCCAGCGCGTGATGGGTTTGCCGGCGCCATCGCGTTCCGGTTCTTCCCGCGCATAATGCAGAAGCGCATCAGCTTCCTTGATGTTTTTGAAGTCGCGCAAAATGGGCTCGGCCGGTGGCGCATTGCCGCGCGTGCGGAAATGCCATTGCAGATAGCCAATCCACAGTACCAATTCCGCCACCGGCACGGCGCGCGGGTTTTTCTCAAGCCCCAGGAATTGATGCGGGTCCACGCTGGCGCCGGCAACATCCAGCCTATCGCCTTCAATGCCTTCGATATCGGCTAGGAAATCCAGCACCTCACCTTCCAGGCGCTTCATCAATTCCAGCGTCACATAAAGGAAATTGCCGGTGCCGCAGGCGGGGTCCAGAACGCGCGTGGCACAAAGCCTTGCGTGAAAGCCGCGCAATTCCGCCGCCGCGGCTTTCTTGTTGCCCTCATCCGCCAGCTTCACGGCGGCTGCCTTCACCCCATCCCATTCCGCGCGCAGCGGTTCCATCACGGTCGGCAAGACCAGCCTTTCGACAAAGGCGCGCGGCGTGAAATGCGCGCCCAGTTCTGATCTTTCCCGCTTTTCCAGGGCGTTTTCCAGCAAGGAACCAAAAATGGCCGGTTCCACATCCGCCCAATCGCGCCGGGATGCTTCAATCAGCAATTCCAGCATATCCGCATCCACCGGCAGCGGTTCCGCCGGGCCATGCGGGCCGGGGGCGAATAGCCCGCCATTGAAGCGGCGCACCGTGGCGCGCAAGGCGGGCGAAAACCCGCCCGCATTCATGTTGCGCCATAAATCGCCAACCAGGCCAAGAAAGGCCTTCGGGTCCTTACGACAATCTTGCAGCAATTCGGTGAAGGAAGTGGGCGAAGGCAGAAGCCCGACAGATTGCGCGAACATGGAAAAAATGCAGCGCATGAGGAAGATGGCGACATGCTGCGGCGCATGGCGTGCTTCCAAAGCCTTCGCCAGAAGCGCCAGAAATGCCGCGATATCGCGCGTAACGCGCACCCTTTCCCGGCTGGGGTCCAGCGCCAGCGGCTCGGTCCAGATGGCGCGCAGCCGGGCGCGCATTTCGGGCCGGCGCAGATCATCCAGATAAAGGCGGAAATTCTCGCGGTCCGGGAATTGCGCGTAATGCTTACCGGTGCCGGTGAAATCCGCGTAAATGTCGAAGCAGAAGCCGATATCGCAAACAATAACGAAGGGTGGCCAGCCTTCTTCCGCCGGTAAATCCCGCGCATAGCCTTCCGCCTGGCCCTTTGCCTTCAGCATGGCTTGCGCCCAGCCGGGGCTGCGGCGAATGCCAGCGCGGCGGTCTGCCTCACCCAGGGCAAATAGCGGGGTTTGCTTGGGCGCGGCGCCGGATTGCTTGGCTTCCAAAACGAAGCAGCCGCGCTTGTACAGGTCTATCCGGCGATTGCTGCTGCTGCCATCGGCTTCACGATGCGCGACACCGCGTTCATAGCGGTAATCACCGCCGGCACCCGTGGCGGGGTCTGGCTTTGGCACTTCAATGATGGGGCAAAGCTCATCCAGGAAGCGGGCGTAATTGGCGCGCTCCGCCTGCGCGGTGCCGGACCAACGGGCAATGAAGGCTTCAATTTCCGGCAGAGGTGGAGCGCTTGGCATGTGTTGGGGGAATGTAATGAAGCGCGCGGGCTTGGCAAAGGCTGATTGCGGGGGGCTAAACCCACCCCACCGCTTCCGGATACTTCACCCCCGTCAGCACCAACCCCTCCGGCGGCGCGGTCTGCCCGGCCTTGGCGCGGTCTCCGCCCAACAACACCCCACGCGGCCAGGAAGCCGGGCGGCGGCCATAGCCAACCTCCACCAGCGTGCCCACCATATTGCGCACCTGGTGGTGCAGAAAGCTCCGCGCCTCGGCGATGATTTCAATCTCCTCCCCCAGCCTGGTCACATCCAACCGGTCGAGTGTGCGGAGCGGCGATTTCGCCTGGCAGGAAGCGGCGCGATAGGCGGAAAAATCATGCCGGCCCAAAAGCCCTTGAGCAGCCTCATGCATCGCCGCCGCATCCAGGCGTTTCTTCACATGCCAAACCCGGCCCCAATCCAAAGCCGGGCGCGCTGCGCGGTTCAGGATGCGGTAGCGATAGGCGCGGCCGATGGCGGAAAACCTGGCGGACCAATCTTCGGGCACAATGGCCACACCCGTTATCGCCACGGGGTGCGGGCGGGTGTGGAAGTTGAGCGCCTCTCGCACCCGCTCAAGCGGCAGGTCAGTGGCCAAGTCCAGATGCGCCACCTGGGCTTCGGCATGCACGCCGGCATCGGTGCGCCCGGCGGCGGTCACCAGGGGGGGCTCTCCGCCATTCAAATGCGCGGCGGCTTCTTCCAGCACAAGCTGGATGGAAAGCTGTCCATGCTGGCGCTGCCAGCCGCAAAAGGGCGCGCCATCATATTCCAGCCTCAGCGCATAGCGGGGCATGGCGTCATTCCAGGCGGGTGCCGGCGGGGATGGGCAGGCCGCGCAAAAACGCCTCGGCGGCCATGGCGGCGCGGCCGGGGCGTTGCAGGCGGGCCAGCCTGATCGCGCCTTCGCCACAGGCAATCAACCCGGCATCATCCAGGGCTTCGCCGGGCGCGCCCTGCCCGGCTTCAACGCTGGCGGCTGAGATGCGGATGGCTTCCCCCTTCAGCAGAAAGAAGGTGCCCGGCCAGGGGTTGAGCGCGCGGATGCGCCGTTCGAGCACCTCGGCGGGTTCGGCCCAGCCAAGGCGCCCATCTTCCTTGGTGAGTTTGGGCGCGTAAGTGACACCTTCCGCCGGCTGAGGCGTGGCGGGCGGGTCTTGGTCCAGCGCGCGCAGAATCAGCCGCGCGCCCATGGCGGCCAAAGCGTCATGCAAATCGGGCGTGGTGGTGGCGGGCGTTATCGGCACCGCTTCCGCAAGCAGCATCGGCCCCGTATCCAGCCCTTCTTCCATGCGCATGATGGTGATGCCGGTCTGATGATCGCCCGCCAGTATCGCCGCCTGGATCGGCCCCGCCCCGCGCCAGCGCGGCAGAAGTGAGGCATGGATATTCAGGCACCCGCGCCGCGGCGCATCCAGCATCGCTTTCGGCAAAATCAGCCCATAGGCCGCGACCACCGCGACATCCAAATCCAACGCGGCAAAGGCCGCGTGTTCCGCTTCATCACGCTTCAGCCGCGCCGGGTGGCGCACGGGCAGGCCCAATTCCAGCGCAGCGCGATGCACGGGGCAGGGGGTTTCCTTCTGCCCGCGCCCGGCGGGTTTGGGGGGCTGGCAATAGACGGCGGCGATCTCATGCCCCGCATCATGCAAAGCGCGCAAGGCAGGCACAGAAAAATCCGGGCTGCCCATGAAAGCCAGGCGCAAAGGGCGCTTTTGGCTGTTCACTCGCGCTGCTGGGATTTCAGATCCTTGGCGAGCTTACGCAGGATCATGTTGCGCTTGAGCGTGGATAGATGGTCCACGAACAAAACGCCATCCAGATGGTCAATTTCATGTTGCAGGCAGGCGGAAAGCAGGCCGTCGCCTTCAATCTCCCGCTTGGCGCCGGTCAGGTCCAGATAGCGCACCTTCACGCGGGCGGGGCGCGTCACATCGGCATATTGACCGGGGAGTGAAAGGCAGCCTTCTTCGCGCGTGGCGCGCTCAGCACTTTCGGCGATGATTTCCGGGTTCACCAGCACCAGGGGCTCGGGCTTTTCCTTGGGCTGGATATCAAGCACGACCAGGCGCAGCCCTTCGCCAATCTGCGGCGCGGCCAGGCCAATGCCGGGCGCGGCATACATGGTGGCAAGCATTTTGGGGGCGAGCGTGCGGATGGCATCGCCATCGGCAGCACCAAGCGGGCGCGCCTTAAGGCGGAGCCGTTTGTCGGGCACCAGCAGGATCGGCAGGGTTTCGGTTTCGGTCATCGCTGGCCGGGGGATGTAGCCCTGCGCGCCCCCCCTTGCAACGCCAGGGCCGAAATCCAAAATAAGCGTTCAGTCGGGCGCTTCGGGCCCGGCAACTTGCTTCGCTCTCAGATGAGGAGGCCATATCACATGACCAGACCTTCGCTTTTCGGCTCGCCTTTGTTTCTTGGCTTCGATCATCTGGAACAGATGCTCGATCGTGTGGGCAAGAATGCTGATGGCTACCCGCCCTATAACATCGAACAGATCGGCGATAACCGGCTGCGCATTACGCTGGCGGTGGCAGGGTTTTCCATGGATGATTTGCAGATCACGCAGGAAGACAATCAGCTGGTGATTCGCGGGCGGCAGAAGGATGATTCGGAAGGCCGGATTTTCCTGCATCGCGGCATCGCAGCCCGCCAATTCCAGCGCGCCTTTGTGCTGGCCGAGGGTATAGATGTCGAAGGTGCGTGGCTCGATAACGGCTTGCTGCATGTGGACTTGAAGCGACCGCTGCCGGAAGTGCGCGTGAAGACCATCCGGATTGACACCAAAACCAATGGCGCCGCCACGATTGTGGAAGGGCGCCCTGAAGGGGGCTGAACGCCCCACCCCCGCCGGGCCTATTCCAGGGGCGGCAGAAACGCGCGAGCCTTCAAGGGCGTGCAAAGGACAAGATCATGAGTAACCAGGAAGAATTCGACAACGAAACCGAAACCGAACAGGACATCATCCTGACGGAGCCGGATTTGCGCAAACTCTCACCGCTGGATTGGGCGCGCTACGGCACGAACCGCATCGCCTATCTGCGCCCGGTGATGGTGAATAATCAGCGCTCGGTCGCGATCCACGCGGCGGATGGCACGCAGATTGGCGCGGCACCGGATTACGCGCTGGCGGCGGCGGCGATTTTCCAGCATGGGATGGGTGTGGCGCTAGTCCATTAAAAGGATGAGTGCCGTCACTTCACCCGCGCCAGCTTCTGTTCCACCAGCGCTGCCATCACGCCGCCGCCATAGGGGATGGCTTCGTCGTTGAAATCATAATGCGGGTTATGCACATCGCAGCCACCCGCATCACCCGTGCCATTGCCGACATGGATGTAAGCGCCAGGCCGCTGCAGCAGCATGTAGGCGAAATCCTCACTCCCCATCACGGGCGTGCGGTTACGCTCCACGGCTGTTTCACCAACCAAGGACGCCGCCGCATCGCCAAGCGCGGTCGCCTCGATCGGTGCATTGATGGTGGGGGCGGCGATTTCCTGGAAGGTGATCTCGGCGGTCGCACCAAAGGCCGCCGCCGTGCCCTGCACCACGGCGCGCATCCGGTCTTCCACAAGCCGCATCATCTCCATCTTGAAGGCGCGCACTGTGCCCTTCAGCGTCACTTGGTCAGGAATCACATTATAGGCCTGCCCGGCATTGAAGCCCGTCACGCTCAGCACGGCGCTATCCAAGGCGGGCACATTGCGCGCGACCACGCTTTGCAAAGCCGTCACGATCTGCGCACCCACCACAACGGGATCAATCGTCTGTTCCGGCCGCGCGCCATGGCCGCCCTTGCCCTGGATCAGGATGTCGAAAAACAGCGCGCCGGCCATGATCGGGCCGGGGCGAATGGCGAATTGCCCAACCGGCAGGCCGGGGCGGTTATGCAGCCCATAGACCGTGTCGCAAGGGAAGCGATCAAACAGCCCATCGGCCAGCATCGCCTGAGCGCCGCCGCGCCCTTCTTCCGCTGGCTGGAAAATGAAATGCACCGTGCCGTCGAAATTGCGCGTCTCCGCCAGATAACGCGCGGTGGCCAATAGCATGGTGGTATGCCCATCATGCCCACAGCCATGCATCTTGCCCTCAATGCCTGATTTATGCGCGAAGCCATTGGCTTCCGGCATGGGCAGTGCATCCATATCGGCACGAATCCCAAGCCGGCCTTGGCCGTTCCCGTTCCGCAGCACGCCCACAACGCCGGTCTTGCCAATGCCGCGATGCACCTCAATCCCCCAGGAAGCGAGGCGCTCGGCCACCAGTGCGCTGGTCCGCACTTCCTCAAAGCCGAGTTCAGGATGGGCATGGAAATCACGCCGCCAGGCGGTGAGTTCTTCATGCCATTCGCGGATTTTCTCGACAGGTGTCACGCGGTTTATCCCCAGGATCATGCTTCCAATGAGAAAACTATAGGGCAGCGCCGCTCCCTGGGCTACGCTTCGGGGCAAGGGCCGCGCAGTTGGCCCAAAATCCGGAGGATCCCATGCACCCAACCCGCCGCCTGCTGCTATCCGCCCTGCCCGCCGCTGCCCTTATTGGGCGCGCACAGGCCCAGAACCCCTTCCCCGATCGCGCCGTACGCTACATCGTGCCCTTCCCCCCAGGTGGCCTGACGGACATCATGGCGCGCCTTGTGGGTCAGAAGCTTTCGGAGATTTGGGGCAAACCGGTGATCATCGAAAACCGCGCCGGCGGCAATGCGCTGATCGGCGCCGATGCGGCAGCGAAAAGCCCCGCGGATGGCTATACGCTGCTTGCCATCACCATGACGCATGCGGTGAATGCGTCGCTGTTTCCTGCCGCGCCCTTCAATTTTCGCCAGGATTTCACGGCGATTTCCGTCCTTGGGTCGCTGCCGCTTGTCGTGGTGGTGAATGCGGAACGCAGCCCGGCGCGCAGCTTGGCCGATCTGCTGACGCAAGCGCGGGAACGTAATCTGAATGCCGGTTCATCTGGCAATGGCTCTCCCCCGCATCTGGGGCTGGAATTGGTGCGGCGGGTTTCGGGCGCGGGGGACCGGATTACCCATGTGCCCTATCGCGGTGGTGCGCCTTCCGTCACGGATCTCGCGGCGGGGAATCTGGATTTCATGGTCTCCAACCTGCCGGAATGCATGGCGCAGATTCAGGGCGGGCGGCTCCGCCCCCTTGCCATAACCTCCGCCGCCCGCCATCCCCTGGTGCCGGATGTGCCCACCGTACGCGAAGCGGGGTCGCCCGAACTTGAAATGACCAATTGGACCGCGATGATCACCAATGCGGCGGTGCCCGCCCCCATCCTGGCCAAGCTTGAAGCCGATACCCTGGCCGCGATCCGCGACCCCGAAGTCTCTCGCCGCGCCCGCGACGGCGGCTTTACGGTGGAAGCCTGGGACAGGGCACGCAGCGCGGCCTATATCAACGCCGAGACTGACCGCTGGGCCAGGCTGGTGCAGGAAGCGAAATTGAAGGCGGATTGATGCGACTTTCCCTGATTGAGGCTGAAGAACTTGTCACCGCGGCGCTCGCTGCCTCGGGCGCTGGGCCCGAAATGGCCAAGCGCACCGCCGCCGCGCTGGTCGCGGCCGAGGCTGCCGGGCAGGCAGGGCATGGGCTGTCGCGTGTGGCGCAATATGCGGCGTTTCTGCGCAATGGTCGCGCGGATGGGAAGGCCACACCCCGCATCATCAATGAACGTGGTGGTGCTGCGCTGATTGATGCCGGGCATGGGCTGGCTTACCCCGCACTTGCCCTGGCGGAACAGGAAGCGGCCTGGCGCGCGCGCGGGCATGGCATTGCCTTTGTCGGCATCACCAATAGCCACCATTCCGGCGCCATGGGCCTGCCGGTGAGGCGCCTTGCGGAACAAGGGCTGGTGGCGCTGGCCTTCACCAATTCGCCGGCTGCCATGCCGGTGCCGGGTGGGCGCCGGCCACTGATGGGCACCAACCCCATCGCAGCGGGTTTTCCGCGCCGCGCCGCGCCGCCGCTCGTTATTGACATGGCGCTGTCTGAGGTAGCGCGTGGCAAGATCATGGTCGCCGCCAAGGAAGGCCGCCCCATTCCGGAAGGCTGGGCCGTGGATGCCGAAGGCCGCCCCACTACCGATGCCAAGGCCGCGTTATCGGGCGCCATGCTCGCCATGGGCGGCACCAAGGGCGCCTTGCTGGCGCTGATTGTCGAATTGCTCTGCTGCGCGCTGACCGGTGCCGCGTTCGGCTTTGAAGCCGATAGCTTCTTCCAGGATGAGGGTAATCGCCCGCGTCTTGGCCAAGCGCTGCTGGTGATTGACCCCGGCGCGCTTGCTGGCGCGGATGGGTTTGGTGCGCGCATTGAAACCCTGATCGCCGCCATGCTTGCCGATGATGGCGTGCGCCTGCCCGGCGCCAAGCGCGATGCGCAAAGCACGCGTGCCGCTGCCGATGGGTTGGAAATCCCCGATGCCATGCTGGAAAAGATCAAGGCATTAGCCGCGCCATGAGCAAAGCCCAGGAACCGGACCTGCATTGCGGCCCCGCCGCGGTGGCCGCGCTTTTCGCGCATCGGCCCACCGATGTGCTGCGGTTCTTCTATACACCCATGCGCCGGCAGGAAGCGGGCCCATTATGCGCGGCGCTCGCGAAGCGGCGCTTGCCTTACCGCGAAGTCCCGCCCGAGGAATTGCAGCGCATCGCCGGCACCGTGCATCACGGCGGCATGGTGGCGGTGGCGCGGCCACGCGGTGTGACCTTGTTGGACGTAGCCAACCTGCCGCCGCTGCTATGGGCTGCCCCTGTGCTGCCCATTCTGGATGGCATCGGCAATCCGCATAATCTTGGCGCCATTGCGCGATCTGCGGCGTTTTTCGGCTGCAAGGCGCTGGTGATATCGGGCGACCAACGCCAGGCGCGGCTTTCCGACGCTGCCTTGCGCACCGCTGAGGGCGGGTTGGAGGCGCTGGCCGTGTTTCAGGCGCCCGATCTGCCTGCTTTGCTACGCGCCCTTGCGCCACACATGCTGAGCCTGGCCGCCGTGGCGCGTGATGGTGAGGCGCCGGAAGCCACGCCACGCGGGCGCCCCTTCGCCCTGGTACTCGGCAATGAGGAAAAGGGCCTCGGGCAAGTCAGCATCGCGGCCTGCGCGGCGCGCGTGACGCTGCCCGGTTCCGGCGCGGTCGAAAGCCTGAATGTTTCGGTCGCTGCCGCGGTGCTGATCCATGCGCTCTGGCGCTGATGGTTACGCCTTGAAACGCTTGCGGAAACCTCACAAAGCTGCGCTTGGTAGCAGGTGATATGACCAAGGCCGCCCTATCATCCCACGCCGCGCCGCAAGGCAAGGTGCTGGCATTTTCCGGCACGCTGGATGCCGCAGGCGCGGCGGCGCTTTGGCCTGAGATGACGCGCGCCGTAGCTGAAAAACCCAACGCGATTGATCTTTCGGCGGTAGACGTCATGGATAGCGCCGGCGCCATTCTGGTGTTGCGCGCGGGCGATGCGGTGGCGGTGCAGGGAGGCTCGCCCGATGTGCTCGCGGTTCTGGAGCGCAACCGCGCCGCGCTGAAAGCGGCCCCGCTGCCCGCTGAAGCGCCACGCGATTTCGCGCCCATCACAGCCTTTGGCGGCGCGGTGTTTGGCGGCATCCAGGCGGCAATTTCCGGCATTGCCTTTGCCGGGGAAGCTTTGGTCGCAGCCTTTCGCATGCTGTTTCGCCCGCGCATGTTTCGCGGTGCTGAATTCCTGCGCCATTTGGATGAGATTGGGCTGCGCGCCTTTCCGCTTACGCTACTGCTTGGTTTTCTGATCGGGCTGATCCTGGCTTATCAATCCTCCATCCCGCTCAAGCGTTTTGGCGCCGAGATTTTCGTGCCCAACCTTGTCGGCATTTCGCTGCTGCGCGAATTGGGGCCGCTATTGGCCGGCGTGGTGCTGGCCGGGCGCACGGGTTCCGCCTTTGCTGCCGAACTCGGCACCATGACAGTGAATGAGGAAGTGAATGCTTTGCGCATCATGGGCATTGACCCAATGGTGATGCTGGTGCTGCCGCGCATCCTGGCCGGGATATTGGTGATGCCGGTGCTGACGCTTTTGATGAACTTGGCCGGGCTTGCAGGAATGACCGTGGTGATGGAATCCCTCGGCTTTCCCTGGAGCGCGGTTTCCAACCAATTGCAGCAATGGCTGAGCCTGGGTGATCTGATGGGCGGCCTGTTCAAATCCGCCTGCTTTGGCCTGGTGATTGCCGCCATTGGCTGCCGCGCTGGGCTTGCCGCCGGCTTGGGCCCGCGCGCGGTGGGTGACGCCGCAACGGCAGCGGTTGTGGGCGGCATTGTCGCCATTGTCGCCATGGATGGCGTTTTTGCCATTCTTTTCTTCAGGCTTGGCATATGAACGACGAAACCGTCATTCGCGTCGAGAATTTGGCCGTCAGCTTCGGCCCGCGCACCATTTTCAAGGACGTAAGTTTTGAAGTGAAGCGCGGGGAAGTTTTCATCATCCTGGGCGGTTCGGGCTGCGGCAAATCCACCTTGCTCAAGGCGCTGATCGGCATTGTGCCCATCGCCGCGGGCAGCGCCGAAATCCTGGACGTTGATCTGGCGCAAGCGGATGCGGAAGGACGTATTGCATTGCTACAAAGGATTGGCGTCATGTGGCAATCCGGCGCGCTGTTCGGCAATATGACGCTTTCTGAAAATATGGAATTGCCCTTGGAAGAACACACGGATCTGCCGCGCCCAGCGCGGGAAGCATTGGCGCGCGCCAAGCTTGGCCTGGTTGGGCTTGGCGATGCGGCGGGCTTGCTCCCGGCCGAGATTTCTGGCGGCATGGCCAAGCGCGCGGGCATTGCGCGCGCCATGGCGCTTGACCCGCCCTTGCTGATTTTGGATGAGCCTTCCGCCGGGCTTGACCCCATCACCTCAGCGGGTTTGGACAAGCTAATCCTGGATATTGCGCGCAGCACCGGCACCACCTTCGTGGTAGTGACCCATGAATTGCAATCCATTCTGGCCATTGGGGATCGCTGCATCATGCTGGATAAGGAAGCGCAAGGCATGATCGCAACAGGCAAGCCGCGCGAATTGCGCGATACCGGCACCCACCCCACCGTGCGCGCCTTCTTCCGCCGAGAGGCTGCCTGACATGGCGAAACCGCCCAACACGCTCTTTCTCCGCGTCGGCATGCTGGCGCTTTCCGCCATTGTGCTGGCGGTTGGCTTTCTCCTGTATCTCACGGCCGGGCAATTCGGCACCAAATCGGATTACTTTGAAACCTATGTGGGTGAATCGATCGTCGGTCTCGATGTCGGGGCGTCAGTCCGCTTTCGCGGCGTGCAGATTGGCCGCGTGACGGAAATTTCTCTTGCCGCTGCTGTCTATGATGTTCCGGAAGCGCGCGCCAACCGCTATGCGATGCAATTGGTGGTCATTCGCTTTGCGGTGGAACGCACGCGCGTGGCGCGCATTACCTCCCTGGAAGACATGATTGCGGGGGGGCTCCGCACACGCATCGCTTCCCAGGGGATTACGGGTGTCACCTATCTGGAAATTGATATTCTGGACCCCGCGCGTTATCCGCCCATTCAGGTGCCCTGGAAGCCACGTTACGATCACATTCCTGCGGTGCCTTCCACCATCACGCAGGTGACGAGTGCCGCTGAGCAAATCATGCGACGCTTGGAAGCGCTTGATATTGAGCGACTGATCAATAACGCCGCTGGGCTGATGGGGGATCTTCGCCGCCAGGTGACCGATGGGGAAATGGCGACCACGTTGCGCGAAGCAGGCGAAACCCTGGCGGAAATCCGCACTGAACTCCGCAAGGTCAAGCTTGAGGATACGGCGGCGGAACTGCGCGGGGCTATTGCAAATATGGGTGATGCCGGGCGCAGCGCGCAGGAATTGCTGGCAAGCCGCGAATTGCGTGACGCTTTGGTGCGTATCCCTGCCGCTGTCACCGCGCTTGAACAGACGCTCCGTACCGCGCGCGGCACCACCACCGATCTGCAGGCCGATTTGTCGCCGCTGATGCGCGATTTGCGATCCTCCGTCGCCAATCTGCGCGACACAACGGAAGCGCTGCGGCGCAGCCCTTCGCAAACCCTTCTCGGCGCGCCGCCGCCGCCGCCCAATCGGGAACGCCGCTGACATGAAAACCTTGCATCGCCGCGCAATGCTGCTGGCAGCACCTTTCCTTGCTTCCGCCTGTTCCGTGCTGCCGGAACGACCTTATCAGGAAGTGCTGCGCTATGCGCTGGAACCACGCCGGCAGGGGGAAGGCTGGCGCGGCAAGGGGCGGCGGCTTTTGCTGCTACGCACGCTGCGCGCACCGCCGGCGCTGGATGTGCGTGGCTTACGCGGCATTCGCCCTGATGGGACGGAGGAAATTGATTTCTACGCCGAATGGATCGCGCCACCCGCCGAGGCAGCGGAACAGGCGCTACGCCGCTGGCTGATTGACGCGCGGCTTTTCGCTGCTGTGCTGGCGCCGGGCAGCCGCGCCAATGCTGATCTGGTGTTGGAAGGTGAATTGACGCGGCTGGTCGCCAATCGCGCGCGCGGTCAGGCGGAGGCCGAATTGAATTTCGTGCTGATTTCTGAACGCGAAGCCTCATCTCGCGTGCTGGGGCAGATGATCAGCACCGGCAGCGCTGCCTTGCCGAACAACGCACCGCGCCCGGAACAGTCAGCAGCGGCGATGAATGCCGCGCTGGCCAATGCTTTCGCTTCCCTGGAACAGGCGCTGTCGCGCTACGCCTGATCCCGCCGGCGCCGCGCGCGGCGGAAGGCGTAAATCAAATGCAGCCCATAGGCCGCGATGGAACCGCCCACCACCACCCAGGCGAGTGGTTCCACCCAATGCTGCACCCTATCGTAATGGTCTTCCAGCATGTAGCCCGCGATGGCGAGGAAGCTCAGCCAAATCGCTGAACCAATCGCGGTCCAGACATAAAACACGCCGCGCGGAATAAGCACCATGCCGGCGGGGATGGAAATGATGGTACGAATGCCAGGCAGCATGCGCCCAAAGCACAGCGCGACAGGCCCCCAGCGCTTCAGCGTGCGTTCCGCCCGGTCCATATCTTCGGTTTCAAAGGCAAACCATTTGCCATAGCGCGCGACCAGCGGGCGGATGCGTTCCATCCCGAACCAGCGGCCAATTTCATACCAGAAGGCATTGCCCACCAGCGTGCCCAAAACAGCGACGATGATGGTGCCGATCAGTGAGATATCGCCACGCGCGGCAGCGAAGCCCGATGCCGCCATGATGATTTCGGATGGGATGGGCGGGAAGATGTTTTCCGCCACCATCAGCACAAACACGCCAATCAGCCCGGTTTCCGCGACCTGGCGCGCCACCCATTCGAACATTCAATCCACCTTGAAGATCAGCAGCGTGAGCCAGCGCCCGCGCACGTAATTGAGCCCTGTGACAGAACCAACATCGCGCGGCGCTATGCCGCGCCCCGCTGCCGCCGCGCGAAACGCCGCTTCCTGCCGATGCGAAACCGCGACCACGCGACCGGGCTTCTCTGCCAAGAACGCCGCCGCCGCCGGACCATCGCGCAAAAGCGCAATGCCGCCGCCAAGCGCGAATTGCAGCGAAGGTTCGTGGTAGCCAACCACGCCGAAATCCCGGTCGCGCAAGCCGGGGGCAATGGCGCGCACCTCCGCCGCCAAGCGCGGCGAAACCCAAACGGATTGCAGGCGCGGAATGACGCCTTCCAGCACGGCGGCATACACCGGCACGCTCAGCATCGCGCCAAGCAGCGCGGCACGCGCCCATTGCCCCGCGTGCGCCGCGCGCCACAGCACAAGGATCAGCGCGGCACCAAAGCCAAGCCCGATCAGCCCGAAAACATCAACGCGCTTTTCGGCATAGAAGGCCGCTGCCAAGGCTGCGATGGGCAAACCGAGCGCGACACCGCCCAGCGCCAGCCAGCCAAGCGCGGCCAGCCAGCGCGGTGTGGGGCGCCGCAAGGGATCAAGCGCCCAGGCAGCCGCCAGCAGCATCAGCGCAGGATAAGCCGGCAGCGCGTAATGCGGGAGTTTCGTTGCCACCGCTTCAAACAACAGCCAGACCGGCACGGCCCAGCCAAGCAGAAACCGCGTTTGCGGCTTCAGCCGATCCGCCCAGGCGCCAGGCAGGGCGCGCAGCACAATCCAGGCAGAGGGAAAGGCGGTGATGCCAAACAGGAAAGTGTAAAACCCGGGCGGTCCCCAATGGCTTTCCTCGCCCGATCCCACCTTGCTCAGCATGTCATCGCCGATGGCCTCGGTGAAAAACCGGCCCTCGGTCGCGATGCCAATGGCGATGAACCAGGGCGCGGCGCAGGCGATCATCAATGGCACGCCCCAAAGTGGGCGAAGGGCGCCAAACCAGGGCGCGCGACGATCCACCACCAAAAGCGTAATGCCGGCCAGCAAGGGCACCATGGGCGCGATGGGGCCCTTCAGCAGCACGCCGGCGCCAAGCGCCAACCAATAGCCCAATGCCTGCTTCGCCGTGAATTGCGCCGGCGCCAGATAGGCGCGCCCCATCAGCAGCATCGCCGTCGTGATGCTGGCGAGCAAAGCCGCATCGGTCTTGGCGATATGGGTTTCCACCACCAGCACCATGCAGGGGGCGAGCATGGCCGCGGCCAGAAATGCCGCACGCCTTCCAACCAAGGCGCGTCCCAAATAGCAGGTGGCCAATACCGCGAGCAGCGCGCCGATCAGCGATGGCAGACGATAGGCCCAAATGGCACCGCGTGCCGGAATGCCCACCGCTTCAAGCGCATGCACAGTCGCGGCTTGCGCCCAGTGAATGCCAACGGGCTTTTTGTTGCGTTCAACCTCACCCAGCTTGATCCGCACGTAATCGCCGGTTTCCACCATCTGCCGGCTGGCCTGGGCAAAGCGGCTTTCGTCTCGATCCCCGGGCGGGATGGAAAAGAAGCCCGGCAGCCAGAGCAATAGGCAAAGCAACGCAAGCCACCAGCCTGGGCGGCGCGTTTCCGGCAATCGGTCTAGGAAGCTGCCCAGGGTCATCGCGTGGCGCCTCTAGCACGGGAGTGGCGCGGGTGCCATGAAGGCGGCATGAATGAAGCCTCATCCCGGCCAAGGCGCCCGCCCGGCCTGCCCACCAGGCGCGCCGCACGCGATGTGCTGGATGCCGTGCTGGAAGCGCATCGCCCGCTGGAAGAAGCACTGGAGGCTCTGCCGGCGCGGCTTGAAGCGCGTGACAGGGCGGCGGCACATCGTATTGCGGCGACCGTGCTGCGGCGGCTTGGCAGCATAGATGCGGTGCTGGAGCCCTTTCTGCGCCGGGAACCGCCGCCGCCGGCGCGCCATGCGCTCAGGATCGGTGTCGCGGAATTGCTGCTGCTCGGCACGCCTTCCCATGCCGCCGTGGCCTCTGCCGTGGATCTCGCGCCGCGCGCCTTTGCCGGCTTGGTAAATGCCGTGCTCCGCAAGGTGGCGGCGGAAGGGGAGGCGCTGCTTGAAGGGCTGGATGCGGCGCGGTTGGATACGCCGCCATGGCTTTGGTCCGCCTGGCACGCGGCCTATGGCCCTGCGGTGCGCAGCATTGCGGAAGCGCATTGCGGCCCTGCGCCCCTGGATATTTCGCTGAAACCCGGCGCCGCCCCGCCGGAAGGGGCAGAAGCCCTGCCCGGCGGGTCCTTTCGCCTGCCCGCCGGCACGCGCGTGACCGAGCTGCCCGGCTTTGCCGAGGGCGCCTTCTGGGTGCAGGACGCCGCCGCCGCCCTGCCGGCACGGCTGCTGGCGGCTCGTCCAGGGGAACGCATCGCCGATCTTTGCGCCGCCCCCGGCGGCAAAACGGCGCAGCTTGCGGCGGCGGGCGCCAAGGTCACGGCGGTGGAGCGCGATGCAAAGCGTGCCGAACGCTTGCGCGACAATCTGGCGCGGCTGCACCTGCCAGCAGAAATCATCACTGTGGATGCGGCGCAGTTTCGCCCTGCCGCGCCCTTCGATGCCATTCTGCTGGATGCGCCCTGCACCGCAACCGGCACCATTCGTCGCCACCCCGATGTCGCCTGGCTGAAGCGCCCGCGTGATGTCGCGACCGCCGCCGCCTTGCAATCCAGGCTTTTGCAGTCAGCCGCCGCCATGCTGGCACCGGGCGGGCGGTTGGTTTTCGCCACCTGTTCCTTGCAGGCCGAGGAAGGGGAGGCGCATTTGCGCGAAGCTGCAGCGCTTGGCCTTCGGCTTGATCCAATCCGGCCCGAGGAAGTGCCCGGCTTGTCCGAAGCGATCCTGCCAAACGGTGCGCTGCGCACCCGCCCGGATTATTGGGCCGCGCGTGGGGGCATGGACGGGTTTTTCATCGCGCGTTTTGTGAAGGGCTAATTGCTTGAAAACCATTGCGCTTCGCCGCGCGCTTCGGCACATCTAACCCCATGCCGCGCGGAGACCTTTTCCCCGATATCGCCCCCCATGAAACTGGCTTCCTGCCGCTTTCAGGCGGGCATGTCATGTATTGGGAACAGGTGGGAAATCCTCGGGGTCAGCCGGTGCTGTTCCTGCATGGCGGGCCAGGCGCCGGCGCAGGTGCGGTGCATCGGCGCTTCTTTGACCCGCATCATTGGCGCGTAATCATTTTCGATCAGCGCGGCGCAGGGCGGTCCCGCCCACTTGGGGAGCTGCGCGAAAACACTACGCCGCATCTGGTGCGCGATATTGAAGTGCTGCGCCAATTCCTTGGCATTGAAAATTGGTTGCTGTTTGGCGGTTCCTGGGGATCAACCCTCGCCTTGGCTTATGCGCAGGAACATCCATCACGCGTGCTGGGCTGTGTATTGCGCGGCGTGTTTTTGGGCCGGCAGGAGGAAGTGAGCTGGTTCCTGGATGGGCTTCGCCGCGTCTTCCCCGATGCCTGGGCCGCCTTCAGCGAACACCTACCGCCTGAAGAACGCGGCGACCTGCTGGGTGCCTATCTCCGCCGACTGTGCGACCCCGACCCCGCCGTGCACCTGCCAGCAGCGCGCGCCTGGAGCCAATATGAGGGGTCCTGTTCCACCCTGCTGCCATCACCTGAAACGGTCGCGAGTTTCGCGCAGGACCGCACCGCTTTGGGCTTGGCGCGGATTGAGGCGCATTACTTCGCCCATGATCTTTTCCTGCCGCCCGAGGGCCTGCTTGGCCGCATGGACCGCCTGGCCGGGATTGAGGCCGAGATTGTGCAAGGCCGCTACGATATGGTCTGCCCCGCGACCAGCGCCTTTGAACTGGCCGCTGCCTGGCCATCGGCGCGCCTCACTGTGATCCCCGATGCCGGCCATTCCGCGCTGGAACCCGGGCTGCGGACGGCGCTGGTAAGCGCTGTTGAGCGCTTCCGCCGGCGGTGAGGCGTTTCCTGCAGGCCTGATTTACGCTATTAAAGAAACGGCTGTCCCCGTAGCTCAGCAGGATAGAGCACCAGATTCCTAATCTGGGGGCCGTGAGTTCGAATCTCGCCGGGGACGCCACGCGTAATACCCGCCTGAAAATCGGAGTTGCCAAGCGGGGCGCAGCCCCTTTCAGCTTGTGGCAAGCAATCCATGTTACAAACTATCTGGCATGGGCTATCCCCAAGGCTTGAGGCGCATGGTGGCATCTGGAATTCCTGAGCTTGAAGAACCCGCGCAAGCCAAGGCCGCGCTGACAGGGCTTTGGCAAGCGCGCCAATTCCACGAAGCCGCAGCCCTGGCCGCCAAGGCGATGGCGCTGTGGCCTGATGAGGCTGAATTTTGTGCCGAGCGCGCGAAAAGCCTGCTGGCCGCCGGGGCCTTGCTGGAAGCCGAGGCCGCGGCGCGCGAGGCCTTGCTGGCTGAGGCGAGTGATGCGCAGAAGGAAGAAGCCTGGATTGTCCTGACCGATGCGCTGGTCCGCCAGGAACGCGCCGCCAATGCGAGGGAGGCGCTGCGCGAAGCCTGCTTTGCCATGCCGGAAAGCGCCGCCTTACAAGCCAGGCGCGGGCATCAGGCGGTGCAGGCGAAGGATTATGCTGAAGCCATTGATGCCTATCAGGCGGCCTGCACCTTGGCGCCGGAGCGTGAGGCGCTGCATTTAGGCTTGCTGCACGGGCTTTGGATGGCCAAGCGCTACGCCCTGGGTAGCGCTGCCGCCGCGCGGGCGGTGGAACGTTTCCCGGAAGCAGTAGTGATAAGGCAGCAGCATGCAAGCTTTCTGCTGGCAGAAGGGCGCAATGTTGAGGCGGCGGGAACGGCGCGTGCTGCCCTTGCCCAAGACTCATCATTGAGCGCGTCTCACTGGACCTTGGTAAGTGCACTTTGGGCCGATGAGCGCCAAAATGAGGCGTTGAGGGAATTGGTGAAGGCCTGTGAACGCCTTCCCGGCGATGCCTTCCTTCTGATGCAATTGGGCCGGACGGCGCGCATCTTGTCCCAGCACGAACTTGCGGTCCGCGGCTACCAATTGGCAGTTGAAAGGCCGGATGCGCCTGAAATCGCTTGGACTGGCTTGGTGCAGACGCTGATTGAACTTGATCGCCTTCCAGAAGCCTTTGAATTCGCCAAAAAAGGCGCGATCAGTCGCCCTGACATTGTTGAGATGCCGTCTCTGCTTGCGGAAGTGTTATTGAGGCAAGGCGCGGAGCAAGAACCCATTGCCGCTTCACTGGCCGAAACGTTGGGACTGCCTCAATCGGCCTCAGTGTTACAAGATGCCATCATTGGAGCCTTAATGAGAGTGAATCGCTGGTCTCAGGCAATAACGATGCTGGAGAAAATCCTTTCAGAGGCACCAAGGGAACCCGAAATCGTAGTGAAATACGCCCAGGCCTTAACCGGATCGGGAGCATTGGGTAAGGCAGAAGAGTTACTCAAATCGGTCTTGATGCCCAATCCTGATTTTATACCAGCATGGCAGGGCTTGTGCGACACACTGCGCCGACAGAAGCGGATCAAGGAATCGCTAGCCGCATATCGTCGCATGGAGGCCCTGGGTGCGGCACCAAAAATCTTGAGAGAGGCCCGATATAACTTATTTGGTGAGTATGATTGAGACGCCACGTAACGGTAAGCCAGCGCTAAAATCAGCGCGTGAGCATCAGATAATTCACTGAACCATTCAACCGCGCAAGACACTCGGATGCGGAAAGCTTCCCGGTTAGACCTGCTGGTTCAGCGATAGCGATGGAAAAGCCTTGCGCTTCAAGTCCCTGAAGGTATTTCTCTGGCGTTTGCGCCATCAATCTTCGTGAATCGAATTCGAGAATGATCGTCAAATTCTTTGACCTAGCCAGCAAATTTTTCGCACCAGCAAGCACCTTTGGTTCGGCGCCTTCAACATCAATCTTTATGATGTCCACCTTGGGCACATCGGCCAGGAGCGTGTCCAAAGGCTCACCGCGTACTGGAATGACCTCATTCATCGCTGGGCGAGCGCCCTTGGCGGTGTCCGTCCACCCCCCCCCAGAAGCATCATGGCGGAAGATGATTTCCATCGCGCTCGATTCATCGTGAACCGCCACGTTGAAAAGGGTGATGCGTTCATCGAAGCCGTTGACCGCAACAGATTTGACAAGTTTCTTGAAAATCAGGGGGTTTGCTTCGAAGGCATAGACTTGGCCAGTCGCGCCAACCATTTCGGCCCCAAGCAAAGTATAGTAACCGAAATTGGCGCCAACATCTAGGAAGCGCATACCTGGCTTGATGGCAGGTATCAGTACCTGTTCAATCCAAGGTTCCCAACGGCCTTCAAGCATAAGATGCGAAGCGATGCCTATATCGCGCGTATCGACGTAAATTCGGTGTCCTGTATGCAGGCGGGTCAATGCTTCATGATCACCCAGATAGATCGTTTGGGATAATTCCAAACGCCGCAAACTCGCCTCTAAATTAGTTAGTCGCGTTCCGATATCACCACTGAGCATATTGGCCTCTAAGTTGGTTGGTCGCGTCCCGTTATCGCCACTAAGCAAACGCGCTTCTAAGTTGGTTATTCGTCTCGCGATATTGTCACTGGAAAGCCAGGGCCCGGCTAAAAATCTGAAAACATTTCTTGTCACATGTCCAACCGCAAATTTACGCGCCATCATGCGATCTTCCATATGAAGATGACATGCGGTCCCGCCCCCTCACAGCCCACACGCCGCATCCAAAAACGCCCCATCCAACGTCCCCGGCGCAGCGTTGCGGAACCCGCTCCGCCGCGGGCGTTCCGCATGCACCGGCTGCTGCGCATTGCGCCGCGCAAACCAGGCCCCTTCCAGTGGGCGCCAGAGCCTTTCCGCGCAGCGATACTCACCAATGAAGCGCACCGAAAGCGCCCGGCCACCGGTTTCCGGAATGGGGATGGATTCGCGCAAATTGAGCATGATCCAGGCCCGCCGCACGGGACCTGAGATATTCAATTCGCGTTCCTGCACATAGCCGCTTTCAAATAATTCATTGCTGAAGCCAATGGAACGCCAGCCAACCAGCCCCGGCCCGGGCGCTTCAGGAATAGGCGGGGGTTCTGGCGGCGGCTGCGCACAGCCTGCCAATCCCAATGCTAGCACTACTGCCCCCAACCAACGCCCCATGACCTGCTCCTCCTGGCTTTTGTTTTATCGCATTTTCCGAGCCGCCAAGTGATACCACTTGGCTTGAAAATGCTTTGTCTGATCGCATTTTCCGAGCCGCCAAGCGTTTCCACTTGGCTTGAAAATGCTCAGCCCATATTCACCATGATAGTCTTTTTATGCGTGAAATGTTCCAGCATGGCTTCCAAGGATGCTTCCTTGCCCAGGCCGGATTGCTTCACGCCACCATAGGAAAGATTGGCCTGCACCACCAGATTCTGGTTGATCTGCACCAGGCCTGCTTCCAGCCGATGCGCCAGATCAAGCCCCACCTTCAGATTATTCGTCCAAAGGCTGGCGGCCAGGCCGTAGATGGAATCATTCGCCTCGGCCAGCACCGCTTCTGGGTCATCAAAGGGCTGAATCACTGTCACCGGGCCAAAGATTTCTTCCTGCACCAGGCGGCTATCGCGCGTCAGGCCCGTGAAGATCACCGGTTGCAGGAACAAGCCCTTCTTCAGCGCAGCGTCTTCCGGCATGCGGCTGCAGACATGCGCGGTGGCGCCGGCGGTCGCCGTGCCTTCCGCGATGAAGCCCTTAACCTTATCGAATTGGCCCTGGCTAATGATGGTGCCGATATCGGTTTTCTCATCCAAGGGATCGCCCATCACCATGCCATTCACCGCATCCTTCATGGCGGTGACGAAGCGGTCAAAAATCGGACGTTCCACATAAATGCGCGACGCCGCGGTGCAGCTTTGCCCCTGGCGCGTGAAGCGCATGGAAGTCAGCGCGCCGGAGACCGTTTTGTCGAAATCGCAATCGGCAAAAACGATCATCGGGCTTTTCCCGCCCAATTCCAGCGTAACGGGGATCAGTTTTTCAGCCGCGGCGCGATAGACAATCTTGCCTGTCTCGACCGACCCGGTGAAGGTCACTTTCTTCACCAGCGGATGCGCCACCAGCGGCGCGCCGCATTCCGGGCCGAAGCCGCTCACCATATTGAACACGCCAGGTGGCAGCACGCGGTTCATGATTTCGCAAATGCGCAACACGGCAAGCGGCGCTTCTTCCGCGCTTTTCACCACCACTGCATTGCCCGCGACCAGCGCCGGCGCCACTTTCAGCGCCATCAGCAGCATCGGCACATTCCAGGGAATGATGGCACCCACCACGCCGAGCGGTTCGCGCACCGTGACCGACAGCACATTGGGCGCGAAGGGCACGCTTTCGCCCTTCAATTCGCCGCCAAGCCCGCCGAAGAACTCGAAAACATCGGCCACTACATTGGCTTCCACGCGGCTTTCCGTGCGAAGCGCCTTGCCGGTTTCAAGCGCGATCAGCCGGCCCAATTCATCCACATGTTCCTTCAGCAGCGCGGCGCATTGATGCACCAGGGCGCCGCGCTTCCTCGCCGGCATCTTGGCCCATTCCTTCTGCGCCTTAGCGGCATTGGTCACCGCCGCATCCACATCCGCCGCATCGCCTTCCGCCGCACGCGCCACTTCAATGCCGGTGGCCGGGTTCACCACGGCGAAGCTTTTGCCGCTACGCGCCGGCACATAGGCGCCGCCGATGAAATGCAAGCCGGACAGCGCCTTGGCCAGCGCGAAGGGGTCTGCCGAAGGGGCGGCCGGGGTGGGGTGCGGGCGATCCAGCATGGGGGGTGGTCCTTTCTCAATTCCAGGCAAGGCATAGCGCCTGGGCGTCCCTTAGGGAACGGGGTCTTGGCGCCCCGGGCAGGTCGGTGTAGCCAACCGCCCGAAACCCCTGCAACTGGATAACCTGCCATGGCCGCCATTGCCGATATCATCGCCCGCGAAGTGCTCGATTCCCGCGGCAACCCAACCGTGGAGGCCGAAGTGGTGCTGGATACCGGCGCCCGCGGCCACGCCATTGTGCCATCCGGCGCTTCCACCGGCGCGCATGAAGCTGTGGAACTGCGTGATGGCGACAAGGCCCGCTATGGCGGCAAGGGCGTGCTGAAGGCCGTGGCCAGTGTGGAAGGCGAGATTTTTGATGCGCTTTCCGGCTTCGATCCCCTCGATCAAATCAAGATTGACGAGACGATGATCGAATTGGATGGCACGCCCAATAAGGCGCGGCTGGGCGCCAATGCCATGCTGGCGGTCTCACTCGCGGTGGCCAAGGCGGCGGCGGCGGATTTGAACATTCCGCTCTATCGCCATGTCGGTGGCGTTTTCGCCCGCACCCTGCCGGTGCCGATGATGAATATCGTCAATGGCGGCAAGCATGCCGATAACCCGATTGATATTCAGGAATTCATGATCATGCCGGTCGCCGCCGGCACGATCGCGGATGCGGTGCGGATCGGCTCGGAAGTCTTCATGGCGCTGAAAAAGGCGCTGCATGATGCCGGGCATTCCACCAATGTCGGTGATGAGGGCGGCTTCGCCCCCAATCTGAAAAGCGCGGATGAGGCTTTGGCCTTCATCACCAAGGCCTGCGAAGCGGCGGGGCATCGCCCTGGGGAAGACGTGGTCTTCGCGCTTGATTGCGCCGCCACTGAATTCTTCCATGACGGCGTCTATGCCCTGGAAGGTGAGGGCAAGAAGCTGGATCCCGCCGGCATGGTCGAATATCTGGCCGCGCTTACCGCCAAATGGCCGATTGTCTCAATCGAAGATGGCTGCTCGGAAGATGATTGGGCCGGCTGGAAGCTGCTGACGGACCGCATCGGCGCCAAAGTGCAGTTGGTCGGCGATGATCTTTTCGTCACCAACCCGGAACGCCTGCGCCAGGGTATCGAAACGGCGACGGCGAATGCCATTCTGGTGAAGGTGAACCAGATTGGCACGCTGACCGAAACGCTGGAGGCGGTGGAAATGGCCCACCGCGCCGGCTATCGCGCGGTCATGAGCCACCGTTCGGGCGAGAGCGAGGATGCGACCATCGCGGATTTGGCGGTCGCCACCAATTGCGGGCAGATCAAGACTGGGTCCCTGTCGCGGTCTGATCGCCTGGCGAAATACAATCAACTGATCCGGATTGAACAAGGGCTTGGCCCGGCAGCGCGCTATGCCGGGCGCGCTGTTCTGCGCCGGTAACGCTCGGCTCAGCCGGCCAGCGGGGCAAGCTCGGTCAGCGGCCAACGCGGGCGCGGGTTATGGGAAAGCGGGTCCAGCGCGCCGCAGCGGAGTCGTTCAAGCCCCGCCCAGGCCACCATCACGGCATTATCGGTGCAAAGACGCAGCGGCGGCGCTAGCATCGGAATTCCTCGGGCGGTAGCAACCCCATCAAGGGCCAGGCGCACCGCGCCATTGGCAGCGACCCCGCCGGCCACCACAAGCGCCGTCACCTGCGGTGCCATATCCAGCGCATGGGCAGCGCGATCCGCGAGCACCGCAGCCACGGAAGCCTGGAAGGACGCAGCGACATCCTCACGCCGAGCTTGCCCAGCCGCTACCGCACGCGCCACCGCGGTCTTGAGGCCGGAGAAGGAGAAATCACACCCCGCCCGCCCCATAAGCGGGCGCGGCAGGTTCACCGCACGCGGATTCCCCCCAGTGGCCAAGCGTTCCAGATGTGGCCCGCCCGGCCAAGGCAGGCCAAGCAGCTTCGCTGCCTTGTCGAAAGCCTCCCCCACCGCATCATCAAGCGTAGTGCCGAGGCGGCGGTAACGGCCAAGCCCTTCCACCAACACGCATTGGCAATGCCCGCCAGAGAGCAACAGCAGCAAGTAAGGGAATGCCGGCGCCCCACCCTGCATCAGGCCGGGCAGGCGCACCGTCAGCGCATGGGCTTCCAGGTGATTGATGGCGATGAAGGGCAGGTGATGCGCCAGCGCCACCCCCTTGGCGAAGGAAGCGCCGACGATCAGCCCGCCAATCAGCCCAGGGCCCGTGGTTGCTGCAACCGCGTCAAGGTCCGCGTAGCCGATGCCGGCCTTGGCCATGACGCCCGACACAAGCCCGGGCAAATGCTGCAAATGCGCTCGCGCGGCAATTTCTGGCACCACGCCGCCAAAGGCCGCATGTTCCTTCAATTGGCTGAAGACGGCCTCGGCCAGAATGGTGCCATCCGCGCGCAGAACGGCAGCAGCTGTTTCATCGCAGCTGCTCTCGATTCCCAGGATGATTGCATCGGAATTCACGACTCAGCCGATACCATGCCACGGCAAATACGCGAAGCAGCGCTGCCTTGATGCTTATCGCAGCCCTGACGTCAATTGCTCATTGATCTCGATTAGGAAAGCGAGATCAGGTGCAGAATTTTCCATCTCCCGCATCACGGTGCGCCCCACCTGGATCATGGTTACCTTCGTCTCCTGCGGCAACAGATTGGCCGGATGACGAAGGGACGCATCCAGGGCAATCCACAGCCGCCTATTGTCGGCAATCGCGCGCGCGCGCGGGATGCCATCCTTTTCCAAAGCGGCTTTCAAGGCACCTGTGACACGGCGGAAGACATCTGCTTCCTGTTCACGCGGGTCCATCGCCTGCCGCGTCATCTGATACGCGCGGCGGGCATGCATCATGTTCATGCCGCGTCCTCCGGTACGGAGACGGAGGCAACCGGGCTAAGGCCAAGCACAACCTCCTCATGGCGCATCACGCGTCGCGCGAGTTTCAGCGCCTGGTAGCACTGATCGGCCTCGGCAGATTTGAGCGCGCGTCCAAGAAGATCGCGCACCATCCCGGATGTGGTCGCTTCCTCAAATTCGTTGATTAGGCTACGCGCCAGATCAAGTCCGATTTTCCGTTCATCATGGTCGCCAATATAGGCGGTTTGCAGGGCGAAGTAGATGCGCCTGGCCGGTGAATTGGCCATGTCTGGCGTCATCAATTGCTTGCCGAACAGGAAGCGTGCGCGCGCGGTGAGTTCGATGCGGGCGCGATTGCGGAAGCGAATGGGCGCGCCATTGACGATCATCATGTCGCCTTGGCGTAATTCAAGAACAAGGGTGGACATTTTTGTCTCCCGGTGAAGAAAGGCGGCCCCGCCAGGGGCGAGGCCGCCGAAGCAATTAGCGGAACAGGCTCAGCAGGGTCTGCGGAGACTGATTGGCGATGGACATCGCCTGAGTACCTAGCTGCTGCCTGATCTGCAGCGACTGCAATTTGGCACTTTCCTTGGCAAGATCGGCGTCAATCAAGGCGCCAAGGCCGCCTTCCATAGCGTCCACCTTGTCCTTGTTGTAGCGGATCTGACTATCAATATAATTGCTGTCAGAACCGAACTGGTTCAGTGCGTCAGCGACGGCGGATTCGACGGTTTCGAAATCCCCACCATCGGCCAATGCGGTCTGCGCCGCGGCCGCATCCGCTGGCGCTGTAGCGACCTGAAGGGTCCCCGCGCCATCAATCGCAGCAACAGTGAAGGTACCTCCGGACTCATTGCGGATAGCAGTGATATCACCCCCGCCGGCGGCACTATCCGTGGTAAGCAAGGTGCGCCCATTGTAGGTTGCATCGGAAATGAAGTTCCCGATCTGCGTCCGCAGCGCAGTGTATTGCGCTTCATACTGACCGCGCTGGTTATCATTGATCGTGCCGTCGGCCAGGCGCGTCAAGGTTTCGCGAACCTTAACCATGCTTTCGGAAACCTTGCCGAGGGCCGCAAAAGTGGTTTCCAGCACGCCCTTGGTGCCGCCAAGCTGCTCATTTGCCGCCGTCAGACCGCTGACATCAGCGCGAACGGATTGCGCGACCGCGAAGGCGCCACCATCATCCTTCGCGTCAGCAACGCGAAAGCCGGTGGAAATGCGCTTCTGGACCACAGACAGCTGATCAGAAGTCTTGTTCAGCGACTGCAGCGCCACCATGGACCCGAGATTGGTATTCACAGAATTCATAGACATTGGGGTATTCCCCTTCCAAATCATGACCATCGCCCCGACAAAGGTGGCGGTGAGGTCTGGTTGCATCCGCTTCTTGCGAATGACGACATGATGTCGGAAAGGGCTGAATCATCGCTAAAAAAACCGGTAAACGCCGCAGTTTTTTCTGAATTAACGGTTTAACATCTTGCTGAATGCGAAAATTGTCGTCTTCGACAGGAGAATTCTAGAATGAGGTAGGCGGCGTCAATTAAAAGCTAGCCTTTCGCTCATTTTCATCATCCAGTGGTTGCTTAAGTCATGTTGAAATTTCGTCGTCCAGGCGCAGAAAAATGAAGAACCTGCCTGACGCTCGTTAGGACACATGCCTGCCATTTGAAGTCATTTGGCGCAGCAGGCATATCCTTGTACCCACGCGGCGGCAACAGCACTAACGCGCGGATGATGATAAGGGGGCGCGATCCGCCCTTAACGCGACACCAACAAAAAACGGTAATGTCAGAGGAAGCGTGTCAGGCTCAATTGCTGGGAGATGGACATGGCGCGGTAGGAGGCCTCAAGTTGGGTCTGCGTCGCCTGAAGGAAGGAGATGGTCTTGGCCATATCCACTTCCTCAATCTCACCCACCTGCAAGGTCAGGCTGATGGTAACGCTTGCGTGGAAATTCTTGGTGCTCTCCAGCCGCGCTTCAGCCACCCCCAGCGCTCCGCGTTCCAAGGCCAAGGTATCAACGCTGGACTGCAGGCCCTGCCGCGTGGTGGTAATGAAGTTGGTGTAGCTTTGGCCTAATTGGCTCTTTTCCGGCGTCAACCCGGCAATCCTGGCAAGGCCAAGCAGCAAATCCCGCGCCCAGGAGCCAGTTGTTTCACCGTCGCTGACAACTGCGGCATTCTTATTGGCTAGAATGCCATAATCTATGCGCTCATTGTCGCTGCCCAGCACATTTCGGCGACCTTCAATGCCTCCGGCTACAGCCCCTGGCTGCACATAGGTCCAGGTCACGCCGCTGTCCACGAATGTACCGGTACCAGTCGGGCCACCGCCGGAAGACGCAGAAGTGCCTGCCGCTGTAGCGCGATAGATATTTCCATTGCTTACAATCGTGTCGCCAACGGCGAATGGTGTAGAAGCAGCCCATCCCTGTTTGGTGGAAAGAAAAGGTGAAAAGGGCGTGGTCCCATAGGCATCGGATTGCGCCAAGCCCTTGGTCACGGTAAGCACGCTGGCTGTGTTGGTGCCATTTAGCGAGCCGACCTGCGCAGTAATGCCGGCGACCATGATGCCTGTTAAAATTCCATCCGGATTGGGAATTGGCGCCTCATGGGTGTTAGATCCACCAAAGAGGTATTCACCAAAATAATTTTCATTCAGCAGGTTAGCCACTTCAACTAGCGCGGCCTTTGCTTGGCCTGCCTGGATTTGGATCTCTTCCGGCTTCGCGGCCCCCAGCAACTTGGCCGTGCCTGCTGTAAACTTCTCCGCAATGGCACCAATACGGTCCAATACATCCTGCGTGATTTGAACTTTTGAAAGAGTCTGACCAATCGTACTCTGATAAGCGTCCCGGCGCGTAATCTCTGCCCGCAGATCCATGCTTCTTGGCGCATCGCTACGCAGCGCAGCATAGGACGAACCCTTGCGGCCAGTCGAAATCTGTTCGCCAAGCTGAGTTAAGCGCTCCCGAAGGAAGATGGCGTTCTGGTCAATGCGTCCAGTCAGATTGATACCGTTCATGGCTTATCGTACCGATCCGAAAAGAGAGTCCCACATGGTCTGTGCTGTGCTTATCACGCGGGCATTGGCAGCATAGGCATTCTGTAATTGAATGAGAGACGCCATTTCGCTATCAACGTCTACGCGAGATTGACGGGTGAAGCGCGCCTGCAGCCCATCACTTAATTGTTTCGCAGTCTCCACAGCAGCGCCCGCCGCCGCACTATCAGAGGTTTGCGTAGCGGTGACGAGGATCCCGTATTGCTCGATTGTCTGAGGCATACCGAAGGGGCTGGAGAGCGAGCCATCTGGCCCAAGTCCTGTTGTGGCGAAGCCACCCCAATTCGAACCCTGCGAATTTGATGCGCCAAAGCTATTTGTAAGAATGCGGTCAATCAAGGTCGTGAAGCCAGCCGGGCCACCAACGGGGTTGGGTGTGAACCAGGGCACCGCAGGTGGGGGGGGCTGCACATGCGTGCCATCACGCAGTTTCCTGACCTCCGCGCGCACTTCCGCGTTGACTTGAATTCTACCGGCGAAGCCGATTTGTGCACCGCCTGCATAGGGCAGGTTGAGGTCAGGGCCGCTCAACGCCGGCGGTGTCCCGGTAGGATCAGTAAAGAGCCTAAGCCCTTCTTCTTCAAAGCGATCTGCGATCTCTGCAGCGGCAACATCGAGTTCTGACTGATACCGCGGCAATGTCTGATCACGCAGTCTGAGATATTCGCCCAAGCGTCCACCCGACATTAACGTCGTTACATCTGTACCGGCCAGGACAATCGGCGGAATGGTTCCCGCACCGCCGTAATACGCAGCCGGCGCCAATGCAGCTGGCGCCACGGAAAAGGCATCACCATTTTCACTCAGCGGAATCGTGATACCACCCGCGCCCAACAAAAGCAGTCCACCATTCTCCCGCCGCACAGCCTTGAAACCGATGCTTTCGCTCAAATGATCAAGCGCCAGATCACGCTTGTCCTCAATATCGGCGGTAGGTGCGCCTGCACCGGTAAGTTCAACAATGTTGCGGGTCAACTCCGCTATCTCGCGTACGGTCGCGTTGATTTTTTTTATTTCGGTCACGATACCATCATGCGCGGACTGACGCACCTCTCCCACAACACGAGAGAGATCGTTGAAACGGTTCGTCAGGCTCTGTGCCGCATTCAGCACAATAGCCTGCTGTTTGACCACCTGGGATGGATCATACCGTAGTTCAATAAAGCTGCTCCGCAGCTTTCCAACCAGGTCGCCAAGACCCTCGCCCTTCGCGGGATCCCCATGCGCCTCCTCGATACGCGCCAAGACGGAATCTCGCAATTCCGCGGCAGCCAGTTCGGATTTGCGCTTATTCAATTCGTTAACAAGGGCCGTATCAACATCACGAACTGGGCCAAGGCTACGTACGCCCATGCCCTGTCCGTTGACGGATACGGCCTCCGCGACGATGCGTTTGCGCGTATAGCCTTCGGTTTCGGCATTCGCCACATTGTCGGCCGCATTCGAAAGGGCCCGCTGCGTATGCATCAGTCCCGATCGAGCGATCAGCAGGGCGGCGTCAATGCTCATGTTTCAGTGCCAATCAGTGATCCGTCATGCAGCCTTAGCGCCGCATGTTCAGCGTTTCCTGCAGAAGTTCATCTACAGTGGTGACGATCTTGGTATTCGCCGAATAAGCGCGCTGTGCCAGAATCAACTTGGAAAATTCGGTGGCAATATCCACATTCGAACGCTCAATGGCGCGCGTGGACAAAAGCCCTGCACCGTCTTCACCGGCTTCGACAACGCGCGCTTCGCCACTTTCGGTGGTGCGCAGGAAGGCCTGGCCGTCCAGATGTTCCAGCTTGTCCGCATCCTTAAACACTGTCACCGGCACCCGCGCCACAACACGGGACTGGCCATTGTCGTAATTGATCCGCACATCACCATTCTTCTGCGTGGAGACAGAAGAAAATGCCCCAATCGGGATACCGTCCTGTTCGAAGCTGTTCACACTAAGGCCGCTGCCGGTGCTCGCTGCGAATTGCGTAAGCCCGCCAGAGACCCCAAAGCTGCCCAGGTTGAGCGTCATGGTCTGAAGCCCCTGGCCAAAATCAGCCTGGAAGGAGACCGTTGCTGGACTATTGGTTGTGGGAGCGCTACCAATTAGCGTTCCTGCAGCTCCGCGCAAGTCAGCCAAAGTGCCATCCGCGTTACTGTCAGCGTCTCTTAGGAAGCTCCATGTAACGCCACCGTCGGTGATCGCGGCAGCTGTACCAGTCGGACCGGCGCCGGCTGCAGCAGACGCACCCGCTGTGGTTGCAACATAGACATTGCCCCCATTCACCCTTTGAGCGCCAACTGCATAAGTAGTGGCGGGCGCCCAAGCAGTTTCAGCTACATCCTTGCCGAACAGGATATCGATGCTGCCCAAAGTACCTGTCGGTGTGCCAGTTGGGGCGCCGGTGTAGGAAGCTGCCGCTGGCGCTACGATGGACAGTTTCCATGTATTGTCACCGGTTGCGGCACTCGGCGCAAAGGTCAGCGTCAGCGCGCGGGAATTGCCCAGCGAATCAATCACCTGAATTGACGTGCTTTGGTTGGTGGTGCCACCCGCAGAAAGATTGCCGGTAAACTCAAGCTCCTGCGTAGGTGTCGGCGTGAAGGCATCTTCCTTCACCTGAATCGGCACAAGCTGCGTCTTGTCCACCACGCCACCGGTGACCGGCCAGCCCTGCAAGACATAGCCCGATCCATTCACCATATAGCCTTCGCTATCACGGTTGAAATCCCCGGCACGTGTGTAGAAGTTGCGCGCGTCAAAGGTTCTATTGCCATCCGTATCCTTGCCAACTGGCAGTGCGGCGGTGAAGAAGCCTTGGCCGGAAATCGCCAGGGCAAGCGGGTTTTCTACCTGCTCAATCGTGCCCTGCACCTGGTTGGTGAAATCGGGTCGCGCCAGGACGGTGCCGGGGCGATGGACTTCGGAATTGCTTTCCGAAATATAGGAAACGAAATTCGTATCCGTCCGCTTGAAGCCAATGGTCTGTGAATTGGCGACGTTATCTGAGATATGCCCCAAGGCACGCGACTGTGAACTCATGCCGCTCAGGGCGGTATTCATTGAACTATAAAGCGACATGGCGGATTCTCCTGCCTAAATGGATCAGCTCCTGACAACACCTCAGTCGACGCAAGCGCCATGCCAGCCGAAAATGCCACGTTAGTACGGCAATGCAGGGCTGAATCAGCCATGATGGGGCAAGTATTGCGCAGGGTGCGGCAATTCCTGCCGTCTGGTTCGCTGAATCCGCTGGCCCGTCACTTGCTCACTTCCCCTGCCGTAGCCGGGCCGTTGGTAGGCATGGGGCCTCCTCATGGTGGGTCCCGGGGCTTCGGCGAGAAAAGTTTGACTGGAAGTTTGCATGCTTGAACTAGCGTCTGCCCCTCAGCCCAAATCCGCCGCGAGTCCCTCTCCGGCAGCATTGGCGCGCCATGCTGCGAAGGATGAGGCCGGCTTTCAGGGTTTGCTGCGTGAGGCGATTGAATCGCCGACGGAGGGCCAACATAACGCTCGGGTCAAGGAAGCAACAAAGCCTGCGGATCGCCAGGAACGTATTCAATCGGAAGGCAAGGGCGTGGAGTTGGGGGAGGGGGCTGCGAAAGCTGACGCGGCCCAGCAGGGCGCCAAGGATGCGCCGCCGCCGGCCGCGAACTCCGCCAGCGAGGCAGCGGAAGACACCGCGCCGCCATTGGTACCTGCGGTTGCGGCGCATGACGGCACTTCGGAGCAGGGGGAAGCGGCCGCGCAAACGGCTCTGTCTCAATTGGATGCGCAGACAAATCTTGTAGCCATGCAGGTGGCGGCGAACGCCCCGGCTGGGCAACCAGTCGTCGACCAGTCGGGGCTGGTGCCCCAGGCCGCCGCCCCCAGCTTGGCAGTGAAAGCGACCCTCGACGCGCCTGAGGCCACCGCCTTGGCGGCTGGGCCGGCTCAGGTTGCGGCGGCGCAGGTGGCGCCCGGCGCGCAAGTTACGGGCGGGCTCGCCAACCCCGCGCCCCTTGCGCAGACAAAGGAAGCGCTTGATACCGCCAAGAACACCGAAGCGCTGACGCTGCTCGCCAAGGCCGTCAACAATACGGAAGCCAATGCCTTGGCGGCTGGGCCGGCTCAGGTTGCGGCGGCGCAGGTGGCGCCCAACGCGCAAGTCACGGGCGGGCCAGCCAAATCCGTGTTCATTGCGCAAACAAAAGAAGCGCTTGATACCGCCAGGAACGCCGAAGCGCTGACGCTCCTTGCCAAGGCGGTCAACAATACCGAATCGGCGGCCGAGGTGAAGCTTGTAGCGGCTACCGAAACGGCGGAAGCCAGCTTACGCCTGGCCAGCCTGGAAGCCCCCAAGGCCAGCAGCGCCAAGGCTTCTAGCGAAGGCCGGGTGGATGGCTTTGCGATGGCACCGACCGGGTTCGCGCCGCCCGATGGCATGCTGCAACGCACTGATGCACCATTGCCTAGCACTGCGGCGCGTGAAGCCCCTGCGCCGCCGCCGGCACGCCAGCTTGCGCCCGTGGTTGTGTCACTCGCCCTTGGCCGCGGGGATGAGGCGCTGACCATTTCCCTTGATCCGGGTGAGCTTGGCCGTGTCGAAGTCAGCATCGGCCAGGGTAAGGAAGCCGGACAGGTCCGCATCGTGGCGGAACGCCCGGAAACCCTGGCCCTGCTGCAGCGCGACCAGCGCGATTTGGATCGGGCGCTTAACCAGGCTGGCCTTGGGGATATGGCGCGGTCCATGTCTTTCTCCCTTGCTTCGGATCAGGGGCGCCAGCAGCAACAAGGCTCGGCCCATGAAAAGGGCAACCGGGCTTCCATGATCGTCGGCGGTTTGGATGGCGGCCGCGCCACGCCAGCGCTGCAAGTGCCAAGTCGCAACGCTACCTCCCTTATTGACATCGCTGTCTGAACGGAACCCAAAACATGTCCGCTTCCATTTCTGCCGCTTCTGCCAATGCCGCCACCAGCACCGCACAAAGCCCGCGGCTTGCGGGGGATTTCAATACCTTCCTGACGCTGCTGACCACGCAGATCAAGAACCAAAGCCCGACCGATCCGTTGGATACCAACCAGATGACCAATCAGCTGGTGCAATTCGCCTCGGTCGAACAGCAAATCGCCATGAACCAGAACCTGCAGCGCCTGCTGTCCGTGGAACAGGCGTCCCAGCTGACCGCCACCGCGCCGCTGATCGGCCAGAATGTGGAGGTTGAGGCCGAGCAGATCTCGCTGCAAGGCGGTGCAGGGATGCTCAAGCTGCCGGCCGCTGGCGCTTCTCAGACAGCGCTGGTCACCATTAGGGGCAGCGGCGATCGTATCATTCGTCAGGAAACCGTGCCGCTTGGCAGCGCGCCCAGGAATTGGTCCTGGAATGGCAAGGGCCCGGATGGGGTTTCCATGCCGGATGGCGCCTACAAGGTCAGCGTGTCAGGTGTTGGTGCCGGCGGAAAGCCTGAGGCGCTGCCCTTCACGACCATCGGCAGGGTGACCGGAGCTGAGAGGGTGGGGGGCGACGTGAAGTTGCTGCTCGGCCAATTGCAGGCCAGCTTCGATAAGCTTCGCAGCGTCAGTTCCGGGGGCTAAGGGCTTCTCTAACTTCGACAAAATGGTGTTGCCCGTCCCTTTCTTCAGAGCGGACGGGCAGCTTTTGGCATAGCCCGAAGGACGTTCCAGCTTAAACTGTATCAAAAATGGTACACAAAATACCTTTCCGTATCACTTTTTTTAATTTAACCCTTTCTTTGAGGAAATTTTTGCCTATTGAGTTTTATGCATTGACGCTTGGTGGAGTTGCGGCTCTAGGGGCGCTTACGAAAGAAGGTTGAGGGTGATGGGCAATTTCGTCGCTCAGGTGCGTGCCTTGGGAATGTGGCGTTTAGGGGCCCTTTTTGGTACTGCGCTGATCGTTCTTGGTTTGATCACTTGGCTGGTTGTTCGTGCCAGCCAGCCCGTGATGGGCTTGCTTTATGCTGATTTGGAACAGCGCGATGCCGGGCAGGTGATCGCGGCGCTTGATCGCGCCAAGGTTCCTTATCGCATCGAAGGTAATGGCACGCGGATCATGGTGCCGGATGATCAGGTGGGTCGGCTGCGGCTTTCGCTTGCGCGTGATGGTCTTCCAGCGGGTGGCAATGTTGGCTACGAAATCTTCGATCGCAATGAAAGCCTGACGACCACACCCTTTCAGCAGGACATGAATCGTGTGCGCGCCATGGAAGGCGAATTGGCGCGCAGTATTGCGACCCTGTCCGGTGTGCGCGCCGCGCGCGTGCATCTGGTGTTGCCGCGTCGCGAAGCCTTTTCGCGTGAACGTGGTGATGCACAAGCCTCGGTCATGCTGACCATGCAGGGCGCGCAGCGGCTCGATCGGGAAGCGATTCAGTCGGTGCTGCATCTGGTTTCCACCGCGGTGCCTGGCTTGCGGCCGCAAAATGTTTCCATCGTTGATTCACGTGGCGCGCTTTTGGCCCGCGGCGGTCAGGCGCTATCGGGCCCGGCGGCGGCGGCTTCTCAGGAAGAAATGCGGCGTGGTCAGGAATTGCGCCTGGCGCGTTCGGTTGAAGAAATGCTGGAACGCAGCCTTGGCCCGGGGCGCGTCCGCGCCGAAGCTACGGTGGATATGGATTTTGACCGTGTCCAGATCACCGAAGAACGCTTTGATCCTGACAATCAGGTGGCGCGTAGCCAGCAAAGCGTACAAGAAAGCTCTCGCGGATCGGAACCTGGGCCGACCACTGTGCAGAACAACCTGCCCGGCAATGAAAACGCACCAGGCAGCACGCAGGAAAGCCGTCAGGAAGAAACCACCAATTTCGAGATCGGGCGTACAACGCGCAGCACCACGCGCGATCAACCGATTATCCGGCGCATCAGCATTGGCGTGTTGGTGGATGGTGTTTGGGAACCCCAGGCGAATGGGCCGCCGCAATATCGTGAACGCTCGGCTGAGGAATTGGCGCGGATCGCGACGCTGGTGCGAAGCTCCGTGGGCTTTGACGAACGCCGTGGCGACAAGGTTGAGGTCGTGGCCATGCGCTTCGCCGAACCGCCTTTGCCGGTGGATAGCGGCGAACGCGGCTTCTTTGATATCGCCTTCACCTCCTCCACTGTCGCGCGCATTATTGAAAGTGCGCTTTTCGCCCTGGTCGCGCTCATCGCGATCCTGCTTTTGGGGCGGCCTGCCGTGCGGCGCCTTGTGACTCTCGCGAAGCCTTCGCAGAGCGGCGCGCTGGCTGGGGCTGCGGGTGCGGCGGCGTTGGCCGGTAGCGGCGGTCTGCCGGCCGTCGCCGGTGCCGCAGGGCCAGAACAGGATGGTATGGTGACACTTGCCATGGTGCAGGGGCAGATGCGGGCTTCCTCCATCAATCAGCTTCAGCAATTGGTGGAAAGTAACCCCGATCAATCGCTCAACGTTATCAGGCGCTGGATAGCCCCACCCGAGGAGCCGGCATGAGCGGCAAAATGACCGGCCCGCAAAAGGCCGCGACCTTCATGCTGGCGGTGGGTGAGGAGCATGCCTCCAAACTCTTCGCCATGATGCATGAGGATGAGATCCGCGATATCTCCCAGGCCATGGCCAGCCTTGGCACGGTTTCGGCTTCGGCGGTTGAGGATCTGGCGCGCGAATTCACCGATTCCATTGGCCAGACTGGCAATCTTGTCGGCACATGGGAAACCACGGAACGCATGCTGCTGCGCACGTTGCCGCGGGATCGCGTTTCGCAAATCATGGAAGAAATCCGTGGTCCTGCCGGACGGACCATGTGGGACAAGCTTGGTAATGTGAATGAGGCGGTTCTCGCGAATTACCTCAAGAACGAATACCCGCAGACGGTAGCGGTTGTGCTGACCAAGGTGAAGGCCGAACATGCGGCGCGGGTTCTTTCCATGCTGCCCGAAAGCTTCGCCATGGAAGTGGTGATGCGCATGTTGCGGATGGAAAGTGTTCAGAAGGAAGCGCTTGAAGGCGTTGAAAAGACCCTGAAGGCCGAATTCATGTCCAACCTTGCGCGTGCCCAGCGCCGCGATGCGCATGAAATGATGGCGGAAATCTTCAACAACCTGGATCGTCAATCCGAAAGCCGCATCCTGGCTGCACTTGAAGAACGCAATCGTGACGCTGCGGAACGTATCCGGTCACTTATGTTCACCTTCGATGATCTGGTGCGGCTGGATGGCCAAGGTGTGCAGGTACTGCTCCGCAACGTACCGAAGGAACAACTCATCCTCGCTCTCAAGGGGGCATCGGAAAACCTGCGCGATCTTTTCCTCAAGAACATGAGCGAACGCGCCGGCAAGATGTTCAAGGAAGACCTTGCCGGTCTTGGCCCCGTCAGGCTGCGTGACGTGGATGAAGCGCAGGCCGCCGTAGTGGTCATGGCGAAGGACTTGGCCGCACAGGGCCAGATCGTCCTCCAGGAAGGGCGTGAGGACGAGATGGTGTATTGATGTCAGACGGATTTGTTCCGGTCTCGCGCATGGCAATGCTGCGGGAATTCGCGCCCACGTCGCTGATCCAAGCCTTGGATGCAGCGCGGGAAGAAGCGGCGCGCATGCCACCGCCGCCGCCCGAACCTGACCCCATGGAAGAAACGCTGCGCGCTGTTGCCGCGGCAGCGCGGGAAGATGGCTTTGCCGCTGGCCGCGCTTCCATGACTCAAGAAGCAGCCAACCGCGCGGCGGAGAGCCTGGCGAATATCGCCAAAAGCCTGGCTGCCAGCCAGCAAGCGTCGGACGATATCGCCATTGAAGCCAGCAAGGGTGTCGCGCGCGTCGCGCTGGCCATGCTGGATGCGGCGCTGCCGGGGCTCGCCGCCCAGCAAAGCGCGACCCTAGTCGCGGATTTCGCCGAAAGGCTGCGCCCAGCCTTGGCCTTCCTGCCAGAGGCGCATTTGCACATCGCGCCCAGCCTGATCGAAGATGTACGCCCCCTGATTGGCGATCTTGCCGTCACCCTGGTGCCGGATGCCACGCTTGCCCCGGGTGATGCGCGCGCATCTTGGCAGGGCGGCAGCGCCGAATTCGATCTTGTGAAGCGACGCCTTGCGATTACTGAGGCTCTTAGTGCTGCCGGCCTATACGTTGACCCCGAAATTCAAAAGGGGTGATCCAGGACTGGCCCTTCATCTGAAACAGGCCCGCCTTCGGAAAACCCAAAGCTTTAGGACAAAATGACATGAGCGGATCGGATAACTTCGAAGCCATGGCACCGCCGGCGCAGGATCAGCGCCCGCAAGGCCAAACCGGCACCATGCGCGACCTTGATGCTGTCTATGACATCCCGGTGCAGATCAGCGCCGTGCTGGGCCGCGCCACCATGCAGGTCAGCCAATTGCTGAAACTCGGCCGTGGCGCTGTGGTGGAATTGGATCGCCGGCTTGGTGAGGCGGTGGATATCTACGTCAATAACCGCCTGGTCGCGCGCGGCGAAGTGGTGATGGTGGATGATAATCGCCTTGGCATCACCATGACGGAAATCGTGAAGTCAGACCGCGGCGGGTGATATGGCGCGGGTACTGATCATCGGGTCGTTGGAAGCGGAACTCGGCCAGGCGGCGCGCATTGCGGTTGCGCGTGGCGCGCGCCTGACGGTCGCCGAAGGGGCGGCAGCCGGGCTTGCGAAACTGCGCGCGGATGGCGCTGATCTGGTGCTTTGCGATGTAACGCATGATGTTGGCTGGCTGATTTCCTGCCTCGCGGAAGAACGCATTGCCTGCCCGGTCATCGCTTGCGGGCGGCCCAATGATGCGGATGCGGCAGTACGCGCCATTCGCGCCGGCGCCAAGGAATTCCTGCCGCTGCCGCCCGATGCGGAACTCATCGCCGCCATGCTGCAAACCGTGGCTGGTGAGGCTGAAAAGCCCGTGGTCAAGGACCCGTCCATGGTGACGCTGCTGGATCGCGCCACCCAGATCGCGCGCGCCGATGCTTCGGTGCTGATCACGGGGGAAAGCGGAACAGGCAAGGAAGTGCTGGCGCGGCATATGCACGCAGCATCGCGCCGGGCCAATGGCCCTTTTGTTGCGCTCAATTGCGCGGCGCTGCCGGAAGCGCTGCTTGAAAGCGAATTATTCGGCCACGAAAAGGGAGCCTTTTCCGGCGCAGTCGCCGCGCGCAAGGGTAAATTCGAACAAGCGAATGGTGGTACGCTGCTGCTCGATGAAATTGGCGAAATGGACCCGCGCCTTCAGGCCAAGATCCTGCGCGCAATCCAGGAACGCGAAATAGATCGCCTGGGCGGTGGCGCACCCATTCGGATTGATGTGCGCATCCTGGCCGCCACGCATCGTGATCTTCAGGTGGAAGTCGCCAAGGGGCGCTTCCGCGAAGACCTTTACTTCCGCCTGGCCGTGGTGCGGCTCCGCATTCCCGCGCTCCGTGAACGGCTCGCTGATATCCTGCCACTCGCGCGCTATTTTGCCGAACGCTACGCCCAGGCTAATGGCCTACCCCATCGCCTGCTGACGCCTGAAGCTGAAGCCACGCTGTTGCACCATCCCTGGCCCGGCAATGTGCGCGAATTGGAAAATGCCATTCATCGCGCAGTGCTTTTGGCCGAAGGCAGCGTGATTGGTGCCGATGCCATTGAATTGATGACGCCCGCCAGCGTTGCTGCCATGGCCGCCCCCATCACGGCGGCCATGCCTGAAGCGCCACCACCCGCCGCGCCGCAAGCGCCCCCCGCCATGCCGGTGGCCCCGCCGCGCGGCGCCTCGGCCCTGGTCGGGCGCCGGATGGAGGAGGTGGAGCAGGAATTGATCCTGGAAACCCTCTCTCATTGCCTTGGCAACCGCACGCGGGCGGCAGAAATGCTGGGTATTTCCATTCGTACCTTACGCAACAAGCTGCATGAATACCGCGCGGCGGGCGTGGCGGTTCCGCCCATTCCAGGGCAGATGCCAGCCTCCGCCACGGTTGACTGAAGCGCGTGTCAGAAACACTGGTTCCTTCCTGGTTAAAACGCGCCCAGCCCGGCAATGACGTGGCGCTGGCGCTTGGCGTTGCGCTGCTGCTTGTTGTTCTAATTGTACCGCTGCCGGTGCTGCTGCTGGATCTTGGGCTGGCGATTTCCATTACGCTATCGATACTGGTGCTGATGACGTCGCTGTTCTTGCAGCGACCGCTTGATTTCACCTCCTTCCCGACTCTGCTGCTGCTGACCACGCTGCTCAGGCTGTCGCTGAATGTGGCGACCACGCGCATCATCCTGACCCATGGGCATGAGGGGCCGGAATCGGCGGGACACGTGATTTCCGCCTTTGGCGGCTTTCTGATGGGGGGCGATGTCGCGGTTGGCCTGATTGTCTTCTTCATCCTGCTGATCGTGAATTTTGTTGTCATCACCAAGGGTAGCGGACGCATCGCCGAAGTCGCCGCGCGCTTCAGCCTGGATGCCATGCCCGGCAAGCAGATGGCGATTGATGCCGATCTTTCGGCTGGGTTGATTGACGAAAACCAGGCCCGTGCGCGCCGCAAGGAATTGGAAGCGGAAACCGGCTTTTATGGTTCCATGGATGGTGCCGCGAAATTCGTGCGCGGCGATGCCATTGCTGGCCTCATTATCACTGCCATCAATCTTCTTGGCGGGATCGCGATTGGCAGCCTCCGCCATGGCATGAGTTTCGGTGATGCGGTCCTCAATTTTTCGATGCTGACCGTGGGCGATGGTCTGGTCACGCAAATCCCGGCGCTGCTGGTTTCAGTCGCCGCCGGTATCGTTGTCACCAAGGGCAGCACGGAAGGCACGGCGGATCAGGCACTGGTTGAGCAATTAGCCTCAAGCCCCAAGCCGCTGGCCATCGCTGCCGGCGCTTCGGCTATCATGGCGCTGATGCCGGGCATGCCCTTCCTGCCCTTTACTGCGCTTGCAGGTGCGGCGGGCTTTGCCGCGTGGCGCCTGATGCAAAAGGAACAGCAACGCGACATTGCCGCGCGTGCACCGCCTTTGCCGACGCCAGAGGCTGATTTGCCGATTGGCGAATCCCTCAAGATGGATCTGCTGCGGCTGGAATTGGGCTATGGGCTGCTTTCGCTCGCTGCCGGCGATGCGCCGCGTCTGACGGATCAGATCAAGGGGCTGCGCCGCACTATCGCGCAGGAAATGGGCTTCGTTCTGCCTTCCGTGCGTATCCAGGATAATCTGGCCCTGCCATCCGATACCTATGTCATCAAGGTCAAGGAAATCGAAGCCGGTAGGGGACAATTGCGCCACCCCTTGCTGCTCGCGATTGATCCATCAGGCGGCATACCGGATATGCCCGGCGAACGCTGCACGGAGCCCACCTTCGGCCTGCCAGCGCTGTGGATAGACGAAGCGCGCCGCGAAGAAGCGCTGGCGCGCGGCTGCACCGTGGTGGATTGCGCGGGCGTGGTCGCCACACACATCACGGAAATCGTGCGCGAGTTTATGGCCGAGCTGCTTTCCTTCGCTGAGACGCAGAAACTGCTTGATGAATTGCCGGCGGAACAGAAAAAGCTGGTTTCTGATCTTGTGCCGCAGCCGATCGGGGTTGGCGGCATTCAGCGCATCCTGCAAAGCCTGCTCGCGGAACGGGTTTCCATTCGTGATCTGCCGACGATCCTGGAAGGCATTCAGGAAGCCAATGCCGCCGGTGCACGAACCGTTGCCTCCATCCTGGCAATCGTGCGCCAGCGTCTGGCGCGCCAGCTTTCTGATGCGGCGCGCGGGCCTGAGGGTTATGTGCCGATGATCACGCTGTCGGCAGATTGGGAAGTGGCCTTCACTGAAGCGCTGATCGGCCCCGCTGATGATCGCCAGCTTGCCATGGCGCCGTCCAAGCTTTCGGACTTCATGCAAAAGCTGAGAACCGTTTTCGATCAGGCCAATGCCATGGGCGAACAGCCCGTATTGGTCTGTTCGGGGGCCATTCGCGCCCATGTGCGGGCCATTGTGGAACGCTTCCGCCCCTCAACCCCAGTGCTGGCGCATACTGAAATCCATCCGCGCGCACGTATCCGCACGGTGGGGTCGCTTTAGGTGGTGCGCACGCCACTAAACTTGCCTGCCGCGCAAAGGGGCCGCTGAGGCATGCGGCTCAAGCTTTTCCACGCTGCCAATATGGCCGAAGCCATGGCGCAAATCCGGGCCGAACTCGGCGCCGATGCGATCATTCTGGAACAGCGCCGCACCCGCCATGGCGTGGAAATTACCGCAGCGCTGGAACCGGATGAACCGCTGCTGATCCAGCCGCTGACGAGTGCAGCGCCCTTTGCGGCGCCCGGGCCGCTTGATTTCCACAATATCCCGCCAAGCCTTTCCCAGGCTTTGTCAGTAGGCCCCCTGCCGCAAAGCCTGGCCGAAGCCTTGGCCTTCACCGCGCTGCCTTTGGGCCGGGACCGCCCGCTATTGCTGGCCGGCCCGCCTGGTGCGGGAAAAACCCTGACAACCGCCAAGCTCACCGCGCGCATGGTGCTGGGCGGTACGCCTCCGCTGGTCATCACCACGGATGGCCAACGCGCCGGCGCGGTGGAACAGCTTGCCGCCTTCACGCGGGTTTTGGGCGTCACGCTCGCGGTGGCGCCAACACCCGCCATGCTCGCCAAGGCGCTGGTGCATCGCAGCCCCGGCCAGCCGCTGCTGATTGATACTGCCGGCTGCGATCCCTTCAATGAGGATCAGGCGCGACAATTGCGCCAATTGGTGACGCAAGCCGGGGCGGATATGGTGGTCGTGCTGCCGGCCGGGCTTGATCCGGCAGAAGCTGCCGATCTGGCGCGCGCTTTTGCCGCCCTCGGCGCGCAGCATTTGCTGCCAACCCGGCTGGATGCGGCGCGGCGCTTGGGGGGCGTATTGATGGCGGCCAAGGCGGGGCCGCTTGCATTGACGGAAGCGGGCATCGGCCCGGAAGTTGCCGATGGGCTTGAAACCCTGACGCCGGAGGGGCTGGCATCGCGCTTGCTGTCCTCGGTACAGAACGCGTCTGCACAATACGGGTCTGCTCAGCGCGGGGCCGCAGGGTCCGGTAAGGAAAACCCTTGATGTCGAACGGGAGTGTCGCGTCCCAAACCGGGCGCATGATCGTGGTAGCCTCCGGCAAAGGCGGCGTTGGCAAGACATTGTTTTCGATCAGCCTTGCTCAGGCGCTGGCGCGCAAAGGGCGCCGCGTGCTGCTGGCTGATGCGGATTTGGGCCTCGCGAATATTGATGTGCAGCTTGGCATTCAGCCGGAACGAGACCTTTCGGCCGTGCTCTCCGGCAAGATGACGCCGGCCGAAGCCGCCACGCGCATCCCAGATGCGGGCTTTGATGTATTGGCGGGCCGTTCCGGTTCAGGTGCGCTTGCATCGCTCAGCCCCACCGCGCTGGATGCCTTCCTTGCGGCGCTAGGTAGCGCTCGGGGTCATTGGCAGGATGTGGTGGTGGATCTGGGCGCCGGGCTTGATATGGCGCAGCGGCGCATCGCGGCGGCGGCGGATTTGCTGCTGGTGGTGGCGACCGAAGAACCAACCAGCCTGACCGATGCCTATGCGGTGCTGAAACTGCATGGCATGGACAATCCCAAAGGTGTTTCGCGCATTGTGGTGAATATGGCGGATGACCGCGCCAGCGGGCAGCGCACCTATGAAGCGCTCCGTCGTGCGGCTGGTGCTTTTCTCAAGCGCGAAATTCCCCTGGCGGGCATTGTGCGGCGTGACCTCAAGGTGCGTGACGCCATTCGCCATCAGATGCCGTTGCTGACACGCCACCCAAGCGCGGCGGCAGCGCTGGATATTGAAGCCATCGCGCAATCCCTGGGGTAGATCAGGGGCTGGGAAGCCTCAGCGACGCGTGAGCGCGCCGGCGATCTGCGACAGCATTTCGGAAATGCGGAAGGGCTTTTGCAGGAAATAGAAATTCTCGGTCACGACCTCGCCGCTCAGCGTGCCTTCCGCATAGCCTGACATCAGCACAATGGGCAGATCAGGATTGGTCTCTCGCAGGCGGCGCGCAAGGGTCAGGCCATCAATGCTGCCCGGCATGGCGACATCCGAAATCACCAGATCGGGCTTGAGCCCGGCGGTAATGGCACCAAGCGCCGCTTCGCCATCTTCCACTGCCGTCACTTCATAGCCAGCGGTGGTGAGCGCGCGGGTCAATAACCGATGCAACGGCGCTTCATCTTCCACCAGCAAAAGCCGCCGCCCGGCGCCGACTGCATGAACGCCCGGCTTATGCACCACCGCATTATCCGGCTCCGCCGCAACGCGCGGAAACCACAAGCGAAACCGACTACCCTCGCCGGGGCGGGAGCGTACCGATACATGGCCACCCGATTGCCTAAGAATGCCAAGCACGGTCGAAAGCCCAAGCCCTGTGCCGCCCCCATCGCGCTTGGTGGTGTAGAAGGGCTCGAAGATGCGCGAGATCAGGTCGGGCTCCATCCCCGCACCTTCATCCTGCACTTCCAGGATGGCCCAGGGACCAGGGGCGATGGTGCCGCCCTGTGCTGGCTCCGGCGCTTCAAGGTCGCGGCTTGTGACGGAGATATGCAGCTTGCCGCCTTTCGGCATGGCATCGCGTGCATTCACCGCCAGGTTCATCAGCGCCTGGTCAATATGGCTTGGGTCCACGCGCGCGCAGGGGCCTGGGCGTTCAAGATCAAGCGTGATCGGAATGCGCCGACCCAAAAGCCGCGCCAGCAGCGGCGCCATGCCATCCACCGCGCGGTCGAGTGCGACCACGCGCGGTTGCACTGCTTGTCGGCTGGCAAAGGCCAAAAGCTGGCGCACAAGCCGCGCACCGCGCCCGGCGCTATCCAATATCTGGCGCAAATCCTCAGCGGTTGCGGCATCCTGCCCCCGCGCCAGCGCGGTTTCCGCCGCGGCACCCACGGCGGCCAGCAGATTGTTGAAATCATGCGCGACACCGCCGGCAAGCCGCCCCACCGCTTCCAGGCGTGCCGCTTCTTCCAACTGCGCCTGGCGCCGCCGCCGCGCCGTGATGTCCAGCACGCGGAGCAAGGCGCCAGCCTCTCCGCGCAGGGGACGGCAATGCACCTCCACCGCCGCATCGGGCGCTTGATCCGGCGCGGCGAGCTGCGCTTCCACGGCGGGCGGGGCAGGGGGGCCGGCCAGGGCCACAGTGATGATCTGGCGCACCGCATCCTGGCTGGCAGCTGCGAAAAGCAGCGCGGGGTCGCGCCCCGGCCCCGGCGCCGGGCCGTTGGCGCAAAGCCTTTCCAGCACGGCGCTTGCCGCCCGAATACGCCCTTCCGAATCCAAAACAGCCAGCCCGGCTTCTTCGTCTGATTCGAAAAGCCTACGGAAGGAATCCGCCGCCGCTTCGCCGCGCCCGCTCACGCTGCTGCCCCGGCGCGGCCTCGCAAACGCCAGACATAGGCGATGATTTCGGCGACGGCTTGATAATGTTCGGCCGGTATTTCGGTATCCAATTCCAGCTTGAACAGCGCCCGCGCCAAGGGCGGATTGGACACCAGCGGCACATTGGATTCCTCGGCCAAGGCCCGGATGCGTGCCGCAACGGCTTCCGCCCCCTTCGCCACTACCTTTGGTGCGGCTTGGGAATTTTCGTCGTATGCAAGGGCGACAGCGTAATGGGTCGGGTTAGTGATCACGACGGCAGCCTTCGGCACGGCCGCCATCATGCGCCGGCGCGCCCGCGCCATACGCAGGCTCCTGATCCGGCCCTTGATCATCGGATCGCCTTCGCTTTCCTTCACTTCCTCACGCAATTCCTGGCGCGTCATGCGAAGCTTATGCAAATGGCGAAAACGCACCACAAGGTAGTCCAGCACGGCAATCCCCGCGAAGGCGATCATGGCTGCGATGAACAGATCCATCGAAGCGCGCACCATCAGGCGCAGCAGGTCACCCGGCCCAAGTGAAAGGGCAGCGCGCAATTCTCGTGGATCGCCAAGCGCCCACCAAAGCGCAGCGCCAACCACGCCAAGCTTGATCAGCGTGCGCAGGAATTCGATGCCACCATCAGGGCCAATCAGGCGCTTGATGCCGGAGCCAGGATTAAGGCGGGAGAATTGCGGCTTCAGCCCCTTAGCCGAAATCAGCCCGCGGCTTTGCAGCATGGTGCCGGCTATGGCGCCAATCATGCCCATGACCATGACAGGCAGCACGGCAAGCAGGCCAAGGCGCATCATCTCGGTCGCGACAAGACCAACTTGCAATTGATGTCCGTTTTCCAAGACGCCGCGCATGCCGCGCATCAATTCATACCCAAGCGGCGGAAGGCCAAACATCATACCGACCAGCGCGGCGCCAAGTGCCACGAAGCCGACTACTTCGCGCGACATGACGATCTGGCCTTCTTCCCGCGCCTTTTCGATACGCCTTGCGGTGGCTTCTTCTGTCTTGTCCTGGCCGCCTTCCTCGCCGCCGCCGCTACCCGACATGGCTCAACGCACCCCAGGCAGGGCGAGGAAAGTATCCCGCGCGATACTGGCATAAAGTCCAAGCATGGCCGGCAATAACAGGGCTAGCAGCAAAAGGCCAAGCACGATTTGCCCCGGCACGACCAGAAAGTAGATCTGCACCTGCGGCGCGATGCGCGCGAGAAGACCAAAGGAAACATTCAGCACCACGGAAAGCAGCAGGAAAGGCGCCATGAGTTGCAGTGCAAGAATGAAGCTTTGCCCAACCGCCGCCGCCATGGCCTCGGCCCCTGGTCCGGCCAGAAACCCTTCGCCCACTGGCAGCACCGCATAACTCTCGGCGATGGCGCGGAGCGGTACCGCGTAAAGCCCGCTGCTGAGCATGAGTACCACGGAGAGCAGCGCAAAAAATCGCCCCGTCACGGCATTCTGCCCTCCGATAGCCGGGTCTGGCACCAGCAACTGCGAAAGCCCAAGCAGCAGTGCGAAAAGCTGACCGGCCATGGTCATGGCCAGAGTAACCAGCCGCGTGAGTGCGCCATACCAGATTCCAATGAGGATTTCGATCGAGATCAAGCGCAGCATTTCGCCCACCGCATCAGGTGTGGCCGGCAGGGCTGGCGATAGGACGGGATAGAGCACCATCACGAGTGCGAAGCCTAGCCCCAGGCGATAATTGCTCGGGACTTCCTGTTCACCGAGCCCTGGCATCAGCATCACCACCGCACCGATGCGCGCCAGCAGTAATACGGCACGAAATACCATATCAGGCAGTGCCGCGAGCCATTCCGCTTCGGTCATGGCTAGTGGTCCGATCGCTGCTGTCGGCTCACGACAGCAGCGTGAATCGGCCCACCAAACATGTGGTCCGATCGCTGCTGTCGGCTCACGACAGCAGCGTGAATCGGCCCACCAAACATATGGTCCGATCGCTGCTGACGGTTCCCGACAGCAGCGTGAATCGGCCCACCAAACATACAGCCAGTGGTGCGCGGGGGCATTCCGGCGGCAGGAAAGATCAGCATGAACCGCACCACTAGGGCCTCGACCCAACCTGGATGATCATGTCGAACAGGCTTTGCGCATAGCCGCGCAGCACCCCGGTGAAGAAGGGCGTCAGCAAGATAAGGGCGATGGCTAGCGCGGCCATTTTTGGCAGGAAGGAAAGGCTTGCCTCATTCACTTGGGTCAGCGCCTGGAACACGGCCACCACCAGCCCAACGATCAGCAGCAGAATCAAGAGCGGCCCGCCGATTTGCAGAGTGACCCAAAGCGCTTCCCGGCTTGCTTCAGCGATGCCGCCCATCGCCCTGCCTTTCCTTGCCCATGCGTAACGCCAAAATCGGCGTCAGATCGGCATACGCATCACTTCCTGATAGGCAGCGACCACGCGGTCACGCACTGCCACTGCGGTTTGCAAGGTAAGTTCCGCACGCCCCACGGCCACCACCAGATCGGTCACGCTCCCCTCACCGGTCAGGCCACGCGCGGAAGCGGTTTCGGCTTCTCGGCTGGTATTGACGGCGTTCTGCACGGCGCGGGAAAGCGCGTCACCAAAGCTTGCCGTCTCACCGCCGCCGATGGCAGCGGGGGCGGCGGAAGGTGCTGCCATATTGGCACGATAGGCGGCGGCAGCGCCGCCGGGGGTCAGAGGTAGGGCCATTAGCGCATCGCCTCAATAGTGCGGGTCAACATGCCGCGGCTGACTTCCAGCACCGAAAGATTGGCGCTGTAGCTGCGCTGGGCTTCGCGCATATCCATCACTTCAATGGTGGAATTCACATTCGGAGTCTTCACATAGCCCTGGGCATTGGCGGCCGGATGGTTCGGGTCGTGACGCGTGGGGAAATCCCCCTTGGCGGTCCCAACGCGCGCAACCCGCACGGTATTCGCACCCAAGGCCCGGTCAAAGCGATTGGCAAAGGTCACGGTCTTGCGGCGGAAAGGATCGCCGCCAGCAACTTCTGATGTGGTGTCGCGATTGGCCAGGTTTTCTGCCACCACCCGCAACCGAGAACTCTGCGTATCCATCCCGGCGGCGGCTATGCGCATTGCGCGATCAAGTTCCATGGCTCAGCGCCCTTCTTAAGTCTGATTCCGCCCAAGGGCGGTCATGAACATGCTCATATAGCGCCGACGCACCGAAAGCGCGGTGGCATGGGCGGAATCGGTATCGGCAACGCGCAGCGCTTCGCGTTCAAGGGACACGGCATTCCCGCTTGGGTCACGCGTGGCAGAGATGCGTTCCTTGAGCGTGCGGCCATCCTGCTGGCGCGTGCCCTGCAAATGATTGGCATTGGTTGCCACCATCTGCTTTTCCGTGAGCTTGCCGGACAGAACCTTGGCAAAGGGCTGCATATCGGAAGGCCGGTAATTGGGCGTATCCGCATTGGCGATATTTTGGGCCAGCACGCGCTGGCGCGCTTCCGTCCAGCGCAAACGCTGTTCGGCAAGGGCAATCGGTCCGGTCTTGGTCGGGTCCATAATCCCATCCTTGCACGTTACGGGCCAAAATGCGTTAAAAAGCGTCTTGTTACAACATTTTCTAATGGTTTTTTTCCACCGAACCTGTTGGATAGCCCAGTGAACACGGATTTTGAAGATAGCACAGGCGCGGAAGCGAGCCGCCATGGCCTAGCGGTTCTTGCCGCCATCAAGGCCATGGGGGAAAGCCTGACCCGGGCGGAGGCAAGTCTTGCCGAGGGTTATGCGCTCGATCTTACCGGGCTGGATGCTGAAATTGCCCGCCTTTGTGCTGCGGCAGGGGCCGCACCTGCGGCCATGGCCCCGGCGCTGCGGCGCAATCTGGCAGCCTTGCTCGTGCAGGTCGAAAGGTTGCAAGCAGCCCTGCCACGGCCAAACAATGTAGGGGAGCGGCCATGACCCTTAGCCTTGCCAATTGGCTCACCGCCGGCATTTCGCTGATTTTCGTGTTGGGGCTGATATGGCTGCTGGCGCGGTTGCTGCGCGCCACGGGCCTGGCCCCGCAGACCGGCGGGCAACGCCTGAAATTGCAAGAAGTGCTGGCGCTGGATGCGCGCCGGCGCGTGATGATCCTGCGCTGCGATGGCCGGGAAGTGTTATTGCTGACGGGCGGACCACAGGATCTATGCCTGGGCTGGTTGCCACCCAAGAATGAGGAACCGCCTAAGCCATGAGTCGCAGAATAGTTTTTTGGGTCCTCGGCGGCCTTGCCTTGCTGGCACTGCCCGCGGGTGTGGCTCTGGCGCAGAGCGTTTCGATTGATCTTGGTCAGACCGGGCAACCGGGCGCCACGGCGCGGCTGGTACAGTTGACTGCGCTGATCGGGCTGCTGTCGCTCGCGCCATCCTTGCTGGTGATGGCAACTGCCTTCGCGCGCATTGTGATTGTGCTGTCATTGCTGCGCAGCGCCATCGGCGCGCCCGGCATCCCGCCCAATCCGGTGCTGATTGGGCTTGCGCTGTTCCTGACCTTCTTCGTCATGCAGCCGGTGTTTGAGGCTTCCTGGACGCAGGGCGTTGTGCCGATGACCGAAGGGCGGATTTCCGAATTGGCCGGGCTGGAAGCGGCGGCGCAGCCCTTCCGCATGTTCATGGTGGCCAATATCCGGGAAGATGATCTGATCCTTTTCATGGACCTGGGCGGCATCCCGGCCGTGACAAATCCGGCTGAGACCCCCTGGCGCGCCCTGATCCCTGCTTTCATCGTGGGTGAATTGAAGCGCGCCTTTGAAATTGGCTTCCTGCTTTTCCTGCCCTTCCTGGTTATTGATATGGTGATTGCGAGCATTCTGATGTCGCTTGGCATGATGATGCTGCCGCCATCCGTCGTGGCGCTGCCCTTCAAGCTGATCTTTTTCGTGCTGGTGGATGGCTGGCGCCTGGTTTCGGGCAGCCTGGTGCAAGGCTTCAACTTGAGTTGAAGCCTTGCAAAATTTAGGCGCCTGGAAGATTTTCCGCGATATAAGGCGGCAGATTGAAAGCGCCGGTATGGATTTCCGGCGTCCAATAACGCGTGGTGCCCAAAATGCCGGAAGCTACTGCTCGGCGGCGAATTTCATCAGTGGCAACCGCGCGGCATGACGCATCCTTCGCTGCCCAGCCGAGGGTCATGAAGCCACCGACATAGGTCGGCACCGCCGCCAGATAGGCCCAATTATCCGGGAAGGATTTCGCACGCCGGCGCGAAGTTTCGTGCAATTCATCGGCCTGCATGAAGGGCACGCCGCATTGATTGACGATCAAGCCACGCGGAGAGAGGATGCGCGCCGCATTGGCGTAGAATTCATCGGTGAAAAGTGCCTCACCAACGCCAATCGGATCCGTGCTGTCCACGATGACCACATCAAAGCTTTCCGCGGGTGCCACACGCACATAATCAATGCCATCGCCAATGATCACCTCGGCGCGCGGATCATTCCAGGCAGTGCCACCAATGGTCGGCAGAAATTCCTTGGCAAGCCGCACCACTTCGCCATCAATTTCCACCATCACGGCTTTTTCGACGCCACGATGCTGAAGTACGCGCTTCAACACGCCACCATCACCCGCGCCGATGATCAGCACGCGCTTGGCCGCGCCATGGGCCAGGATGGGCACATGGGTGATCATTTCCTGATAGACGAATTCATCGCCTTCCGTGATCTGCACCACGCCATCCAGCAGCATCACCCGGCCATGGGTTTCGCTTTCAAAGACGACAATGTCCTGAAAATCCGATTGCACCCGCGCCAATTCGCGCTTCACGCGGAAGCGTTGGCCCCAGGCGGCGTAAAGGGTTTCATTGATCCAGCTATCGGTCGCCATGGCGGCACCTCATTCATGAAGAAGGGCCGGGCGTTGCCACCCGGCCCCATCAAAACGATATCGAAATTGGCTCAGCCGATCAGGCCACGCTTATGTTCGGCAAGCTGCACGCGTTCCGGCAGGAAGCCGCGCTTGAGCGCCGGGATCGCCTTATAGGGATCGCAATCGCCGCAGACGAAGATATCAAGCGCGGCGTAATCGCGTTCCGGCCAAGTGTGAATGGACACATGGCTTTCCGCCAGCACCAGCACGCCCGATACCCCGCCATTGGGCGAGAAATGATGAAAATGCCCATGCAGGATCGTCGCCCCAGTGGCGAGCGCGCCTTCACGCAGCACGGCATCAATATGGTTGGGGTCGTCCAGATTGGTCGCCCCCCACAAATCCACGATGAGATGCGTCCCGGCGTAGCGCACACCGTCACGCTGAACGAAATAATCCTTCTCGGCATGGGCCGAGACGTCTTCGTCAAATTTCCGGGTGTCGCTCGGCAAATCCGAGACCATCCCCGGTTGGACGAGAGCTTCCATAGCAGGGCTCCTTCCAGCCAGCAGATGACCAGGGCGATCAGGATATCCGATCAGGTCAACAGCGCGGGCATATGGGGCAAGCGGGAATGATATGCAAGGGAAAACCGTAATTTAGATTATGAAATTTCTGGCTAGGAGCGCTATTGGCCAAAAACTTTACCGCTGAGGTGGCGCGGCCGTGTTCAAGCCGCCCAATCTTTGCGGCAGCAGGCGCAATTGGCTGATTTCGCGTTGCAGCCGCGGCAAATCCTGCACACCGCGCAATGATTCGCCGGTTAGCAGCATGAAAGCCTCCGCAAGAGGCCCGCCCTGCATGCGTGCGCCATAGTTATCGCGAAGTTGCGCTAGCGTATTGGTGTCATTGGCCATCGCCGCATAGGCCGCCGTGCGCGCCAAGTCACGCCGCATCGTTGGGCTGAGCGGCGCAGGCGCTGGCGGTATCTTGGCGTCAATATGTTGAAGCATGGCAGAGGCAGCGCCTGACCAATCCTGTACCTCGGCGCGAATTTCCGCGAGCGCTTCTGCCCCGTCATCACCAAGTTCGGAAAGCACCCCTTCGGCAACGCGACGATTTCCGGCGCGCGCAAGGGCGCGTCCGCGCAGAATGCTGCGTTCAACTTCCTCGCCGCTGCCTTCGGTTGCCGCATCCAAGGCGGCCAGCGCCCCTTGGGCGTCGCCTTCCGAAAGGCGCAAGGCGGCAAGCTTGGTGCTGACGGGCTTGCGTGCCGCCGGGTCAGTCAAGCGCCCCAGCGCGTCACGCAGCACGGCGGAAGCGCGATCAACCAGGTCAAGCGCGGCCAGCCGATCCGCCAGAACCAGCACGGAACGGATGCCCGCCTCATCCTCCGGCAGGAATTCCGGATGCGCATCATAGAAAGCGGCGGCGTTCAAGGGGGGCGCGCTTTGCAGCGCTGCGACGAAGGCGGCGCGTAGATGCGGGCGCAGATCGTTTGCACGCTCAGGGAAGAAGCGCTGGGTTTCTTGCAGCAATTCAAAAGCGGCGCGGCCATTGCCGGCTTCACGCCGCAATTCAGCCAAACGAATGCGCGCATTCACCTCATCCGCATCGCCGCGCCAGGCAAAGAGTGCGGCTTCCAATTCGGCCATGGCGCCGGCGGCATCAAGCTGCCCCACGGCCAAGCGCAATTCCACGCTGCGTCTGATCGCGCGGGCACGGCGCAAGCGGTCGCGGCCCTGTATCGCCTGACGATAGGCCGTCAGCGCATCCTCGATCCGGCCATCGGCTTCGGCGAGCATGCCGCGGGCAAGGTGCAGGCTGGGGTTGTCCGGTTCCGCGTCACCTAAGCGGTTGGCGGCGGTCAATTCACCGGCAGCCGCAAGGCTTTCCATAGCGATCGGGATCAGCCGCTGGGCCAGCGGCCTTGGGTAGGAGAGCAAAAGCGGGAGGCTGGCGGCAATGGCGGGGCCGGCCACAGCGTGATCGCCCCGGGCAGCCGCCAGAAAACCGCGCCAAAGCGTGGTTTCATCGGTCGAGGGCATTTGCGGGTTTTCAAGCTGCCGCGCTTCAGCCTCACGCCCCGCAACCAGAGCCGCGGCGGCCTGCACCATCACAAGCCGCGCATCGGCCCCCGCGCGCGGGTCTTCCTGCAATGCTAGGGTCGCCATGGCCTGCGCTTCCTGCGCCATGCCAAGCGCGAGCAGAGTTTCCGCCGCATGGCGCCGCGCCTCTGAACGGCCAAGCGGGCCTGCTTCGCCGATATTGGCGCTAGACGTGCGCAGTCTTTCCAAAAGTGTCGCTGCATTGGCTGAGGGCAAATCCATGACGCGGCTGAGTGTCGCAGCTTCGGCCAGCGGTTCCCGCCCTGCATCGGCGCCAAGCCTGAGTGAATCCATGCCTGAGGCTTGCAGGATGAAGCGGTCATTCAAGGCGCGGAGTTGGATGTTATCGCCCCGGGGCAGCACGGCGACACCCAACATTGCCGGAAGCAGTTGGAATTCAGGCTGGCGCCGGCCAATCGCAACCGCCTGCCCGGCCTCACGTAGCGTGCCGACAAGCAGCGGGCTGCCAGTTTCAGGATCAAGCACTGTTACGCTGCGGCCTGGGCGCGCTGCACGCAGCACCAGCCGTACCGGCGGCCCCTGATCCAGTTCCGGCGTGATGGCCGTCAGCGCGCGATTGGCCTCCACTGCGTCGCGGAAGGCTTCAATCACCCAGGCATTGCCCTCTCGGCGCGGGCGGAGCGTGCCGGGTGGCGCCAGGCGCATTTGCAGAATGGTGGCATCACCCGTTTGGCGTGTTTCCATGCCACGGAAGATCGCGCTGCCCTGCAATTGAGAAAGCTCCAGCGCCTCAGGCCGATCAAAAACGGCGACTACCCAATCGCCATGGCGGAAGACGGCGGCGGAGGTTTCTGCCCCAAGATCAAGCGAAATGGCCCGGCCTTCCGCCAGCAAACCAACAGGCGTGGTACGCCGGGGCGGCACCACCACGAGTGGGCGCGCCGCCGGGTCGGGCTGCGTCTGGGCAGGTGCCGGTGGCGGAGCAGGCGGCGTAACCGCTGGTGTGGGCGGGGTTGAGGCCGGCGCAACCTGGGGTGTGGCGCCCATATTT
>CALRPR020000004.1:0-82684 GCA_943370125.1 Allobosea thiooxidans | reverse complement strand
CGCAAATTACGCCGGTCGCGGCCTTGGAAATGAAACTGTGATGCCGGAATTCCTCCCGGCGATGGATATTCGTGATGTGCACTTCAATCACCGGCACACCCACGGCCAAAAGCGCATCCATGACGGCGATGGACGTGGTGGTATAGCCCGCCGGGTTCATGATGATGCCGGCAGCGCGCCCGCGGCATTCCTGCACCCAGGTCACCAATTCGCCTTCGCTATTGGTCTGGCGGAAATCAATCGCGAGGCCAAGCTCGTCCGCCACTTCGGCGCAAAGCGCTTCCACATCATCCAGCGTGGCGGTGCCGTATTTATCGGGCTCTCGCACGCCAAGCATGTTCAGGTTCGGGCCGTTCAGCACGGCGATCAAAGGCGGGGTCACGGCGCTTCCCTTGCGGATTGAACGAGCATTTGCGCTAGCACGGGGGGTCCAAGCCGGGCAAGCGGGGCGGGCGCTTGCCCTTCCGCCCCTGGCCCGCCACATTGGGCCCATGTCCGCCATCGCCATTTCCGTGAATGGAGAAACCCGCCAGATGCCCCAGGGCGCCACTGTGGCGGCGCTGCTGGCCGCCATTGGGCTCGATACGCGCAAGGTAGCGGTTGAGCGTAATGAGGAAATTGTGCCGCGTTCCACCTATGCCGATGTTGCCTTGGTCGAGGGCGATAGGCTTGAAATCGTTCACTTCATCGGGGGCGGCTGAGCATGTCTGACACGGATGATGATAGCTGGCAGGTCGCCGGCCAGCGCTTCCAATCCCGCCTGATCGTGGGCACGGGCCGCTACAAGGACTTGGACGAAACCGCCGCGGCCATTGAAGCGTCGGGCGCTGAGATTGTCACCGTAGCGGTGCGCCGGGTGAACCTTTCGGACCCCAAGGCGCCGATGCTGCAGGATTACGTCTCCCCCAAGCGCTATACCTATCTGCCCAATACGGCCGGCTGCCATACGGCCAAGGATGCGGTGCGCACGCTGCGCCTGGCGCGGGAAGCCGGGGGGTGGAATTTGGTGAAGCTGGAAGTGTTGGGCCCGGCGCCCTTCCTGTATCCCGATATGCCGGCCACTTTTGAAGCGGCGGAAGCGCTGATCTCCGATGGCTTTCAGGTCATGGTCTATTGCGCGGATGACCCGCTGGCGGCCAAGCGCCTGGAAGATATGGGCTGCGTAGCCATCATGCCCTTGGGCGCGCCCATCGGGTCCGGCATGGGGGTGGTGAACCCCTATATGATCAGCGCCATCAAGCGCGAGGCCAAGGTGCCGGTTCTGGTGGATGCCGGTATTGGCACGGCCTCTGATGCGGCTTTGGCGATGGAGCTTGGCTGCGATGCCGTGCTGCTCAATTCCGCGATTGCGCATGCGAAAAATCCAGTGCGCATGGCGCGCGCCATGAAGGCCGCGGTGGAAGCTGGGCGCCATGCGTATCTGGCGGGGCGCATGCCGCGCAATTACAGCGCGGATGCCTCAAGCCCCATGAGTGGGCTGATCCGGCGCTGAAACGCTCATCGCGCGAATTTCTGCTTCCAGCAGCGCGGGATCGGGCGCGGGCCACCACTGCGCCGGCACGGCAATCGCCGCTTCCAGCAGGCGCTTATAATCGCCCTTGGGGACTTCCACCGCGCCAAACCGCGCCAGATGCGCGGTCAGGAATTGCGTGTCCAATAGCGTGAAGCCGCCCAGCCTGAGCCGCGCCACAAGCGCCACCAGCGCTACCTTTGAAGCATCGGTAGTGCGGGAGAACATGCTCTCGCCAAAAAACGCGCCGCCGATACGCACGCCATAAAGCCCGCCGACCAGCGCGCCATCCTGCCAGACTTCGACGGAATGGGCGGCACCCATGCGATGCAGCGCGGTGAACAGCGTTTCGATTTCGTCATTGATCCAGGTATCGGCGCGGCCTGGCGCGGGTTCCGCGCAGCCCGCAATAACGCCGGCAAAATCCTGATCCGCAGTCACGCTGAAGCGGCCAGACAGCACCGTGCGCCGCAGCCGGCGCGGCAGATGGAATTTGTGATCGAGTGGCAGAATGCCGCGCAGCGCCGGATCCAACCAATGGAGCTTCTTGCTGCCCCTTCCTTCCGCCATGGGGAAAAGCCCGGCGCCATAGGCGCGCAGCATCAAACCGGGCGTGATTTCAAGCGGGCGGCGGCTCATCGGCGCCACGCCTTATTGAGGCCGCCGGGGTTATTCTTCCTCATCCGCCGGAGCAATCGGGAGAGCGCTAGTTTCCTTATGCGTCACCAGCCCCACCAGGGTTTCCGTGCGCATCACCCCAGGCAAAGCGCGCAGCGTGGCATTGGTGAAACTATCCACCGCCGCCAAATCCGGCAGGCGCAGCTTCAATTGGTAAGACCAGCGCCCGGAAATCGCGTGGCATTCCAGCACCGCTTCTTCCTGCGACATGGCGGAGACAAAGCCTTGTTCGGCGCCGGATTGCAGCATGACAAAAACCCAGGCGAGCTGCGGGCAGCCCACCGCCGCCGGGTCCAGATCCGCCCGCCAACCGCGAATGGTGCCGCGTTCTTCGAGGCGCTTGACGCGTTCCGCCGTGGCCGAGACGGAAAGCCCCGCCACCTTCGCGAGTTCCGCCAACCCCGCCGCGCCATTGCCTTGCAATTCCAGCAGGATATTCCGGTCTATATCGTCCATGGCGAGACTATATCCGGCTAAACTGCCGAATGGAATGAAAATCTTACCATGATTTCACGGTTTCTGCCGCGTCTGGGCGCAGCTTTTCCTTGCCAAAGGGCAGGCTGAGGCGTCAGGCTATAAGCCAAAGGAAAACCAGATGAAAACCACACGCCGTAGCCTGTTCCTGTCCCCTGCGCTGCTTGCCAGCCCTGCCTTGGCCCAAGCGTCCTGGCCGCGCCGGCCCATTACCTTCATCGCGCCGGCCGCACCTGGCGGGGCCACGGATATTCTGGCGCGCGTCATGGCGCAGACCATGCAGGTCAGCCTTGGCCAACCTGTCGTGGTGGAAAATCGCGGTGGTGCCGCCGGGGTGATCGCGACCGAGGCAATCGCCGCAGCCCAGCCCGATGGGTATACCATTGGCATTGGCATGATCAGCACTTTGGCGGTGAACCCGCATGTCTATCGCATGCGCGCCGATGTCATGAAGGATTTCGCGCATATCGGCATGATCGCCAAAGTGCCCATGGTGCTTCTGGCGCAGCACAACCTGGCGGAAGGTGGCCTTGCCGGCTTCATCGCCCGCGCCAAGGCCGCACCCGATACCATCACCTATGGCAGCGCCGGCGCCGGTTCCAATGTGCATATCGGCATGATTGCGTTCCTGGAAGCCGCGGGCATTAAGATGGTGCATGTGCCCTATCGTGGCTCGGGGCCGATGGTGATTGATTTGATTGCAGGCAATATCCAATCCGGCATGACCGGCACGCCCGCGGCACTCCCTGTACTGCGCGCCGGGCGCGTGGCCGCACTTGGTACCACGGCCAAGGAAAGGCTGGCGCAGACCCCCGATATCCGAGCCATCAGCGAAACCATTCCGGGGTTTGAGGCGATGCAGTGGTATGGCATTGTGGCGCCATCCCGCACACCGCCCGAGGTTGTGGCGAAGCTTGCGGACGCGACCAATGCCGCCTTGGCCAGCCCTGATGTGCTGGCACGCCTGGCAGATGAGGGCGCATTGCCGAGCCCCATGGCGCCCGATGTGTTTCGCGCCTTTGTGGCGGCAGAGCTTGAGCGTTGGGGTGAGGTGGCGCGGCGCAATAATCTGAAGCCGAATGAGTGATTGACGGTACGCAACACTAATCCGCCTCAAATATCGAATTTCTAGCGCGTCCCGTTCTCATTCGTTCACCGATCGCGCAGTAAATTCTTATTTGGTCGCACGCCGAGCAGCCAAATGATTCCAGTGGGCTTGAAAGCACGCCTATCAGGCGCAGCGCTGCCAAAGGCTTAACATTGCCTGGGGCGCGGGTGGGGTTCGCTAAGGAATACTGGTGCCGACTCGGGGAATTGAACCCCGGACCTACTGATTACGAATCAGCCGATATGGCCCTGCCGGGCGGGTTCGAAAAACCCCATATCCAAAACTTTCCTTTGAAATACATCACCGCTAATTCTCAGAAATAACTTGCAATGCCCCAGCATCGCGCATAATTTGTGCCCCCGGTGTGCCCCCGTTTGGTTTGTGCCCCCGATTTGTGCCCCCGAATGCGAAACGGGGGCACATTTCCGGCAATAGACTGACCGGGCACATTTTGGACCGGAAAGGGCAATGGGCTGATGCAACGCGATTTGAATGATGCTTGGCTTCGCACCCTGGCACCCCCCACCGCGGGGCGGGTCGAAATTCGCGACACGCGATGCAAGGGCTTGGTTCTGCGGCTGGTCTCGGCCAAACCTGCTCCCAAGCGCACCCGCACCAAGGACGGAAAGGAAGCCGACCTGACTTTGGGAATCTGGAGTGTCCGCACCCGCGCCAAGGATGGAAGGCAAACCCGCGTGAAGGTGGGCGCATATCCAACGCTAGGCATTGCCGATGCGCGTGACGTCGCACGCGAGATGCTGAAAAAAATCTCTTTAGGCGCTGATCCCGCGGCGGAACGCAAAGCCGCCCGCGCTGCGCGGGCAGAGGAATCACGGCTGCAAACAGTGAAGGAAGCGCTTGACGCGTGGCAGGCCGATCGCGCAGCCGACGCACAAAGCCCATGGTCAGATAAGCATGCTGGCGAAGTGGCGCGCATCGCCACCCGCTACATCCTGCCCAAGCTGGGCAAGCGCAAGCTGAAGCAAACCACGCGCGCCGATTGGACTGGCATAGTCACCGCAAAGCGGAAAACCGCACCCGGCATGGCAGCGCTGATCTATCGCGTTGTTTCGTCCTTCCTCAACCATGCCGAGGCGCAGGGCTTGGTGGACCTGCCCCTACTGCCACGCAAAGGCGCTGCCACGCTGGCACCCACACCAAAGGCACGGGACAGGGTTTTGACGGATCAGGAACTTGCCCTGCTTTGGGGTGTCGCCAATCGCGAGCCGCCAAAACTACGCGCCTTTGTGCGGCTGCTGATCCTGACTGGCGCCAGAGAGAAAGAGGTTGCGGATATTGTGTGCCGGGAAATTGATCTGGCCACGGGCCTTTGGTCCATCCCCGGCGAAAGAACAAAGAGCCAGGCCGGCTATACCGTGCCGCTAAACGCATCAGCCTTGGCGGAATTGCGCGCGGTATGGCCTGCCAGTGATGACATGCGGCCCGGCCATCACCTGTTGGGGCGGACGCGCGGTGCTGGTTTCCGGGGTTTTTCCAAGCTGAAGGAACGGGTGGACATTGCCATGGCCGGCGAAGCCGCAAAGGCTGGCCTGCCTGCGCCGGCACTATGGCGCTGGCATGATCTGCGCCGCACGGTGCGGACGGGCCTAACCCGCCTTGGTGTGCCGCGCGAACATGCCGAGGCGAGCATCAACCATATCGGCGGACGTGCCGGCCTGGTCGGGACATATGAGCGCTATGACTACGCGCAGGAAATCATTGCAGCCCTGGCATTATGGCAGGGGCATGTGGCGGGCCTGGTCGGGCAGGGTGCGGAACTGGTGACGCTGGCCGATCGCCGCGCCAGAGGCGCCGGCGCATGATCCACCCGCGCTATACCCGAGACCTTGAAGCCGATTTCCCGGCGGTGAAGGTGGCGGCTGATCACCTGCGCGCGCTGGTGCTGGAACATCAGCGCCGCGGTGGCGGACCTTTGGTGCCGCTGGAAATCACCGCGGCAGAGGAAGCGCTTAACCAGGCGGTGGAAGCCGCCATAGGAAAGGCCACCACGCATTGAAACGCGCGGCGGCTGTTGGAGATGCGCGCCGGGGCGCTTTCCCAGGCAATAGAACGGCGGAGCCGGTGCTCGTATCACCTGCCCCGCCTGACCTCACAAGGATGGATAGACCATGCCAAGCGAAGCTAACGACACCCCTACCACATTGCCGATCGCCTTGCTGCGCGCCGCTGATGCGCTTGGTGATCTGAGCGCCGGAATTGACGCGCTGATGTATTTCTCTGTCTCCGGGCACCTTGACGGGTCGGCGCAAAGTGCCCTGGGCTTTATCCACCGCAATCTGTCGGACCTACTGGAAGATGCGCGCGAACGGGTGGAACATGCGCGCAGCCTGGAATCTGCGGGCTGATATGGTCTGCGCCGATGGAAGGCGCAGCGCAGAATGATCGCAGAGAACCCCATTCGCGTCTTTGCCCATTCTGAAGGATTGGCACGGCTTTCAATCGCCGTGCTGATCTGCGCTTGCGCCTGGCCGCCGATCGGCACCAAGGCAAAATCGGCTGCATTTGATCGCGCTATGGCCGCCTTCATTGCGGGAATTGAGCGCGCGAATGGTGTGCGGGTTTCAATGCAAAGCCGGGCTGGTCGGCCCATTCGGGGCGAGGCTTGGCGCAATATGACACGCGAAAACGGTGCGAAGCTGATCCAATTGACCGGCCATCGGTTGATGATGCGCCGCTTCCCGGCCATCGAATTGCGCCTGCGCTTGATGTTAGGCCCTGAAGGGCAAAGGGTGACGGATACGAAAAACCAATTCGGACGCATCCTTGCTGCCCGTGCCGAACAGGCTGAATTTTATCGGCGCGGCAACGTTGTAACTGAGAGCATGGCAAGGAATACACACTGGAACGTATGGCGAGAAAGCCGCCCCGTCCTTCACCTTGCCCATGCGCTGCAAGAGGCATTCTTTGCGGCTGATGTTTCGCCATGGAATTGGCCGGCGCTGGCCTGCGCGCCTGATCCCCAGGCAAGGCTACGCCGCCTGGTTGCCGAGGCGGAGACTGCGCAGCGCTTATTCCAGGGAGGCGGTGCCGGTTTCAGCATCCGCCCGGCAGAGCAATTGCGCATCAAATTGGATTAGACCCCATAGCAGGGCGGTTAGGCACAACCGCTATTTGATAGCTACATCTCTGAAATGTTTGACTTTCAACCTTAGAATATATTTTTCGCGCCACCGCACGGCATGAATGGGCATTCCAAAATCAGCAGGAGCGCCCCTAACCATGCAATCGAACATTGAAAACCAAACCGCTGCCACCGCTGCGCAGGTGCAAAACCGCGCCACGCGCGGCAAGGCTGCGCTAATGGCCAGTGCCAGCATCCCGGCGCAGCCGAACCCGGCGGAACTCCCGCTGGATGCTGAAACTGCCGCGCCCGTGGCGGGCTTGTCACTTGGTGCATTCTGGCGCGCGGTGGCGGCTGGTCGCATGCCGGCGCCGGTCTATCCCATGCCGAGAGCACCTCGCTGGTATGCCTCAGAAATTCGCCACGCAATGGAACAAACCCGCTGCCTGCCACGCAACCAGGCCGCGGCCCGGCGCTTGGCGCGCATGAATTCGGCGGCCTGAGGCAAAGCCATGTCCTTGCGTGCGAATGATGCGCTGGCCGAGAGCCTGCGCAAGCTGCTGGCGTGTGCCGCGGCGCTAACTGCCGGTCCGGTGCCAGAATGCCGTCCGCGGTGGTGGGGGCAGGCCCGCGCCCTGCGCTATGCAATAGAAAACCAGGACCCCGCCACCGAACGCCGCCGCTGCGAGCGCGACCTGCTGAAGGCCGCCATGGCCAGCCTCGCCGCGCAGGATGACAAGGCAGAGCGCAACGAATCGCGCCGCTACCTTCCGGGGGTGCGGCATGACTGACATTCGAGAAATCGCGCGGCGCTTCAATCTGCGCCCGGTGGCGGGTTCTTTTGTCGGCACATGCCCCGCGTGTGGTTACAAAGATGCCCTGCGCGTCACCTCGCAAAATGGCCGCGCGCTTTGGTGGTGCGGAGCCTGCCAAGACCAGGCCGCGGTGACGGCTGCCATCGCAGGCCAAGCCGCGCAGGCTGCGCCGATCGCCGCGGCGGCTGATGGCAGCCAAGCGCAAAAACGCGAATGGGCCTTGAACCTCTGGCACGATGCGCAGCCGGCGGTGGCGACGGTGGTGGAACGCTACCTTGCTGCGCGCGGGATCACGCTGCGCGATGACATGCCGCTGCGCTTCCTGCCGAATCACCTCTGCCGCGATAGTGGCAAGCGCTGGCCGGTGATGTTGGCGCTGATGGTGGACCATGACGGCACCCCCCAGGCCATCCACCGCACATTCATCGCGCAGGATGGCAAGGGCAAGGCGCCGATTGCCACGCCGCGCAAGACGCTGGGCATGGTTGCTGGCGCGGCGGTGCGGCTGGCGCCGATTGCCGATCGGCTGGTTATTGGCGAGGGAATCGAAACCAGCATTAGCGCCGGCCTGATGCTGAAGGCGCCGGCATGGGCTGCCATCTCGGCACCTAATCTCGAATTCAAGCTGAAGCTGCCTGCCAGCATCAAGGAAATCGTTGTCGCTGCTGATCACGATGGCCCCGGCCTGAAGGCCGCACGGGCTGCGCTGGCGCGGTGGAAGGCTGAAGGCCGGGCGGTGAAAATCGCCCGCCCCCAAACACCCGGCCAAGATTTCAACGACCTTTGGCGCAGCCGGGGGAGTGCGGAAAATGAGCGGTGATTTTGTGATTGATGAAGGCGACCCCACCGCGCCGCAAGGCAAGGAATCTGCCGAGCGCAACCGCCGCAATAAACGTGCGCTGCTACTGGCCGGCATTGAATTTTGGGTAACGGATGACGGAACGCCCCACGCATCTGTCCCGCACCCGAAGGGACACATGGAACACATGCGCATCGCGTCACGCGAATTTGGCAATCACCTGCGCGTGAAGAACTTGCAAGCGCATGGTGAAGGCTTGGCGGGCACGGCGCTTACCGATCTGTGTGCGGATGCTGAAGCCAAGGCGCTGGCGTCAGGCGAGGTCCGCATGGCTTGGCGCCGCTATGCGCTACATCGGGGCGAAATTTTTGTGGACCTTGGCGGGCGAGACCCCGGCGGAGAGCGCCGCGCGGTGGCGGTCTCGCAGGGAGGGTGGCGTATCGTGTTGGCGCAAGATGTGCCGGTCTCATTTCTGCGCGGTGCGGATGCGCAGCCTCTGCCCGAACCAGAACAGGCATCGGCAAGCTGGGGCGATTTGGCGCGCGTGATCAATGCTGAAGGCGATGACCTGGTGCTGATTTGGGCATGGTTGATCTGTGCCGCGCGCCCCTTCGAAGGGCCTGGTCAGTACCCGGCAATGTTGCTGCATGGAGAGCAAGGGTCGGGCAAATCAAAAGCGGGGGCATTCCTACAAGCGCTTATTGATCCCTCGCGCCTGACTGGTCGCACCATGCCGAAAGACCCGGCTGATATTTGGATTTCCGCCAATGCGCGGCACCTGGTGTGCTACGATAATCTCTCGGCCATATCCGGCGATTTTGCCGATCAAATCGCGCCCCTTGCAACGCATGGCAGTTACACAAAGAAAAAACTCTATACCGATGGCGATGAATGGACGGTCACGGCTTCTCGGCCAATGTGCTTTATCGGCATTCCATCCGGCCTGCTGAACCGCCCGGACCTTGCTGATCGGGCAATCGCCATTGAACTGTCCGCCTTCCCTGATAGGCGAGAAGATGACGGCGGGGGAAAAAAACTCGATGGCACGCTGTTCTCGGAATTTGATGCGCTGCGCCCGGCGCTGCTGGGGTTGCTGTTTGATGGCTTGGCTGCTGGGCTGCGCAACCTGCCCGAAACCAAGCTACACTCTGGCCCGCGGCTGCTGGATAGCGCCACATGGGCTGAAGCCTGCGCGCCGGGCCTTGGCATTGAACCTGGCACTATTCTGAAGGCATGGATGGCAAGCCGATCGCAGGCTGATGAAGCCGCGCTTGAAGCTGATGACGTAGCGCAAGCGGTGGTGCGGTTGGTGAACGCCACGATTGGACCTTGGAAGGGATCGGCAAGCCTAATGCTGGAGCGCTTGCGGGAAATGAACTTTGATCTTTCCAAGGCGCAGCATTGGCCGCGGGGTGCGCAGGCGCTGGGCACCAAGCTAAGGCGCATCGCGCCCGGCCTGCGCGCAATCTATAAGATTGATGCGACCAAAGACAAAGAAGGCGCCGCAGGCAGCCGATTTTGGATTCTCAAAAAAATGACCTGATGCGCGGTAGCATCCAGTCTTTGCCCCCGCGCCCCCTTTGCTGGGGTCGCACGTCGCCCGCACAAGAACGGGGTGCGGCCTGATCTGCGGTGCACGGCAGCCCGAGCAGGCCGCCGTCGCGCGGGTCCTTCCTGGCCAAAAATGTATGCGGGCAGCTAGCGCCCGCGAGTTTTCTAGTCTGCCAGTGAAATTCTGAGGTTAACTTGGTGAAATCCGGGCACGCCTCACGCGCCCGCGATGCGCGCCAATGCTTTGGGGTGCTCGAATGGTTCACTCTGGTTAAATGCCACGCAACGCCGGGCTGCCCGATCGCCGATCTGCGGGCGGCTACGGGCAGCCGGCGGGCAACCAGGGTGCGGCTTGTAACGCCCTGAAACGGCGGTATTTCTGGCAGCCGGGCAAGGCGGGCGGCTTGATTCTCTCTTATGAAAAAAAAGAAGGGATGGGGGGACGGGAGAGGCGGAAAAGGTGGAGTGTGGGGGCAAAAGCCGCCCGCCTTGCCCGTGCTGCCAGAAACCCAAGGAAATCAATGGCGCGGGCTGGCACGGGCGGGCGGCTTGCGGGCGGTATAGGGGAGGCGCGCATCAGCCTGGCCGGGTGGTGCCGATCAACCACCGCCATGGTCATGGGCAGTATGGCGTGGCGCTGCATCCGGTGGGGTGTGAAGCCGCACCCGATGCTTCACACCCCCAGGCCGAGACCTGGCCGCGGTGCTGATCAGCCGGGCTTATGGTGCCGATCGCCACCATGACGGAATGCTGAAGCGCTGCATCCTGCGCGCGCTTCAGTGGATGGGATTCGGGCCTATTCGGGGGTCGGCAGAGACATGGCCGGCGAAGGGGGTCCCCGCGAAAAATGTGCCCCCGGTGTGCCCCCGGAAAAAATGTGCCCCACGGGGGATGTCTAGAAGGGTGCTAACCCATTGAAAAATGGTGCCGACTCGGGGAATTGAACCCCGGACCTACTGATTACGAATCAGTTGCTCTACCCCTGAGCTAAGTCGGCCCTGAAACGCCTGGAAATCTCCAGGAGGTGGCCTATTAGCTCCCCCAAAGGCTTCGCACAACCTTTCCTCTAATTGGCGATTTCCCGCCCCCCAGCACCGCCCCACACAAGGGAAGCCAAACGCCACTTGTCATGTTAGGCTGACAGCATGCGTGCCCGGATCATCATCCCTGTTCTATTGGTTTTGCTTGGCCTCGCCGGCGCCTGGGTCTGGCGCAGCTTGCCGCCTTCCGTCGCCGTTGCCACCGCCACCACCGGCCCCGCCGTGCAGGCGGTTTACGCCACGGGCAATGTGGAACCGGTGCATTGGGCCAAGGTTGGCCCGGCGGTGCGTGCGCGCATCATCGCGGTTCTGGTCGAAGAAGGTGCCCGGGTTGCAGAAGGCCAGCCCATGGCCAGGCTTGATGACCGGGAAGCCCAGCACAGGGCTGAAGAAGCCGAAGCCCGCGCCAATTTCGCCCAGGAGGATTTGGCCCGGGTGCGCACTTTGGTGGCGCGCGATGTCGCTTCCCGCGCCGCGCTGGATCGCGCCGAGGCCGAAGCCCGCGCCGTGCGCGCCGTGGCCGAAGCGGCGCAGCGTCGCCTTGATGATTACATCGTCCGCGCGCCCTCCGCCGGCCTGGTGCTGCGCCGCGATGCCGAGGTGGGGGAAGTGGTGGATACGCCCGCCGCACTTTTCTGGATTGGCGAACCAAAGCCGCTCCGCATCACCGCCGAAGTGGATGAGGAAGACATTGCCCAAATCCGCGAAGGTCAGCGCGCCCTACTGCGTGCCGATGCCTTCGCGGGCCAAGTGCTGAATGCGCGGGTGACGCAAATCACCCCCAAGGGTGATGCAACGCGCAAAGCCTATCGTGTGCGTCTGGCGCTGCCGGAAGACACGCCGCTGATGATTGGCATGACCGTCGAAGCGAATATCGTGTTGCGTGAGACAGCGAACGCCGTACTTATTCCGCCTGCGGCGCTCCGCGGTGATCATGTGTTTGTCGCGCAAGGGGAAGTGGCCCGGCGACGCCAGGTGACAGTGGGCGTGCAGGGTCCACGCGCTGTTGAAATCCGCCAGGGTATTGCTGCGGGAGATGTCGTGGTGCTTGATCCACCGCAGGGCCTGAAGGATGGGCAGGCGCTACGGCTTAGACCATGAACCTGATCTTCGATCTGGCGCGCGGCATGCTTTCCCGCCGGCGCCGTCAGACCCTGGTTTCGGTGATGGGTGTTGCCTTGGGGGTGGCTTTCTTCATCGCCATCGCCTCACTCATGCGCGGGTTTCAGACCTATTTCATCGAACAGGTGATTGATGTGCAGCCACACATCATCGTGAAGGATGAAACGCGCCGTCCGCTGCCACAAGCGGTGGAGATTGCCAATCCTGATGGTGCGGTGGCGCTTTCAGGTGTGAAGCCAACGGAACGCGTGCGTGGCATTCGCGCCAGTGCCGAGAAAATGGCGATATTGGAAGCAATTCCTGGCGTTTATTCATCGCCCATCCTCACCGGCCAGGCATTGCTGCGCTATGGGTCGCGCGATGTTTCGGTTTCTATCACCGGGATTGAGCCCGCGCGCTATCGCCGCGTCTCAAACCTTGAAAAGGACTTGATCCAGGGCAGGCTTGAAGATTTGCGCAGCACCGCCAATGGCCTGATTATCGGCATTGGGCTTGCGCAGAAGCTTGGCGTGGCTTTGGGCGATACCATCATCGCTGTCTCGCCCAGGGGTGTCAGCCTGCAAATGAAGATTGTGGGCATCTTCCGAACAGGGCTGACCACATTGGATAATCAGGCAGGCTATACGCTGCTCAAGGTCAATCAAATCCTGCAGGACCGGCCCAATGTGGTCAATCAAATCCTGCTGCGCTTGAATGATGTGACAGGGGCGGAAGCGCTCGCCCGGCAGATCGAAGCGCGCTTCGGCGATAGGTCCGAAAGCTGGGAAGAACAGAACCGCAATGTGCTGACCGTCTTCGTCATTCAGAATGCCATCATGTATAGTGTCACGGGCGCCATTCTGCTGGTTGCGGCTTTTGGCATCTACAATATCATCTCGACCGTGGTTTTTGAGAAAACGCGCGATATCGCCATCCTGAAATCGCTTGGCTTCACGGAAGGCGATATCCAATGGCTGTTCCTGTTGCAGGGCATGATTGCTGGGTTGCTTGGTGCCGTGCTTGGCTGCGTGCTCGGGCAGATCATGATCGAAGGCCTGGCGCAGATCCGCTTCAATACGGAAACACCGGCGGGCAATGACCGCTTTCTGCTTGTGCATGATTGGCGAATTTTCGCTATCGCTTCCTTCTTTGCGCTGCTGTCAGCGAGCATCGCGGCGGTGGTACCTGCGCGGCGTGCCGCGCGGCTTGACCCTGTGCAGACCATTCGCGGCGCGGCATGAACAACTTCGCGCCCGCTTTACTGGAAGCGCAACACATCACGCGCCGCCTGCCGGAAGGGGTGACGCTGGTGGCGGATGCGTCAGTAAAGGTGGAGCGCGGGGAATTCATCGCCATCACCGGGCCATCCGGGTCTGGCAAATCATCCTTGCTCTATCTGCTTGGCCTGTTGGATCGGCCAACCGAAGGCCGCGTGTTGCTGGAAGGCCGCGACACCGCAAGCCTGAGTGCGGCGGAACTCGCCAGTCTTCGCCTCGCGCGTTTGGGCTTTGTGTTCCAATTCCATTTCCTGCTGCCGGAATTCTCCACGCTGGATAATGTGCTGATCCCAATCCGTCGGCTCGGCCGTTTGAAGGATGCGGCAGCGCGCGCGCAGGCGATGAAACTGTTGGAAGCACTTGGCATGGCCGAAGCGGCGGCGAAGCTGCCGGAACAGCTTTCGGGCGGCATGCGCCAACGCGCTGCCATCGCGCGGGCCTTGGCCAATGACCCTGCCATCATCCTGGCTGATGAACCGACCGGCAATCTTGATACACGCAATGCCGCCGCGGTGTTTGATATTTTCCAGCGCCTTGCCGCGGAAGAAGGCCGCGCCATTCTGGTGGTGACGCATGATGCGGAACTCGCCAAACGCGCCAATCGGCGCATCCATCTGGTGGATGGACGGATCGTCAGCGATACCCGCGCCGGTTGACGAAAAACCCCACCAAAACCAGCGCCGCCACTAGCGCCGCGCCAAAGCTGAAGATGCTGCCGAAAGCCGCGCGAAACGCCTCCATCCCCGCCAGCCCGCGCGCGACACCGGCAACCTCAAGCGCGGCGAAAACCGTGCTCAGCAAGGAAGCGGCGGTTACCACGCCCAAGGTGCGCGATACCTGCGCCAGGCTGCCCGCCACGCCGCGATCCTCACGCGGCATGCGTTCCAGCAATAGATCCGTCACACTCACCTGAAACAACCCAAGCCCAATGCCTTGCAGCGCCAGCGCCGCAACCAGCAGCGCGATCGCGCCGCCCGCAGCACCAAGGCTGCCAATCAACCAAAGCCCGGCAGAGGTCATGACAGAACCAATCAAAGCCAGCCGCGCCGCACTGATGCGCGCCAGCAAGGCACCGGCGAAGGGAGAAGCCGCCATCGCCGCCAAATGCCCAATCGCCAGCACCAAGCCGCCCCAACCCGCCGGCAATGCCGCGCCATGCAGTAGCAGATAAGGCAGAAACAGCAGCACCGCGAAACAGGCGAAATTCACGACGGCGGTTGCAATACAGGCAAACAGGAAATCCGCGTCTCGGAAATAGCGTAGCGCAATCACCGGCCGCGCAATCCGCCCAGCATGGCGGCCATACCACCACCCCAGCACCAAAAATCCAAAGGCCAGCGCCAAGGATAGCGGATTGCCCGCCGCGATATCCGGCGCGCGATTAATGCCAAGCAGCAGGCAGCACATCATGCCCGTGATCAGTGCCGCGCCGGTCAGATCAAAACTCTCACGCTCTGCCGCGCGCGCTGGGGCGCGCAGAAACACACTCAAGCCCAGCGCAAAGGCTGCGAGCGGCGCGCGATACCAATAAACCGCCGACCAGCCGAAATGCTCCACCAGCACGCCGCCAATCAGTGGCCCAAGCCCGCCACCCGCGGCAAAGCCAAAGGCGTAAAAGCCCAGAATGCGCGGGCGCAAATCCTCGGTGAAATGGCTGGTGGCAAGGGCAGGGCCGCAACCAATCACCAGCGCAGCGCCAATGCCCTGCATGACGCGCGCCGCCAAAAGCCAAGCGTAATTTTCCGCCGTGGCGCAAAGGATGAAGGCCAGAATGCTCCACGCCAACCCCAAGCGAAACACCCGCAAATAGCCGAAGATATCGCCAAGCCGGCCAATGCCCAGCATCAGGCTGCCATAGGTCAGCACATAGCAAATCACCACCCATTGAATGCCGGTGCGCCCAAGTTCGAAACGCTCGGTAATCGCGGGAAAGGCGATGTTTACCGAGGTATCCAGCGGCACAATCATCGTACCGATCGCGATGATGACCAGCACCAGAATGCCCGGTGCGCCAATACGGGAAAGTGTGCCCTCAGCGCGCAAGGTACCAGGTTTCAAACGCGCCGAGCCCCGCGATGGCGCCAACCCCAACCAGGATCGCCGCTGCCAGGCTGCGCGAGAAATACTGCACCGCCACCACCGCCACTGCCGCCACCCAACCCTTCCAGCCATGTGCCGCGAGTGCCGGCATGGCATAGGCCATGAAAATCGGCCCGGGCAGATGCTGCAAGACCACTTCCACATAACGGGGTGGGCGGAGCGCGCGAAACAGCGCATAGCCCCCAGCGCGGCACAGGTAAGTCGCCACCGCCATGCCGATAATGGCGAGCAGCACATCAGGGCGGAGCGTCATTCCCGGTGGAGCTCCAACCACGCCCCCAGCGCCGCACCGGCAAAGGCGCCGATCAGCAGCGGCCAGGGCGACCCAAGCCCAACCTTCCAGGCCAATACCGCCAGCACGCCCGCCAATAACCAGGGCCAGAAATTTCGCCGTACGCCGCGCCAGAGCGGCACGAGTATCGCCACAAAAGTCGCAATGGCCGCGAAATACAGCGGATGCCCCGCCGGAAACCGCACCGCTGATCCCAGCACATGTCCAAGACCGACCGAAAGGTTCCAGAAGCACCAAAGCGTCACACCAATGCCCAGCAGAAACCCCGCATCGCGCCCACCGCGCCGTTGCTCAGCGGCGGAAAGTGCGAAGGCGTGATCCACCATGAAGGCAAGGCTGCCCCAAAGCTGCACCCCGCGCAGCTTATCGAGCCAAGGCGCCAAAGCCGCCCCCATCGGCGCCATCCGGATATTCACCACAAGCGCGGCAATGGTCGCGGCCATAATCGGCGCCGGATCGGACCACAGTTCCAAAGCCAGCAGTTGCGAGGATCCCGCGAATAGCAGCGCCGCCATCAACACGGTTTCAAGCCAGGAAAGCCCCTTCTGGTCGGAAATCACCCCCACCACCAACCCAAAGGGAAAAGTGCCAATCACCAGGGGCAAGGCCGTGCGCATGCCGTGCGCCACGCCATGCCGGGTGAAGACCACCGGTCCTTTAACTTCAGTCTGATCACTCATTCGCGCCGGCCTGCGAGTAGCATTTCTTCGGCGTCAGCCGGGTCCATCGCCAAGGCGCGGCGCGCGATACCTTGGGCGAAGCCCCCGCGCGCCAGCGCCGCCAGCGCCTTCATCCGTGCTGTCGCATCGGGCGCCACGCGCGCAAAGGGCCCAACCCGGCGGCGGCGACAAAAGGCCAGCGCGGCCAATAGCTCAGTCTCCTCACCTTCGGGCAGGGCGGCGGCGGCGGTCTCGTTCTCGATCCCCTTGGCTGCAAGGTGCGCGGCAATGGCGCGGCGGGAATGGCCGGAACGTGCCAGGCGCCGGGCTCGGCTTTCGGCAAAGGCGGCATCATTCACTGCGCCGGCAGCGACCAGGCTTTGCGCGATGCTGGCGATTTCGCCGTTCAGGGCGGCGGCGCTGGCAGCGATGGCTTCCCGCGCTTGGCCCTCGGCCTCCGCAGCGCGGGACCAGCGGGCGATGCGGCGTTCCAGAACGCGCCTAAGCCCTGCCTCGGTCGCCGCGAAGCGTGCCAGATGGGCCAACGCCGCTTCACGCAGCCGCGCCGCATTGGGCGGCGGGCCGGCGGCGCGGCGGGGGCGTTTTGGGGCGTCAGACATGCCCGCCTTCTGGCATGGACAGGCCGCGCCATACAAACCGCTTCAAAGTGCCGATTTCCGCGCTATGATCCCCCAAAAGGCGTGATCATCACGCAGAGGAGGAAATGATGAGTGTCACCATCACCCCCGCCAATCCGGCGCGGCCCGATTTCGTCGGCGTGGTTGCCGGCATTGATTTGAAAAGCTCCGTCAGCGCAGCAGATGCCGCCGCCATTGATGCCGGCATGGATCGCTTCGGTGTGCTGGTCTTTCACGGCCAGGACATCAATGACGAACAGCAATTGGCCTTCAGCCGCCATTTTGGCCCGCTTGAGACCGCAACCGGCGATATCGCCAAGGTTGCGGATCGGCGCCTTGCCATGGAGGTGAACGACATCTCCAACCTCGATAAGGATTCCAATGTGCTGGCGCGCGATGATCGGCGGCGCCTGTTCAGCCTCGGCAATATGCTCTGGCACAGCGATTCATCCTTCAAGGCGACGCCCGCGAAATATTCCCTGCTGTCGGCGCGTGTGATTCCGGGTGAGGGCGGCAATACGGAATTCGCCGATATGCGCGCCGCCTGGGATGGCTTGGACCCGGCGATGAAGGCGGAAATTCGTGACATGACCACGGATCACAGCCAGATATTTTCGCGCGGCATTCTGGGCTTCACGGATTTCACGGAAGAAGAACGCCAAAGATGGACGCCGGTGCCGCAGCGCCTGGTGCGTCGCCATCCCAAGACCGGGCGGCTTTCGCTGTTTCTTTCAGCCCATGCCGGACAAATCCATGGCTGGCCGGTACCCGAAGCCCGCGCGATGCTGCGCGATCTGACCGAACACGCGACCCAGCGCGAATTCGTCCATGCCCATGTCTGGCGCGCGCATGATCTGGTGATGTGGGATAATCGCGTGACCATGCATCGCGCGCGGCGCTACCCAGCGGATAAGCCGCGCGATCTGCATCGGACAACGGTGGCTGATAGCGCGCCGACCTTGGCGCAGGCAGCGTGATGGCGTTTTGACGGAATCAATCCACCGCGAAATGCCGTAACGCCGCAGCGTCCCATTCAAGCCCAAGCCCCGGCGCATCAGGCACCAGCGCCATGCCATCGGCCACGCGCAAAGGCTGTCGCAGCAAGGGTGCGGCGATATCCAGATGTTCCAGGTAATGCGCGGTGGGCGTCACTTGCAGTAAATGCGCGCTGACTTCGACAAAGATATGCGATGACATCGGCACCCGATGCGCTGCGGCCATAGCAGCAGCACGCAGCCAGCCCGTGACACCGCCGATCTTCATCGCATCCGGCATGCAGAAATCGCAGGCACCAGCCGCCAAGGCGCGCTGCATGCCGGCGGGGCCCCACCAATTCTCCCCACCCTGGATCGGGATGTCGAGCCGCGCGGCCAATTCCGCCATCCCCGCATCATCCTGCACCGGCAGCGGTTCTTCCAGCCAGCGCACATCAAGCGCTTGTAGGGCGCGGCCACGGCGCTCAGCCTCGGGCAGCGTCAGCGCCTGATTGTAATCCACGAAGATCGAGACATCATCGCCCACCACGCCGCGCACCGCGCGCACCGTCGCCAGATCATCCTCGAGCTTTGGGTGGCCGAGTTTGAATTTCACCGCCCGCGCGCCAAGCCGAGCCACCGCCTGGCCAGCTTCTTCCGAGAGCATCGCCGCCCCCCAACCGCGGAGCGAGGCGTATATCGGCATTGGCCGCGCCTCGGCGCCCAGCATGGCGTAAAGCGGCAGGCCGGCACGGCGGGAAAGCGCATCCCACAGCGCCATATCCAGCAAGGAAAGCGCAATCTGCACCAACCCCTCACTGCCCAGAATGCGAAACCCATCATGCAATTCGCGCCATAGGGATGTTGGCGCCAATGGCCGGCCAATCAGCCCCTCCCCAATCGAACGTGCGAGTGACGCCGTCGGCCCAAGTGCGGCGCGCGTATAGGGAAAGACATAGGCCGTGCCCGTGGCGCCATCCTTGATCGTGACTTCCGCAATCACCAAGGGCGCGCGGGGGATGACATTCAGGCTATTGCGGAGCGGTGGATCAATTGGCGCATCCACGCAACGGATGGTGATGGCGCTGATGGTGGTCTGGGTCATGCGGGGCCTCCGCGCCGATTCTGGCCCGGCGGGGCGCGGCTGTCACCACGCCCCGGCTTGCGTCGCCAAGGCCACGTTCAATTCTGCACCCAACAGCACGACATAAACGCTGACATAGAACCACATCAGCAAGCCCACCGTGGCGCCAAGCGGCCCATACATGGCGTCATAGGTTGCGAAGTCAGCGACATAAAGGCTGAAGGCTGCGGACCCCAAAGCCCATAGCAGCGTCGCCATGAAAACGCCTGGCAGGATGCGGCGGATCGGCAGGCGGCGTGATGCCGGCCCCAGCCGATACACGGCCAGCAGCGAAAACCCAATCAGCAGCAACAGCGTCAGCAGCGAAAGTCCGCGCAGCGAAAGTGCTTGCAGTGCTGGCAAGCCGATCAATGCAAAAATGCCTGGCAAGGCGACCAACGCCGCAATCGCAATCACAGCAGCCAAGGTCGCCGCCAGCGTCAGCCCAATCGCCAAAGCGTGATAGCGAAAGAAGGGCCGTGTTTCTTCCACATGATGCGCCATGTTCAGCGCGCCGATGGTTGCACGCGTGCCGGCAGAAGCACTCCATATCGCGATGCAAGCGCTGAGTATGGCGCTCCATTCCAGGCGGGGGCGGGGGGCTTCGACTAGGTCATGCACCCGGGTTGCGATCATTTCAAAAGTGTCTTCCGGCACCAATTCGCGCAGCACTTCAAGCTGCGGTTCCACCGCTGCCGCATCGAACACCATGCCGTAGAGCGAGATCAGCAGGAAAATGCCGGGAAACAGCGCCAGCATGGCATAGAAGGCGCAGCCCGCGCTGGTCAGGGCAATGCGATCGGAAGCGGAAGCCCGCAGCACGCGCATGAGTATGGCGGTAGCGCCGAATTGGGCGATCTTGGCTTGCGACATGACCCCCTTATAGGATCAGGCCGGCGGGATCTGGAAGAATCAGACTTTTGAGCGTTCCGGCACCTGATAGGCGCGCTTCGCGGTAGCCCTCAGCTCCAGCGGAGAAATTCGGCCGTCTTGGTCCGTATCCATCCGCTGGAGCATGGCAGCGAGCGTGTTGCCCGTGGGTGTCCCCGGACCGGCAGTTCTTGCCGGGCTGTGCCGCAATTCTTGCAGCATGGGTGCGAATTTTTTTCGCCCCCCTGCGACGTCAAGCCGAGCCGCATCTTGCGTGCTCTGCATGCGGCGGGCCCGGACCTCCTGAGGAGCTGTCAAAGACTTTTCCGGAACCACCAACATCGTCGCAACCCCGTTTTGGTTGGCGCCGGCGCTTTGGCCGGCGGCACCATTTTGGTACACAAGGGCTATTGCAGAAGGCGTGCCAGCTTTGGCGCGCGGCCCCAAAAATTCAGGGTGCCAGGCGCGCGAAGGTCACTTCATGCTTGTTATGCGCGGCGTGGAACAGGATAGCGCCTTGAATTTGCTGAAATTCTGCGATGATGGCGTGATCGGTTTCGCCCTGAAATTTGATAGTGCAAAAGATGTTGTCGGCCTTTTCCGCCTCGATCCAGCGCCGCACCAGGCCCAAAAGCCGCGCCGGGTAACAGATGACATCACTGAACAGCCAGGTGACCGGCGATTCTTGCCGGGGGTCCAGGGCAAAAGCGCTCTCTGGTCGGAAATTAACGCCGGGGTGGGCAGCAATGGCCGGATCGAGCGGCGCCTTATCCACCGCCGTGACCTCTGCGCCGAGCTCTGCAATCACCCAAGTCCAGCCACCGGGGGCGGCGCCAAGGTCAAGGCAGCGGTCGCCCGGGCCGGGATGGCGGCCAAGCCGGGTCAGGCCTTCCCATAGTTTAAGGTAGGCGCGGGAAGGGGGGCCGGCTTTGTCTTCCACGAAGCGGGGCTCACCATTCACGAAGGGGCTGGTTTTGCTGGGGCTGGCCAGCAGCCGATCCGGCGCAAGCAGCGTCCAGGCACCAAGCGGGGCGGTTGGCGCGGGTTCCGGGAAGACCAGCGGGCGCGCCTTTACCGGTGGCAGGCGTTCGGCGATCAGCGTGCTGCGGCGATGATGCAACAGGGGCAAATGGGACCAATTGCGCTGGATGGCGCGCAAAGCATCGGCAGCGGCCTTGACCGAGGGTGCGGGCAATTCCTGCGGATCGGTCCAGATATCCAAAGCCCAGACCGCCGGCGCGGGCGGGTCCGGCGAAAGCGCCAGGCGACCATGCCAGGCATTCACGCGCCTGCCGGACAGGCGGAGTTCTTCGGCCAATTCCGCCTCAAACCCCTCAGCGGCCAGATAGGCAGCGCGGATCACCGCCGTGCCGCTGCCAAGGCCAGCAAGGCCCAGCCGAGCATGAGCAGCATCCCACCCGAAGGCGCGATGGGTCCCAGCGATTGGCCGGAAAGCGCGCCGGCCCAGACCGCGCCACAGAATAGGATCATGCCGACCAGAAAGGCGGCGGCGGCGAAATGCGCGAGGCGCCTACCCCTTTCGGCCATCAACCCTGCGATCAATAGGGCCAGCGCATGGCAGCCCTGCATGGTCAGCGCGTTTTGCACCGCGGCCATGCGCGCGGGTTCCAGCCTTGCGGGCAGCCCATGCGCGGCCCAGGCGGAAAGCCCAACCGCGATCAAGCCCGCCAAGGCGCCGGTGATAAGCCAGAATCGATGCATGAAAGGCCCTTACGCCGACCCTGCGCGGGTGGCCAGAGCGCGGTTCAACCGCGCAGCCGCAGCCGCTTGGCAAAATGGCGCATCCGCGCCGCCATACTGATTTCCATGGCTTCCAGCTTGCCCACCATCTGAGGCCAGCGCCCCGCCACCCAGGCCCAGCGGCGCGCCGCCCAGACATGCTGATCGCGCAGCACGAATACACCGAAAGCCAGGAACAGAAAGCCTTGCAGGAAGGGCAGCACCAAGCCGAGCACGCCAAGTGCCAGCATGGCCCAGCCCATGGCTTTGCGGGGGAAGGACGGACGCAGGATAACCATGAAAGGCGATGTGGCGCGCCAATTCCGCACAAACAAGTCACCGGGCCATTTTGTAACGGTGGGAGTTTTTCGGGCGACGCTTGCTATCCGCGACCTTTACCCTCAAGGGTTTCCGCCACACAGATCACAGAGTCATTGATGCCCCCCCTAAATCGTATCGCTCATATTGTCTTGCTGCTGGCGGCGCTGGTTGGTGTCGTCCCCGTTGCCCTTGCCCAAACCGCCCCGTCCAACGGGCTTTCCGTGGCTGACCAGGCGCGCGCATTGGCCGATGCACGGCCCTGGGCCGGGATGATCTTTGCCGGCTCATCCGTAGCCGATGGCAAGCTGCGCGATATCATGGTCGCACCTTGGACCGGTTCATGGGGCGATGGCACGCTGGCCGGCGGGGCCGCCAGCTATCGACTGGCGCGGTTCTGGAAGTTCTTCATGCTGGATGCGGAATTGGGCGGCGCCTATCGCTTTGGTGATACGGAAGGCGGAGAATTCTGGGCGGCTGCCTATCTGCGTTATGATGGCTTTCCTTGGACCAATTACGTCTACACCACCTTCGGCCTATCCATGGGGCCGAATTACGTCACGCGCCTGCCGCAGGTGGAACGCGGCACGGATGCGCGGCCAGAACCAAACCAATCACATTTCCTGAATTTCTTCGCGCCCGAACTCACTTTCGCCCTGCCCTCTCGGCCGCATCAGGAAATCGCCATTCGCTACATGCATCGTAGCGGGATTTTCGGCACCTATAACGGCGTTTATGAGGGCGCGAATTCCCTGGTTGTGGGCTTCCGCATGCGCTTCTGACGTAGGGGGAGGATATGGTGGGCGCACGTGGGATTGAACCACGGACCTCCTGCGTGTCAAGCAGGCGCTCGTACCACTGAGCTATGCGCCCTCACCGGTATGAGAAGGTTCCATAAACGCACGGCCCCGGCTGTGCAAGCCTCAGCCGCCATCGCCCCCGCTGAAGTGATATTGCTGAAGCGCCACATCCAGCAGCCTTTCCAGCACCTCAGGCTCCTGCGCGCCGGCGATGGCTTGCTGTCCTGCGATGATGAAGCAGGGCACGCCATTGATCCCCAGCCGATGCGCGCGGAGGTTTTCGGTATGCACTGCCTCAGCCTCCTCACCTGAACGGAGGAAGGTCAGTGCCGCATGCGGGTCAAGGCCGACCCGCCCGGCCACTGTGGCAAGGCGAATCACATCGCCAATATCCGTGCCATCAGCGAAATAGGCGTAAAACAACGCCTCCACCATCATCTCACCTAGCCCCTCACGCACCGCGTAGCGGACCAGGCGATGGGCATTGATGCTGGATGGCACCCGCCCCATCAGGTCAAAGCGAAAACCGATTCCCTCGGCCCGGCCAAGATCCGTCAAGGCATTCTGAAGGCGCCGCGCGCGATCCTCACCACCAAATTTGCGCGCGACGAATTCTGCGCGGGAAACGCCATTCGGCGGAATATCCGGATTGAGCAAAAAGGGGCGCCACAAAAGCTCTGGGATGATATCCGGCCGGGCGCGGAGGGCGCGCCGCAACCGCCTGACGCCCAGGTAACACCAAGGGCAGATCAGGTCGAAGGCGATATCAATATCCAGCCGCGGCTGGGGGGGAGCAAGGATATTCACGGCTTTTGTCTAGCGCAGCCGCGCGGCTCGGGCAGCCCCTTTTTCGGCAGTTGAGCATATCCCAGGGCCTTACCGCGGCAGCTCTGCACCAAAATCATTGTTTTGTCGCATTTTCCGAGCCGCCAAGTGAGTCCACTTGGCTTGAAAATACTCCGCCGCTATTCCGCCACCAGATTGAGCCGGCGGATCAGCGGCGCCCAGCGTTCGCCATCGCGCTTGGCGCGTGCCGCGAAAACCTCGGGTGCGGCGGGCTCAGCCGGGTCGGCGCCCACGCGCTTATAGGCCGCGCGCACTTTCTCATCCGCCAAAGCCTCACGCAGCGCGGTATTGAGCCTGACCACAATCTCGCGCGGGGTTTGGGCGGGCACGGCCAGGCCGAAATAGCTTGAACCCTCAAAGCCCGGGATGGTCTGGCCCATGGTGGGCACGCCGGGCCATTCGGGGCGCGGTTCCACGGTGGTCACCGCCACGGGGCGCACGCTTTGCACCTGGCGCAGCGGTTCGCCTTCCGGCAGGCCAAGGCAGCGCGCATGCACGCGCCCGGCAATCAAATCCGTCATGGCATTGGTGGTCTGGCGATAGGGGACATGCATCATATCAAGCTGAAGCCGCGCGCCCATATCTTCCATGATCAGATGCGTGATGGCGCCAACGCCCGCCGAGGCATAGGTGAATTTGCCCGGATTGGCCTTGATCCATGCCACCACCTCATTGAAATCCCGCCCTGGGATGGAGTTATGCACAATCAGTAGGTTTGACGTGGTGCAGAACATGCCAACCGGCGTGAAGTCACGCTGCGATTCATAACCTACGGTTTTATAGAGCAGCGCATTCAGCCCGCTATTGGTGCCCATGGTGGCGACCAGGATGGTGTAGCCATCACCAGGCGCGCGCGCGACCATCTCCGCGGCCAGATTGCCCGCCCCGCCTGGACGATTATCTGCAAGCACCGGCTGACCCAGCCGCTGCTGCAAGGCTTCGGCGGTAACGCGGGAGACGATGTCGGTTTGTCCTCCCCCGCCAAAGGGGATCACCAGCCTGATCGGACGTTCCGGATAGGTGCTGGCGCGCGCCAGGCTGGGCGCGGCGAGCCCTGCCAACCCCGCGAAAAACATTGGACGACGCTTGATGTTATTTCCCGGCATAGTTTCCCCCTGACTGGCGCGGCACATTGCGCCCGGCTATGAAGCAGCAGAAGATCAGCATGAATTGCGCCAGCGTCAAAGCGCAGCGCTGGGAGAGGAACGAAGCGCATGTTTCATCGCCGTAGCCTTTTGGCCTCGCCTGCATTGCTGGCCATCAAGCCCCTGGCCGCTCAGGGGGTTTGGAATCCACAGCGCCCCATTCGCATTCTGGTGGGTTTCGCCCCGGGCGGCGGGACGGATATCACCACGCGCACGCTGACCAATAAGCTGCAAGCACTGCTGGGGCAGCCGATCATTGTGGAAAACCGCCCCGGTGCAGGCGGGAATCTGGCAAGTGAAGCGACGGTGAATTCCCCATCTGATGGTTACACTTTGATGATGGGCACCATCGCATCCTTGGTGCTGAACCCGATCCTGGCCAAGCTGCCCTTCGATGTTACAACCGATCTGACACCGATTTCTCGTTCGGTTGAGGTCACCAATATCCTGGTTGTGCCCATGGATCGGCCCTGGCGCAGCTTGCCGGAATTGATTGCCGCCGCGCGGGCGCGGCCTGATCAATTGACCTATGGGTCATCGGGCGTTGGCAGCGCCGGGCATCTGGGCGGGGCCTTGCTTGATTCCATGGCGAAGATCAGCACAGTGCATGTGCCCTATCGCGGTGGCGGGCAATTGATTACTGATTTGATCTCAGGGAAGGTGGATTTCTCCGTCGCCACCGCAGCGACCGTGCTGCCACAGATTGAAGCAGGCAAGCTGCGCGCCTTGGCAGTTCCTTTGCCGCAGCGCAGCAAGCTTTTGCCTGACACCCCCACCATTGCGGAAGCGGGACCCTTGCCCGGTTACGAAGTGGCCAATTGGTATGCGCTGATGGGCCCGCGCAACCTAGCCAGGCCAATTGTGACACGGGTCAATGAAGCTTTGGTCGAAACGCTGCGTGACCCTGAAATTGTCGCGCATCTGGCGCGCCATGGGCTGGAAGCAGCCCCCAGCACGCCCGAGGAATTGGCCGGTTTCATGCGCACCGAGACCGCGAAATGGACCCCTATTGTCCGCGCTTCGGGCGCGTCAATCAATTGATCGGTGCTGGCAAGTTCTGAGGAAATCAGGGTTTTTTGCGCGGCCAGGCAGGGCGCACCGGAGTCTCCGCGCTTCTGCTATGAAATTTTCTTGTCAAGGACGCAAAAAAAGACTTTTCACCTGCTGACAAGCGCCGAATCCTCGGCTATGCGAAGGCATTCTTACGGGAGAATCGAACCATGTCGAAGAAGTTCCTCACTGATGTGATCGCCAAATCCGGTGACATGTCTGCAGTTGCCGCGGGCAAGCTTGCCGCCGATATCATTGACGCGATCAAGACTGAAATTGTCAGCTCCGGCCGTTTCACCATTCCTGACTTCGGTGCTTTCGCCGTGCGCGAAACCCCGAAGCGCACTGGCTTGAACCCCAAGACCGGTGAAAAGGTGCAGATCAAGGCTGGCGCCACTGTTCGCTTCAAGGCGAGCCCTGCGCTAAAGGGCGCTGCGCTGGCCGGCGTGAAGAAGGGCAAGCGTAAGGCGAAGGCCTGATCTTTCGCTTTCAAGAATAGGCGGTGTTCCGTTGGGACACCGCCTTTTTTTGTGCCGTTTTTTTGAATTCAATCGTCAATCGCCCCGCCACGCAGCCGCTTGACGGCGCTGCGTCGCGTTTTCGAATCTAGCCGCCGCGTCTTTGAACCTAAGGTTGGTTTGGTGGCCTTGCGCGGCGGGGGTGGCGGCAGGGCGGCCTTACGCAGCAGGGCTATCAGCTTCTGGCGCGCATCTTCCCGATTGGCTTCCCGCATGCGGTGGCGTTCGGATGTGATGATCAGCACGCCATCCTGTGTCATCCGCCGCCCCGCGAGCGCCAGCAGCCTTTGCTTCACCGCCTCCGGCAAATTGGGCGAAGCCATGGCCGAAAAGCGCAACTGCACCGCGGTTTCCAGCTTATTCACATTCTGCCCACCCGGGCCCGAGGCGCGCAAAAAGGCTTCCTTCAGCTCCTGTTCGGTAATGGCGATGGCGGGCGTGACGCGGATCATGCGGTTTCATAGAACATCTGGCGCCTGCCTGTCTTGCCATTAAGGCCCGGGCGCAGGATGTTGGGCGGATCAAGGATCAGGAAAACCATGGACCAGCATTCAATTGACAAGGCGCCCGACGCCGCGGCCGAATGGCCGGATCAGATCTATTCCCTGCTCAAGACGCACAACATCACGCAAGTGGCTTTGGTGCCGGATGCCGGGCATTCCCGCCTGATCCGCCGCTGCCTAGCCGATAATGAAATGAAGGTGGTGACATTAACCACCGAAGAAGAAGGCATCGCACTTTTGCAAGGCGCCTGGCTGGGTGGCGCGAAGGGCGTGCTGCTGATGCAATCTTCCGGTGTTGGCAATTGCATCAATATGCTTTCGCTTTCCATCATGCATCGCTGCCCCTTGCCCATGCTGGTGACGATGCGTGGCGATTTTGGTGAATTCAATCCGGCGCAGGTGCCCATGGGCAATGCGACTCAAACCGTACTGGAAGCCATGGGCACCTTGGTACATCGCGCGGATACGCCCGAGGATATCGCGCCCACGGTGAATGCCACCATTCGTCTTGCCTTCAATACCTTCCGCCCCACCGCAACCCTGATTGGCCAGCGCGTGCTTGGCGCCAAGACTTTTGGGAAGGACTGAAAAATGCTCGCTGCTTCCGGAAAACTCGATCGCCGAGAACTGACCCGCGCTTTGCTCGCGGACCGTGGTGAGATGCTGGTAATTGCCGGGCTTGGTGCGCCGGCTTGGGACATCACTGCCATTGGTGATTGTGCGGAAAACCTGCCGCTTTGGGGCGGTATGGGTGGCGCTGCCATGATCGGCCTTGGCCTGGCTTTGGCTCAGCCGAAACGCAAAGTGCTGGTGATTACAGGCGATGGCGAAATGCTGATGGGCATTGGCGCTTTGGCGACGATTGCGGTGCAAAAACCCGCCAATCTTTCCATCGTGGTCCAGGACAATGAGCATTACGGTGAGACCGGCATGCAGGAAACTGCGACACGCCACGGCGTTGATCTGGTGATGATGGCCAGGGGTGCTGGCATTGCGAACACCATGTTCGTGACCAAGCCAGATGAAGTGCCCGCGCTGCACAAGGCGATCCATGCCGGGAAAGGCCCCTTCTTCGCGGTGGCGAAAATTGACGCCACCAGCAAGCCTTTGGTGCTGCCGCCACGCGAAGGTGCGCTGTTGCAAGCGCGCATGCGTGAGGCGGTGATGGGCCCGGCGGCGCATCATCAACTGTAATTGAACGACACCAGCCGACGAAGATCGGCGGTGTCCAAACAAAGGGAGGATCGGATGCAAAGACGGCAAATTCTGGCGGGGCTCGCAGCAATCGCAGCAAGCCCCGCGCTGGCCCAGGCGCAATGGAGCCCGGATCGCCCCATTCGCGTGATTGTTCCCTTCGCGCCAGGCGGCAGCACAGACATAACCGCGCGCCTGGTCGCTGAGGCGATTTCACCCCGGCTTGGCCAACCTGTCGTGATTGAAAACCGCCCCGGTGCTGCTGGAAATATCGGCAGTGAGGCTGTCGCGCGCGCCGCGCCTGATGGCTATACGCTGGTGATGGCAACAAGTTCCACGCATGCGACGAATGGAGCGCTCTATCGCAATATGCCCTTCGATGCGCAGCGCGATTTCGCGCCGATCAGCCAAACCACCTTCATCCCGAATCTTTTGGTGGTGCACCCGGATGTGCCGGCGCGCGATTTCGCTGGGCTGGTGGCGGAAGCCAAGGCAAAGCCAGGCGTGCTGAATTTCGGCAATGCCGGTTCGGGCACGTCGCAGCACCTGTCTGCCGCAATGATTGCCGCGCGCACGGGGATTGACGTGACGCATGTTTCCTATCGCGGCGGCACGCCGGCGGTCACGGATTTGATTGGCGGAAAAATCCAGGCCATGGCAGCACCTTTGGTGGAAGTGATTGCGCATGTGCAGTCAGGGCGGCTGCGCGCCATTGCCATCACTACCGCGCGGCGTTCCGCATTGCTGCCGGATGTGCCAACCATTGCGGAAACCCTGCCCGGCTTCGAAGTGGCGCTCTGGAATGGCTATATGGCGCCGGCGAATACACCGGCACCTATCGTCAATCGCATCGCTGCTGAAATTCGCTCTGTCATGCGCACCGATGACATGCGGGCGAAGCTCGCACAGCAGGGCAGCGAGCCCGTTGGTTCGACGCCTGAGGAATTCCGCGTCTTTGTCGCTTCTGAGATTCCAAAATGGGCCGAATTAGTCCGCATTTCCGGCGCCAAGGTAGAATAGGAAACACCATGCCCCATATCGTTTGCCTGAGACCGCTGCACCCCGATGCCATGGCAAGGCTGCATGCGGAACCTGATTTCAAGGTTACGATGTTGACCGAGGTGAATGCGGATACCCTGCGGGAGCCGATGAAGACCGCGGAAGCCATCATTGTCCGCGCAACGCCGATCAATCGTGACTTCCTGGCCAGTGCGCCGATGCTGTCCATCTGCGCGCGCCATGGCGTCGGTTATGACGCGGTGGACGTTAAGGCGCTGACCGAACGCAGCATTCCGCTGACCGTGACACCCGATGCCAACGCGCTTTCGGTCGCCGAACACGCAATGATGCTGATGCTTTCCACATCTCGGCGCACGCTGGACTATGATAAGAACTTGCGTACGCTGGATTGGGGTTCCAAGCCTTCGCTCAAAACCTGGGATCTTTCCGGGCGGAAGGTGCTGATCATCGGCTTCGGGCGCATTGGTGGCCGCGTGGCGCGGCTATGTGCTGCCTTCGGGATGGAGGTGCTGGTGCATGACCCTTATATCCCGCAAAACACCATCAAGGGCGCAGGCTTCCGCCCGGTGAAGGTGCTGCATGAAGGCCTGGCGGAAGCCGATATCGTCACCACCCATTGCCCGAGCAATGAGGAAACGCGCGGCATGGTGAATGGCACTTTCTTGGCGGCCATGAAGCCAGGCGGCACCTATATCAATACCGCGCGCGGGACTTTGGTGGATGAAGCGGCACTCACCGCCGCGCTGAAGACCGGGCATCTTGCGACCGCCGGGCTCGATGTATTCTGGGAAGAACCCGTCACCACGCGCCTCCCGCTGCTTGATCTGCCGAATATCGTCGTCTCCCCCCATTCCGCCGCGGCGACGGAACAGGGCATGCGCCGCATGGGGCTTTCTTGTGCGGAGAGCATCATCAGCCATTTCAAGGGTCAACTCGATCCCGATGTTGTTATCAATAAGGAGGTGCTGCGCGGCAACGCGTAGCAGTGCCCATCATGGAAAACCCCTTACTCATTCTGGCCGATCACGCCGCTTCATGGCGCAGCCGCGCGGTTGATGCCGAGGTTGCGCATCACGCGCGCCGCGCCTTGGTGGATTGGTTCGCGGCCTTGCTTCCAGGCGCATCCCGCGCGCCCGCGACATTGATGTCAGCCGCGCTTGAGGATGAAACGCGCGGCGGCGGTGGTGCGGTGTGTTACGTGAGCGGCCGTCAGGTGCCGCTGCGTCACGCCGCGCTCTTGAATGGCACGGCATCCCATACCGTGGAATTCGACGATATCTATCGTTACGCCGTTTATCATCCCGGCTGCCCGACCATTGCGGCGGCGCTGGCGGCGGCGCAAACGCGCGGCGCAGATATGGATTTGCTGCTACGCGCGATGATTGCGGGGTATGAGGTTTCGTGCCGCATCGGTGTGGCGGTGCAGCCCTCTCACTACGATTTCTGGCATACCACCGGCACGGTCGGCACTTTCGGTGCGGCGGCGGCGGTGGCGGTTGCGCTGAATTGCGATGCGGAACGCACCGCGCATGCCATCGCCACCTGCGCCACCATGGCAAGCGGCCTGCAACAAGCCTTCCGAGGGGAAGGCATGTCAAAGCCTTTGCATCCCGGCCACGCAGCGGAAGCCGGCGCCATGGCGGCGATGGCAGCAGCGCGCGGCATGACGGGCGCGCTGGATGTGCTGCATGGCCCGGCGGGTTTTGCCGCCGCCACCAGCGAAGATACCGGCAAATGGGAAAAGCCGCTGGCCAATATCGGCAAGCCCTATGCCATCACGGATATGACTTTCAAGAATCACGGCTGCTGCGGGCATATCTTCGCCGCGCTCGATGCCGTGCGCGATTTGCAACGCGAAGCCGGCTTCAGCGCGGGCGATGTGCTTGGCGTGCATGTCGGCGGCTATAAGGCGACCAAGGATGTCTGTGATCGCCCGACTGCTGCGACAGAACAGGATTGCCGCTTCTCCACGCAATTCACCGTCGCGACCATGCTGCTTTATGGCGGTGTGAGGCTGGCCGCGTTTGAACCAGAACGCCTGACCGATCCCGCCATCCGCGCGGTGATGCCGAAGGTAACAGTGGCGCTTGATCCGGAATGCGCGGCAGCCTTTCCATCCAAGCGTTCAGCCAAGGTGGAAATCAAGCTGCGTGATGGGCGCGTGCTGAACCGCCATCAGCACACGCGCAAGGGCGATCCAGATGCGCCGCTTTCGGATGCTGATCTGTCCGATAAATTCCTGGAACTGACGGCGGACGCCATCGGCGCGCAGGAAGCCAAGGCGCTGCTGGAAGCGCTGTGGAAGGGCGCTGCATTGCCTGGCATTGTGAAGCTGCGCAGCCAAACGGCGCTTAGAGCCGCTGAATAACTAAGCTGGGCGCAGGTTCACGCCTGCGCCCATTCTTCCTTACCCCGCCAGCACATAGCCATAGGCCTTGTTGCTGCGGTCCCCGCCGGCCTCGGCGTATTGCGCTTTCACGCGCGCGACGCCATCGCCATCAAGCCCCGCGCGGCGCTGATCATATCGATACATTTTCGCTGAATTGCCACCGAAAATCGCGGTCTTTACCGGCCCATCCGCAGCGCCAAGCGGCGCGAAACCATGGCGGCGCTGCATGTCTTCCGGAATCTCCAGCCGCCGCAGCGCCTCAATCTGCCATTGCGGAGAACCCGTCCAAATCGCATCCGTGCCCCAAACCACATGATCCGCGCCAAGGCCACGAATGAGTGTGCCCATCAGCGCAGCGCAAAGCCCGGGTTCAATCACCGTAGTCTGTGCGAAAATCTGGCCAAGATCACCATAGACATTCGTGACACCATGTTTCGCCGGAATTTCCGACAAATCCGTGGTCCAATCCACGCGGCCCGTGCGCGCGAATTGCTCAACGCCCATGCCGGCACCACCACCACCCGTCCAACGATAGGCGGAATGGTAGATGACGAAATTTATCTGCGGCCAATCCTTGGCGGCCTTACCCACATCATCCACACCGGCGAAAGGCAAAAGATGCGGGAATTGCTGCGTCACTTGCTGCGGGAAAAGCCCCTTATGCACGCAGACAGTATTGATGCCCGCCTTCAGCAGCCTTTCATAGAAGGGATAGAGCAGCTTTTCATCATCCATCCGCCATGGGTGAATGGCCAGATGCTTGTTGGTATTGTCGCCAATCGTATAGCCTTTGAAGCTATCGGGCTTGAGCTGTTCGATGGCACGCTCAACCTCCTCCATCCAGCCTGGCCGACCGGGCGTGAAAATGGCGTGCGACAAAACGCGCTTGGTGCCGGCGGCGTCATTCACGCGCTTGCGAGCATCGAACTTCATGTCATTGGTCAGGAACCAGTCAATCGGTTCTTCAGAAGGCGCGCCGCTGATCAGCGCCACCTTGGTGTCCGAATCAAGAAACACTTCCTTGAACCAGCTTGCTTCCATCAAATCCTGAATGGTTTGTTCCTTGCCAACCAGATCAGGGTTCCACCCGGCCCGCCCCACCGCGCGGCGCGCATTCACGAAGGTCATGATGCGCGTATCCGGGCGCAGGAAATGCGTGTGCACATCCATGATGAACTGATCCTTCAGCGCCGCGGCACGCGCTGCCGCCGCATCCGGCTGCTGCGCCTCAGCACGGCTGACGGCATAAAGCGGGCCGTGGACTTCATTCATGACCAGGAAGGCTGCCGCCATGCCGGAAGCGGTTTGCAGAAAGCGCCGCCGCCCCAGGCCTTGCTTGGCACCGATTTCATCCGCCATTTCCTTGATGCGCGCTTCAACCGCCTTTTGTTTTTCGGTCTGCGGCATCGGCCAGAATTCATCTGATGAAACCACCTGCGTCGGTATGGGAGAGGGGAACATCACCTCATCCGCTGGCTGCAATTGGTTCAGATCATCATCTGTCAGAAACCCGCCCATATCCCGTCTCCTGCGCTTAGGGAGCGCCTAGTTTTCTTCAGGAAGGCGCCGGAAAGCAAGAAAAACCTATGGGTTGGAAAAGGCGCTTGCCATGTACGCGCGGTCAACCTTATTGAACCCATAACAAACACGAAGGAGGATGCCATGATCTCTCGCCGTCACCTTGCCCTGCTTGCCGCCCCGGCGCTGCTGCCCGCCGTCGCGCGCGCGCAGGATGCCTGGCCAAGCCGCCCTGTGACGCTGGTGGTGCCTTGGGCCGCGGGCGGTTCCACGGATGCTGTGGCGCGCATTCTGGCGCAGAAGCTTTCCACCGATACGGGGCGGAGCTTTGTGGTGGATAATCGCACCGGCGCCAATGGCACCATCGGCTTCAATAGCGTCGCGCGCGCGCGGCCCGATGGCTATACCTTGTTGGTCAGTACCGTCAGCACCTATGCCATGGCGCCGCATCTGATGCCGCTGCCCTATGACAATGAAAAGGATTTCATCGGCATTGGGCTGATTGCTTCCATGCCAATCATCATGGTGGTCAATCCAAGCTTCCCCGCGCGCACCCTTGCAGAATATGTCGAAATTGCACGCAGGCCGAACAGCAACCTGACCTATGCCAATTCCGGCACGGGGTCTTCAACGCATTTGGCGACCGAGCTGTTCTTGCAGGAAGCGCGGCTTACCATTCAGGATGTCGGCTATCGCGGTGGCGCGCCAGCGGTGCAGGCGGTGCTTGCGAATGAAACGCCGATGGTTTTCCAGGCGGCATCAGGCATTTTGCCGCATATCCGCTCTGGTTCCTTGCGCGCCTTGGCGGTTGCCACCAAGGAAAGAAGCCCGCTTACGCCGGAAATCCCAACCTTCGCCGAACAAGGCTTCCCGGGTGTGGAGGTGGTGGAACATATCGCCCTGCAAGCACCAACCGGCGTGCCCGCCGATATCCTGGCGCGCATGCATGCGCTGACCAAGGCCGCGATGGAAGCGCCAGATACGCGCGAACGCCTGAGCGCACTTGCGGTAGTACCAACAGTTAGCAGCACGGCGGAATGGCCGGCTTATTTCGCGGCGGAAAACGCCAAATGGCGCAACATGATCCAGGCGCGCAACATCAAATTGCAGTAGTATGGGATCAGGCCGAGGCCGGCTTGCCAATGCCAGCCGCGCCTGGCCGCCCATAAAGATGCAGTGCGCGCCTTTCGAAGGCGCGCACCATCAGCCGCACTGCTTCATTGAAAACTACGCCAATCGCCACTTGCAGAATGCGGCTGCGGAATTCGAAATCCACGAAGAAATCCACCTCGGTCCCGCCAGCCACCGGCGTGAAGCGCCAGTGATTGTTCAAATAACGGAACGGACCGTTTTCATAGGTCACATGGATATGGCCAGGCTTGTTCAAGCCCACGCGAGACCGGAAGGTTTCGCGAAACATGCGAAAGCCGATGGTCAAATCCGCCACCAGCAATTGTTCATCCCGGCTGAGCACCCGCGCGCCGACACACCAGGGCAGGAATTCGGGATAGCGCGTTACATCCGCGACCATATCGAAAAGTTGCTCCTGCGAATAACGGAGCACCTTTTTTTCTGCATGTGTTGGCATATCAGCTTCGCGCGGCCAGTTGCGCGTTGCGCGCCGAACTCAGCGCTGCGAAATCCCGATCCGCGTGATAGGAAGAACGGGTCAATGGTGTGGCGGACACCAACAGAAAACCCTTGCCGCGCGCCGCTTTGGCATAATCCTCAAACTCATCCGGCGTGACAAAACTATCCACCGCGGCATGCTTCACCGAGGGTTGCAGGTATTGGCCGATGGTCAGGAAATCCACCTCGGCAGACCGCAGATCATCCATTACTTGCAGCACTTCAATGCGCTTTTCGCCAAGCCCCACCATGATGCCGGATTTGGTGAAGATGGAAGGATCAAGCTGCTTCACACGATCAAGCAACCGCAGAGAATGATAATACCGCGCGCCGGGCCGAATGCTGGGATAGAGCGCCGGCACGGTTTCCAGATTATGGTTGAACACATCCGGCCGCGCCGCCACCACCACTTCCAAAGCGCCATCCTTGCGCAGGAAATCAGGTGTCAGTACTTCAATCGTCGTGCCAGGAGCCGCCACGCGAATGGCGCTGATGGTGGCCGCAAAATGCGCAGCACCTCCATCGGCCAGATCATCCCGATCCACGCTGGTAATCACCACATGGCGCAACCCAAGGGCAGCCACCGCTTCCGCCACGCGGCGCGTTTCATCCGCGTCCAGGGGCTTTGGAATGCCGGTCGCGACATTGCAGAAGGAGCAGGCGCGGGTGCAGGTCTCGCCCATGATCATCATGGTGGCGTGGCGCTGAGACCAGCATTCGCCGATATTCGGGCAGGCCGCTTCTTCGCATACCGTGACCAGTTTCTTCTCCCGCATCAGGGCGCGGGTTTCCAGATAAACCGGATGCGTCGGCGCCTTCACCCGGATCCAGGCGGGTTTGCGCTGGATGGGGTTATCCGGGCGATGCGCTTTTTCCGGATGCCTTTCGGCACCCGTTTTGGCGGCGCGATGGTCAATTTCGATGCGAGTCGGCGTCATGATAGGGTTAGATGTGGATCACCCGGCCGTAAGCATCAAGCACGCTTTCATGCATGGCCTCCGAAACCGTGGGGTGCGGGAAGACGGTGTGCATCAATTCAACCTCGGTTGTCTCCAAAGTGCGGGCAATGCCGTAGCCCTGGATCATTTCCGTGACCTCCGGCCCCACCATATGGGCGCCGAGCAAAGCGCCGGTCTTGGCATCAAACACTGTCTTCACGAAGCCTTCCGGCTCGCCCATCGCAATCGCCTTGCCATTGCCGATGAAGGGGAAGCGCCCGACTTTCACTTCATGCCCTTTGGCCTTGGCCGCGGCTTCCGTCAGCCCAACCGAGGCCACCTGAGGCCGGCAATAGGTACAGCCCGGAATATTAAGCGTATCCATGGCATGCGGATGCAGCCCGGCAATGGCTTCAACGCAAATAATGCCCTCATGCGAAGCCTTATGCGCCAACCAGGGTGGGCCGGTCAGATCACCAATGGCATAGATGCCGGGTTCCCCAGTGCGACCAAAGGCATCGGTCAGGATATGGGTGCGATCTACCTGGATCTTGGTGCCTTCCAGGCCAAGGTCTTCGACATTGCCGACAATGCCAACTGCGCTGATCAGCCGATCCGCCTTGATCTCGGTTACCTTGCCGCCGGCTTCCACAATCGCGGCCACGGCGTCGCCTTCCTTGCGCACGCCTTGCAGCTTGGCGCCGACCAGCACCTTCATGCCCTGTTTTTCAAACGCCTTATGGACGAAGGCAGAAACCTCCGCGTCCTCGACCGGCAGAATGCGATCCATCGCTTCAATCAGCGTCACTTCGGACCCCATATTGCGATAGAAGGACGCGAATTCAGACCCGATGGCACCAGAACCGATCACAATCAGCCGCTTGGGCAAAGCAGGTGCAGTCATGGCTTCGCGGTAGGACCAGATCAGTTTCCCATCCGGTTCAATCCCCGGCAGCACACGCGCCCGCGCGCCAGTCGCCAAAATGATGTGCTTGGCGACCAATTCAGCTACCGGCTTGCCATCCTTGCTCACCGCAAGCTTGCCGGCGCCGGCCAGCTTGCCATGGCCATCAAACACCGTGACCTTGTTCTTGCGCAGCAAATGCTTGACGCCGCCCGAAAGCTGCCCCGCCACGCTTCGCGACCGCTTCACCACTTTCGCGAAATCAAACCGGATATTGTCAGCGGCGAAGCCATAAGCATCCAGGCTATGCAGCAAATGATTGATTTCGGAAGCGCGCAGCAGCGCCTTGGTTGGGATGCAGCCCCAATTCAGGCAAATGCCGCCAAGGTTTTCACGCTCCACCAGCGCGACCTTCATCTTCAATTGGCTGGCGCGAATGGCCGCGACATAGCCGCCTGGCCCACCACCCACCACCACCAGATCAAATGCCTCAGCCATGTCTCAGGCTCCTTCCTCTATTCGGCCAGGCGATCGAGCGCCGCGCCGTCAACGCGTTGCATGGTCCATTGATCAAGCCCGCGCGCACCCATGGCGCGATAGGCGCCGATGGCGGGTTCATTCCAATCCAGCACATTCCATTCCAGGCGCCCGCCGCCTTCATCCTTCACCTGCTGCGCCAGGCGCTTGAAGATGGCGCGGGCAATGCCGCGACCGCGATAGGCGGGCTCCACAAAGACATCTTCCACCCATATGCCATGGCGCGCGGTAAAGGTGGAAAAGGTTCGATGCCAGACGCAAAGTCCAACCGGCTTGCCATCTGCTTCCGCGATGATGGCGGCGGCGCGCGGCGTTGGGCCAAAAAGTGCTGCGGTGAAATCCGCCTCAGTGCCCTTCGCCTCATGCAGCAGCTTTTCATATTCGGCCAAGGCGCGCACGAAATGAACCACCACCGGCACATCGGCTGGTATGGCATCACGCAGCGTGAAGTTGCCCGCCATCAGAGCATCAGGCTCAGCGGATCCTCGATATTGCGCTTGAGCGCTTGCAGGAATTCCGCCGCCAAAGCGCCATCAATCACGCGATGATCAACGGAAAGTGTCAGCGTCATCACCGTTGCAATGGCAAGCGCGCCATTCTTCACCACCGGGCGCTGTTCGCCGGCAGATACCGCCAGAATGCCGGCCTGGGGCGGGTTGATGATGGCGGCGAAATCCCTCACGCCATACATCCCCATATTGGAGATGGAAAAACCACCGCCCTGAAATTCTTCGGGCTTCAGCTTGCCGGATTTGGCGCGCGCGGCGAGGTCCTTCATTTCATTGCTGATGGCAGCCAGGCCCTTGATATCAGCGTTTTTCACAATCGGCGTGATCAGCCCATCGGGAATGGATACCGCGACCGAGATATCAACATCATGCAATTGCAGAATGGCGTCTTCGGTCCACATCGCATTCACATTGGGGAAGCGGCGCAAAGTCACCGCCGTCGCCTTGATCACCAGATCATTGACCGAAAGTTTGAAGGCGCCAGGGCCATCCTTGGGGCTGCGCGCATTCAGATCAGCGCGGATTTTCAGTAGCGCATCAATTTCTACATCGGCACTGACATAGAAATGCGGGATCGTCGCCTTGGATTCGGCAAGACGTCGCGCAATCACCTTGCGTATGCTGCTATTCGGCACGGCAGTATGCGACGCGGTGATCGCGACCGGCGCGGCAGGCCGCGGTGCCGCGATAGGCGCGGGCGCAGCAATAGGCGCAGCGGCCGCAACGGGGGCGGGACCACGCGACAGCGCGGCATCCACATCCGCCTTCACAATCCGTCCATTGGGGCCGGAACCGGCGATTTGGCCGATATCCAAACCAGCCTGTGCCGCCATGCGCCGCGCAAGCGGGCTTGCGAAAACGCGATCACCCGATGCGGGCGCGGGTGCAATAGTTGCGGGTGCGGCAGCAGCAGGTGCAGTAACCGGCGCCGGAGCAGCGGCTGGTGCAGGAGCAGCTTTCGGCGCGGCGCCAGCGGCGGGCACGGCTTCACCCGCTTCCACCAGCACGGCAATCACATCATTTACCTTCACGCCTTGCGTGCCGGCGGGCACCAGGATGCGGCCCAGAATGCCTTCATCCACCGCTTCAACTTCCATCGTCGCCTTATCGGTTTCGATTTCCGCGATCACATCGCCGGCCTTGATCCGCTCGCCTTCCTGCTTCAGCCAGCGCGCCAGATTGCCCTCTGTCATGGTGGGCGAAAGCGCGGGCATCAGAATATTTGTGGCCATGATCTTTCCCCTTACCGACGATAGGTCACGGAACGCGCTGCTTCCACCACCTGTTCCAGGCGCGGCAGAGCGAGTTTTTCTAGATTAGCCGCATAAGGCATGGGCACATCCAGGCCAGTCACGCGGACAGGCGGCGCATCCAGATGATCAAAGGCTGTTTCCATGATTTGCATGGCAACCTCCGCGCCAATGCCGGCATAGGGCCAGCCTTCTTCCAACGTCACCAGGCGATTGGTCTTGCGCACCGAAGCCGCGATGGTTTCCGTATCCAAGGGCCGGATGGAACGCAGATTGATCACCTCTGCGCTAATCCCCTGTTCGGCGAGTTTTTCCGCCGCCTGCATCGCCATACCAACCATGATGGAGAAGGCCACAATGGTAACATCGCTGCCTTCGCGTTCCACCTTGGCTTTGCCGATCTCCAGGATGAAATCATCGGCGGTCGGGCATTCAAAACTCTGCCCATAGAGAATTTCATTTTCCAGCACGATCACCGGATTAGGATCACGAATGGCGGCGCGTAACAGCCCCTTCGCATCCGCCGCCGACCATGGCGATACCACCTTCAGCCCCGGGCAATGCGCATACCAGGACGCGTAGCATTGCGAATGCTGCGCCGCGACGCGTGAAGCCGCACCATTCGGGCCACGGAAGACAATCGGGCAACCAAGCTGCCCGCCCGACATATACAGCGTCTTGGCGGCGGAATTGATGATTTGGTCAATCGCCTGCATGGAAAAATTGAACGTCATGAATTCAACAATGGGCTTCAAGCCAGTGAAGGCTGCACCCACTGCCATGCCGGTAAAGCCATGTTCCGTAATGGGCATATCCATCACGCGGCGCGGTCCAAATTCTTCCAGCAAGCCTTGGCTGATTTTGTAAGCGCCCTGATATTGCGCGACTTCTTCGCCAATCAGGAATACATCGGCATCGGCGCGCATTTCTGCCGCCATGGCATCACGCAGCGCTTCGCGCACCGTCATGGATTTTGTTGGGCCCCAATCCTTCTCAGGCGTTGCGGCGCGCGGCGCGGCGGGCACGGATGCCGGGGCAGGCGCGGCAGCCACAGGAGCAGGCTCCGCCACGGGCGCAGCCTTCGCACCACCGGTGCCGCCATCCAATTCGGCAATCGCCGTATTCACCGAGACATTTTCTGTGCCTTCGGGGACAAGAATGGCGGTCAACACACCCTCATCCACCGCTTCCACTTCCATGGTCGCCTTATCGGTTTCGATCTCGGCGATTACTTCGCCGGATTTCACCTTATCGCCGGTTTTTTTCAGCCAGCGGGCCAGTTTGCCTTCCGTCATGGTGGGGGAAAGCGCGGGCATCAGGATCACGGCACCCATCTCAATTCGCCTCCACCAGGATATCGGTCATCAATTCGGATTCCGGCGGTTCCGGGCTCTCCTGCGCGAAGTCGGCGCTGTCCTGGACAATCGCCTTCACCTCATCATCAATCACCTTCAGATCGGCCTCCGTCACGCCGAAATCATCCAGCAGCGCCTTGCGCGCGGTCTCAATACAATCCGATGTTTCGCGCATTTTCTGCACTTCTTCGCGCGTGCGATACTTCGCGGGGTCAGACATGGAATGGCCGCGATAACGATAGGTCTTCATTTCCAGCAGATACGGCCCCTTGCCGGCGCGGCAATGCGCGACGGCGCGTTCACCCGCTTCGCGCACGGAAGCCACATCCATGCCATTCACCTGTTCACCGGGGATGCCCCAAGGCGCGCCATTCTGCGACAGGTCGCGCGAAGCCGAGGCACGATCAACGCTGGTGCCCATGCCGTATTTGTTGTTTTCGATGATGAAGATGCAGGGCAGCTTGAAAAGCGCGGCCAGGTTAAGGCTTTCAAACACCTGGCCCTGATTGGACGCACCTTCCCCGAAATAGGTGACCGCGACCCGCCCATCCTGCCGATACCAATTCGCGAAAGCGAGCCCATTGCCGAGCGAGACCTGCGCGCCGACAATCCCATGACCGCCGTAAAAACCCTTCTCCCGGCTGAACATATGCATGGAGCCACCCTTGCCCTTGGAATAGCCCCCAATGCGCCCGCTGAGTTCCGCCATCACGCCGCGGGCTTCCATGCCAGTTGCCAGCATATGCCCGTGGTCGCGGTAGGAGGTGATCACCTGATCCCCCGGCTTCAGGCACATTTGCATGCCCACCACCACGGCTTCCTGGCCAATATAAAGATGGCAGAAACCGCCAATCAGACCCATGCCGTAAAGTTGGCCGGCTTTTTCCTCAAACCTGCGGATCAGCAGCATGTCGCGATAGGCGCGCAGCAATTCATCGCGCGATATGGCGGGGGTTTTGGCTTTGCCGCGCCGCTTGCTGGCGGCTTCTGTGGCCTGGGGCATGGGGTTTGATCCTCCGATACTTAGCTTCCAGACCCAATAAAAGACGAGTTTGATTAAAATACAAGGCTTAAAAAGCTAAAAAACCGTGTTTTTGCAATGCAATAATGAAATTAACCATAATTCAGTTAAGTGCTTGTTTCGCCATGCTGAGGCAGGCATCGCAAGCCGCCCGGTGCTGCAAGCCAGGTGCCGTAAGGGTTGAAAAACCAGCAAAAACGGCGTCGGGCGCCAGGGTTTAATAAAGCCGGCGTTCCGGCCCATAGGGCACAATCACCTCATCCCGCCCGACCATGTTCAGCAGCGACCGGGCGCGTTCTTCAAGCTGGTCCCGATCAAGCCTATCGCCCCTGAGGCCGGCCACGCGGCGCTCCATGGCGTCACGTTCGGACTCCGACCGGGTCAGCTCGGCCCGCGCGGCGACGATATCCGCCTGGCGCTTGTCGCGTGCCATCAGCCCCCGTTCCCCATGCACGGCATGCCAGGCGAAATACCCAGACACGGCCAGGAAAAGTGCCGGGACCAGAACCCCCTTCAGGAGTCGCTTGAAAGTTGAAAGCAGCGCCATCGGCGCGAATACCCCGCAAGATGAAGTGCGCCCTAAAGAATCAATTCTTGCGTCACTTGTCCAGAGCGAAATGCCGGAAGCCCGTGAAATCGCGCGAAATTGCGCCCAAAACGTGCGTTCCTTGACATTCATCATGTCGGCGCGCCTGCCGCGCCTAGCCGGGCGCAGGGTGCCGTTGTGATCCCAAGCATCATCCGCGCCTCGGCTCGCGCTGGGCGATATCAATGATAACGAATTGCTTGAAAGGAATGCCCCCAGGGAGACTCGAACTCCCATGCCCTCACGGGCGGACGATTTTGAGTCGTCTGCGTCTACCGTTCCGCCACAGGGGCAACGCGAAGCCTTCCTAACCCAAGCCGGGGGCCGGGGTCCAGAGGGGGGTCAGCACAGGGAATAGCCACCATCAATCACCGGCGCCCCCGTGCCGCTGAGATCGAAGGGCGCATAGGCCATGGGGGTCAGTAGCCCGCCTTGCGGTCCACCACTTCCTTGAGCGGCGCGCCATCCAAAAAGCGGCGCAGGTTTTCAACCAGCAGCGCCGCCACCATGGAATCCCGGGCTGGATGCAGCCCGCCAATATGCGGCAGCACCAGGATGTTTTCTGTGCTCCATAAAGGATCATCCTTGGGCAAAGGTTCCTGGCGGAATACATCCAGGATGGCGCCGGCAATGCTGCCGGCCTTCGCAGAAGCGACCAAGGCCGCATCATCAATCAAGGCGCCACGACCGAAATTGAGCAGCCAGGCGGTTTTCTTCATGCGCGAAAGCCGCGCGGCATTGATGATGTTCTCGGTCTCGGGCGTGGCCGGCAGCAGCAGCACCACGAAATCGGATTGCGCCAGCACCTCATCGGTTTCCGCGGGTGAGTAAACCTGTTCCACATGCGGCGGCGTGCCAGCAGCGCGGCGCGTGCCGATCACGCGCATTTCAAGTGCGGCCGCCTTGCGCGCCAATTCCTGCCCGATGGCGCCAAGGCCCAGAATGCCAAGTGTCTGCCCCGCGAGCGTTGAGGAAACCCGCCGCGTCCAGGTGCTGGCGGCATTGTCACCCACAATTGCGGCATAGGGTTTCGTGATGTGAAACAGCGCGCCCAGGATATTTTCTGGCATTTGCACGCGATGCGTGCCGCGCGCGCAGGTCAGCGTCATGCCTGGCGGCAGATCAGCCCGCGCCAGCCAATGTTCCACGCCTGCCGTCAGCGCTTGCGCCCAGCGGAGCTTTGGCATCTGCGCCAGCATCCCGGCGGGAGGCCCCCAGGTCAGCATCGCCTCCGCTTCCTGCAACTGCTCGGCGCTTGGCGTGGCATTGCGCGCCAATTCTTCAAGCCTGATGCGCTGGTCCAGGCCGGCATCGGTGATGGCCTTGCGATAGGCATCCGCGCCATCGGTCCAAAGCAGGAAAAGCGGTTTGGTCATGGTGATGCCTCAGGCTTTCACAATCAACGCATCCACCGCAACAGCGTCGCTGCCGGCGATGATGATGGGGTTCACATCCAATTCCGCGATCACATCACGCTGGTCGGCCGCGAATTCCGAGAGGCGCACGATGATATCCGAAAGCCTGTCCATATCGGCGGCGGGCGCACCGCGAAACCCTTCCAGCGCCGCACGGCCCTTGAGGCGCCCGAGCAAATCACGCGCTTCCGTCTTGGTGACGGGTGCCAGCGCCAGCGCTGAATCGCGCATCAATTCCACCAGCACACCGCCAAGCCCAGCGACAATAAGTGGGCCCATCAGCGGGTCAATCCGCGCGCCCACCATGATCTCCACACCCGGCTTTGCCATGGGCTGCACCAGCACGCCATTGATGCGCGCATTGGGCGCGTGGTTTTTGGCATTGGCCATGACAGCGCGGAAGGCTTCGTGCAATTCAGCCTCATCCTTCAGCTTCAGGCGGATCACACCCGCTTCCGTCTTATGCGGCAAATCCGGGCTTTCCACCTTGATCGCGACCGGCCAGCCAAGCGCCTTGGCGGCAACCAGCGCCTCATCTTCCGTCGTGGTCAGGCGTTCGGGCACCACAGGCACGCCATAAGCGGCCAGCACTTGCTTCGCTTCGCGTTCCGTCAGCGTGCGATCCTGCGCGGCTGCAATCAGCTTTGCCGCTTCCTGCGCGGCTTCGGGGCGCGCTACCCGCTGATATTGGCGCGGACCAGCGCTGCGCCTTTCTTCGCGCTTATGCCAATGATCCAGCGTGGCAAAGCAACGATCCATAGAACGGAACAGGCCAATGCGCGGGTTCTGCTCCGCCTCCTTCGAACCGAAGCCTTCCAGCCATTCCGTGGTCCAGACCACGCAGATGGGCTTATTGTGCTGTTCGGCAATGGCGGCCAATTCGCCGGGGCGTTTGGCGGAAGCCTCGGTCGAATAAATCTGCGCATAAAGCAGCGTGCCGTAATGGTCTTCACCCAGCATCGCGGAAGCACACGCCGTCAGGCTTTCCGGGTCATTCGCAACTTGCGCGGTGACATCGCAAGGATTGCGTGCCGAACCGAAATCCGGAATGCGCGATTCCAAAATGGCCTGCACCGGCGGCGTTGGCTGCGGCAGCGGAATGCCGCGTTCTTCCGCACGATCGGCCGACATGATGGCGGCGCCGCCGGAGACCGCCACCACCGCCACACCGCGCGCCTTGGGCTTCGGTGCCTTCGCCATGAAGGACGCGGTTTCCACCATGGCTTCGAAATCATCCACCAATATCGCGCCCGCCCGCTCAAACGCCGCGCGATAGGCGGCCTGAGAACCCGCGAGTGACCCGGTGTGCGACATGGCAGCGGCAGCACCCTGTTCACCCGTGCCAAGCTTGAAGACAATCAGCGGTTTGTCGGCAGCATCGGCGATTTGTGCCGCTTCAATGAACCGCATCGGGTCCGGCATACCTTCAAACACGCAGGCAATCGCGCGGCACGCCGGATCATCCGCCAGGAAGGAAACGCAATCCGCTACATCAATATCGGAAGAATTGCCGGTGGTGAGCAAATGGCTCACGGAAACCCCACGCATGACCGATTGTGCGAGCGAAAAACCAAGCGCGCCGGATTGGCTGACCAGGCCAAGCGCATGCGGCAAGGGCGCTTCCATGGGCGGTGGGATCATGAAGGTCACACCGGCTTTGCTGGCGAAATTCAGCATGCCGATACAATTCGGCCCGACAATGCGCATGCCCGCATTGCGCCCAATGTCAGCCAGACGAATCTGGGCCGCGATATCTTCCGCGCGCCCGGTTTCCGAAAAGCCAGACGCATACATCATCAAGCCACCGACACCCGCCTTGGCACAATCAAGCGTGATCTCTTCCACCGCATCCTTGGCGGCGACAACAATACAGCAATCGGGCACTTCCGGCAGTGCGGCAACAGAAGGGTAGCAGGGCTGCTCACCAATTTTTTCATAGCGGCTATTCACCAAATGCAGCCGGCCCGTATAGCCAGACAGCGCGCTGATGGTGCGATCCGCGAAGGAACCCACGCGCGGGGAAGCGCCGATCACGGCAATCGAGGCCGGGTTGAACAGCCGCTGCATATCGGCATGGCGATAGACGCCGCGATGGGTGATGGACATTACCTTGCTTCCTCCTGCTCTGCCGGCTTGATGCGCCAGTCTGGTCTATGAAGGGCGCGCTTGACGGCGCGCCCTGTAGTTAAGTCAACGCGCGGCTTCCGCCAGATATTCCATCGCTGCCGCCACACCGCCTGGCGCATGCGGCACGCCATTCAGCTTCAGCGCCATTTCAACAACGGAAAGCGTGCCCAGGATCATCGGTTCATTCAAATCGCCCAAATGCCCGATGCGGAACACCTTGCCGCCCAAAGGCCCAAGCCCGCCACCGAGCGAGACATTGAAGCTTTGCAGCGCCGTGCGGCGCACCGCTTCCGCATCATGACCTTCGGGCATCAAAATCGCGGTGACGCTATCCGAATAGCGATCAGGGTTCATGCAGAAAAGCTGCGGCCCGGCATTGCCGGACCAATGGCGCACGCAGCGGCGGACGGCTTCCGCCAAGCGTGAATGGCGCGCGAAGACCTGATCCAACCCTTCTTCTTCCAGCAAGCGCAGGCTTTCCTGCAAGCCATAGAAGAAGGAAGTGGGTACAGTTCCGACGAAGGATTTATGCTTGCGCGTCAGCATATTCGTCCAGGACAGGTATGATTTCGGCAGGCGCGATGTTTTATGCGCTTCCATCGCCTTGGCCGAAACGCCAGTGAAGGACATGCCGGTGGGCAGCATCAAGCCCTTCTGGCTGCCACCCACCGCAACATCCACGCCCCATTCATCCATGCGGAAATCAAGCGAACCGAGCGAGGAAATCGTATCACTCAACAACAAGGCAGGATGCTTCGTGGCATCCAGCGCCGCGCGCACATCCTTCAGCGGCAATTCCATACCCGTGGCTGTTTCGTTATGCACGGCGCAAATCGCCTTGATGCGATGGTCCTTATCCGCGGCGAGGGTTGCGCGCAGCGCGGCGAAATCAACACCACGGTGCCAATCGGCACTGATCACTTCAGCCTTCAAGGACAAATCTTCGGCCATTTGCGCCCAGCTTTGCGAAAAATGGCCGGTTTCAATGATGGCTACTGTATCGCCGGGGGAGAATAGATTGACCAGGCTCGCTTCCCAGGCTGCGTGGCCGGAGCCAGTGTACATGAAGACTTCCTGTTCCGTCTTCAAAATGCGCTTCAGCCCCGCGACGCATTTTTCATAGACAGGCATGAAGGCGGGATCGTTGAAATCCACCGTGACATGCGCCACCGCAAGCAGCACGGAATCGGGGATATTGGTCGGGCCCGGATTGGCAAAGAATTGCCGCCCACGCGGCAAACGAGGCTTAGTGGCCATGAGAAGTGATTTCCTTCTTGCGATGATTTGATTGCGGCGCAGGCGTCATTTCGCCAATTCCCGCGCCATGGATTCAAGCCCCGCCAGGGTCAGCGGGTGCATGCGGTTTTCCATCAGCCCCTGCATCATGCCGATGGAATGGGTATAGCGCCAATGCTGCTGATCTATGGGATTGAGCCAGGCCGCGCGGCGGAAATGCCGCGTCAGGCGGCCCATCCAGACCACGCCTGATTCTTCATTCCAATGCTCAACTGACCCACCGGGCTGAGAGATTTCATAAGGCCCCATGGTGGCATCACCCACCAGCACCAGGCGCCAATCCGGGCCATAGGTGCGCAAGACCTCCTGCGTGGATTTCTCGGTTTCCTTGCGGCGGCGATTTTCACGCCAGAGCCGTTCATAGGGGCAGTTGTGGAAGTAGTAGAATTCCAGATGCTTGAATTCTCCGCGCGCCGCGGAAAACAATTCCTGGCAAATGCGGATATGGTCATCCATGGAACCGCCAATATCCATCAGCAGCAAGACCTTCACCGCATTGCGGCGCTCCGGCACCATATGCAGATCAAGCGATCCACCATTGCGTGCGGTGGCGCCAATGGTGCCCGGCATATCCAATTCCGTCGCGGCACCTGTGCGCGCAAAGCGGCGCAGCCGGCGAAGTGCCACCTTCATATTGCGCGAGGATAACGCCTCATCTTCATCCAAATCCTTATAGACGCGCTTATCCCACACCTTGGCGGCGCGGCGATTGCGGCTTTCTTCCTGCCCAATCCGCACGCCTTCAGGGTTATAGCCATAGGCACCGAAGGGCGATGTGCCGGCAGTGCCGATCCATTTCGAACCGCCCTGATGCCGGCCCTTTTGTTCCGCCAGCCGCTGGCGCAGCGTTTCCATCAACTTATCAAAACCGCCGAGGGCTTCGATCTGCGCGCGCTCTTCCTCGGTCAGGAGTTTTTCCGCCATTCTGCGCAGCCATTCGGCGGGGATTTCCACCGTGGCTTCCGCGGTACCGGGCGGCGATTCCAGCCCCTTGAAGATTTCACCAAAAACGCGGTCGAACCGGTCAAGATGTCGTTCATCCTTCACCAGCGCAGCGCGCGACAAATGGTAGAAATCCTCCACATCAAAACCCGCCACGCCGGCCTTCAAGGCGCGCAGAAGCGCCAAGTATTCCGTGATGGAAGCCGGCACACCGGCAGCGCGAAGCGCGATGATGAAGGGCGCGAACATCCGTGCTGCCTATGCGCGCAATCGCCGCATCAGACCTTCCGCCGCGTCAGGAAGGCCAGGCGTTCGAACAAATGCACATCCTGTTCATTCTTGAGCAAAGCGCCATAAAGCGGCGGGATGGCGGCTTTATTATCCTGGCTGCGCAACGCTTCGGGCGGCATGTCTTCAATGGTCAGCAGCTTCAGCCAGTCCAGCAATTCAGAAGTCGCCGGCTTTTTCTTCAATTCATTCACATTGCGCACATCGAAAAACACCGTCAGCGCTTCCCGCAGCAAATCCTGGCGGATATTCGGGAAATGCGTCTGCACGATTTTTTCCATCGTCTCCCGATCCGGGAAGCGGATGTAATGGAAGAAGCAGCGGCGCAAAAACGCGTCCGGCAATTCCTTTTCATTATTGGAAGTAATGATCACCACCGGCCGATGCCGCGCCTTGATGCTGCGACGCAGTTCATAGACATAGAATTCCATCCGATCGATCTCAAGCAGCAGATCGTTCGGGAATTCGATATCGGCCTTGTCGATTTCATCAATCAGCAGCACCACAGGATGGTCAGCTTCAAAGGCTTCCCACAGCTTGCCGCGCACAATGTAATTGGCAATGTCATGCACGCGCGGATCGCCAAGCTGGCCATCGCGCAGCCGGCTGACGGCGTCATATTCATACAGGCCCTGCTGCGCCTTGGTGGTGGATTTGATGTGCCATTCAATCAGCGGATAGCCGAGCGCCTTGGCGATTTCCTGCGCGAGCACCGTCTTGCCCGTGCCTGGCTCACCCTTGATCAGCAGCGGGCGTTCCAGCGCCACCGCGGCATTTACCGCAACCTCCAGCTCTCGGGTTGCGACGTATCTTTCAGTGCCTTTGAACTGCGCCACGCTCTGCTCCGTCTTTCTGGCGTTATGGTCGGGCGAGCGACCCTTGCGCGCAAGCCCCCGAATCACTCGGCTGGTATCAGGCGCAAAACGGCGCCCTCCGCACGCAGGGCGCCGGGGGGCGCAACCCGCACATCGGCAGCCACCAGCGCACCTTCGGCATCCATGATGGCAATGCGGTAAAAGCCGGGGCCGGGCGGGACCCAGCCCAATTCGCGCCGCGCCGCATCTCGGGCGATGGGCGCACCATCCACCAGAAAGGTCAGTGGCCGCCGCCCGCCAGCAACGCGCAGCACCACCGGCCCCGCGCCTTCGGCCAAAACTGCGCCGGGAGGGGGGAAAAGCAGCCTCAGAGGGTCGCTCCCCAGCGCGGCGGTTGCCACATCGGCGCGGATGGTGGCGCGTTCCAGCGGCGCTTCCGGCAGCAGGGCGAAAAGCTTGGCGAGCACCGGCAAGGCAGCGTCCCGCCCCGTGAGCCCCGGGATTGGCGTGCCATCGGGCCGCCCGACCCAAACCCCGGCCACGTGCCGGCCATCAAAGCCAAAGGCCCAGGCATCCCGCCCACCCCAGGAGGTACCGGTTTTCCACGCCACGCCGCGCGGCCCGCCACCTGGGAAATCCTGCACCAACACCCCCGCCACCGCCGCCGCCGCGCGCGCTTCCAACACCGGCGCGCCGGCGCCTTGCCTGGGCGTGAAGCGCAGTGCGCCCGCCCGCCCGCCATCACCCAGCAGCGCATAAAGCCCCACCATATCGCGGAGCGTCGTCCCCGCGCCGCCAAGCGCCAATGGCAGGGACGCATCCGCCCCGCGCGGCAGCACCGGTGCTGCCCCGGCTGACCGCAGCGATGCCGCAAACCGCGCTGGCCCCACCCCATCCAGCAAAGCGACCGCCGGCAGGTTGAGCGAAAGCCGCAAAGCCTCAGCCGCCGTTATGCGGCCCACGAAACCGCGATCAAAATTCTCCGGCGCATAAGCGCCAAAGCGGCGCGGCAGATCGGAAAGCAGCGTATCGGGGCGTACCAGCCCCTGTTCGAAGGCCATGGCATAGAGAAAGGGTTTTAGCGCAGAACCGGGCGAGCGGGTCGCACGAGTCAAATCCAAGGACCCGGCGCGGTTCTCGGCGCCAAAGGCCCCTCCCACCAAGGCGCGGGTTTCGCGGGTGCGGAGATCAGCGATGATCAGCGCCACACTGGCACGTTCCGGCAGCCGGAGTAGTGCTTCAAGCGCCAATCTTTCGCTGGCGCGTTGCAGCCCGGCATCCAGGCTGCTGCGGATGGGGGAATCGCCCTGGCGCGCCAATTCCCGCGCCAGATGCGGCGCCAGGCCCGGCATGGGCAGCCGCGTATTTGGCAGAGGCGCGGCCAGCGCCAAAGCCTGATCTTCGGAGGAGAGCATGGCCGCTCCGCGCCGCCGCAGCACATCATCCCGCGCGGCGCGCGCCGCTTCGGCGTGTCGATCAGGGCTGAGGGCCGCCGGGCGGCGGGCGAGGGCAATCAGCAGCGCTGCTTCCGCCGCATCAAGCCGGTTCGCGGGGCGGCCAAACCAGGCCAGTGCCCCGGCCCGCATCCCTTCAATATTGCCGCCCTGCGGGGCGAGGGTCAGCCAGATGCCCAAGATTTCCCGTTTGCTGAAGCGCGCTTCCAATTGAAAGGCCCGGAAGATTTCAATCGCCTTGGCGCGCAGCCCGCGCGGGCGTGGTGCCAAAAGCCGTGCCGCCTGCATGGTGAGGGTCGAACCACCAGAAACCACACGCCCCGCGCGCAACCATTGCCCCGCCGCGCGCCCAAGGGCCAAGGGATCAACGCCGGGGTGTTGGTCGAAGCGCCGATCCTCCGCCGCGATCAGGAGGTCAAGCAGAATAGGGGAGACATCTTCGGGCCGCGTCGCCAGCCGCCAAAAGCCGCCCGGCGCGGGCAGGACAGAAAGGATGCGCCCTTCGCGTTCCTGCACCTCCACGCCCACGGAATACAGGCGCGTTAGGTTCGGCGGGAAAAGCCGATCCAGAGCAAAGGGCGCCAGCAACAGGGCACCGAGGCAAGCGGCGAGCATCCATAGCCGCCGCTTGCGCAGCCTGGCGCGCGGCAGCTTCAAAGGCGGTCCCTGTTCTGATGCATCACGCGCATGTCATTCGCGGTCGCTGGATCATGTCAAGCAAAAGCTGGCGCGTGGCCCTGGGCGGCATGCTGAATTCCGATAAGCTCCGTCAATACGCGCGCTATTGGCGGGCGCGTGATGAAGGGGGCGGCCATGGCGATCAGCATCGGCATTGTGGGCTTGGGGCAAATCGCGCGTAAGCGGCATTTGCCGGCGATCGCGGCCAATGCCGGCTTCATACTGGCCGGGCTCGCCGATCTTGGTGGCGGGGAAGCTATCCAGGGTTTGCCCATCTACACGGACCATCAGGCGATGTTCGCGGCTTGCGCGCTGGATGCGGTCGCGATCTGCACACCTCCCGCCGCACGCTTTGCCATTGCGCGCGATGCGCTGCTCGCGGGCAAGCATGTCCTTTTGGAAAAGCCACCAGCCGCGACAATGGGCGAGGCAGAGGCGCTGGTCGAATTGGCAGCGCGCTGTGGGCGCGTGCTCTATGCGTCCTGGCATTCGCAATGCAACCGCGCGGTAGAGGCTGCGCGGGTTTTTCTCGCGGATAAGTATTTGGCCAAGCTGCGCGTGGATTGGCATGAGGATTTTCGCGTCTACCACCCGGATCAGGAGTGGATTTGGCAGGTTGATGGGCTTGGCGTTTTCGACATGGCGATCAATGCGCTGTCGGTGATCAGCCGGATCTTTGCGGCGCCACCTTTCGTGCGGAGCGCGGAGTTGCATATCGCCACCAACCACGCCGCGCCTCTCGCTGCCACGATCCGCTTCGGCAGCCTTGATGGCGCCGACCCGCTGGAACTGCACGCGAATTGGGGTCATGTCGGCCCCGATCAACGAGAACTGCACATCACAACACGCTGCGGCCATGAAGTGGCGCTGCTCGATAGCGGTGGAACACTGGTGATTGACGGCAAGGTGACGGTGCAGGCGACGCGCGAAGAATACCCGATGCTCTATGCCCGCTTCGCCGAATTGGTGTCGAGCGGCGAGAGCGAGGCTGATCTGACGCCGCTGCAAATGACGCTGGATGCGCTGGCGCTTGGCAAGCGCGTTGCGCTACGCCGCTTCGAAGGTTAGGACTGGCCTGCCTGGGTTGAAGGCTCAAGCAGACCAGACGCCATGTTAAGCCGCCTTCAGCGCGGCGCGAATTTCAGTCACCGCCTCATCAATCATCGGCGCTGTCACATCCAAATGCGTACACGCCCGCACGCGCCCGCCCAAGCCGCTGATGGCAATACCGCGCATTTGGAGCTTTTCCTGCAAGCGCGCGACATCCATGCCCGTGCCGCTGATATCGAAGAACACCAGATTGGTTTCCGGGTCTTCCACCTTCACGCCTTCAATCTGCGCCAGGCCCCGCGCCAGAGTCTTGGCATTGGCATGGTCATCCGCCAGCCGATCAATATTGTGATCCAGCGCATAGATGCAGGCGGCGGCGCAAATGCCGCCCTGGCGCATGGAACCGCCCAGGCGCTGCTTCCAACGCCAGGCACGGCCGATAAACTCATTGCTGCCACACAGCACGGCACCAAGCGGCGCACCCAGCCCCTTGGTAAAATCCAGCCACACACTGTCATAGGACGCGACCATATCCTTGGGCGCGACGCCGGCGGCGACACAGGCATTCATCAGCCGCGCGCCATCCATATGCGTGCCCCAGCCTTCACCATGCGCGACGGCGGCCACGGCATTGAGCTGTTGCAGCGGCCAAACGGCGCCACCACCGATATTGGCGGTTTGCTCCACTTCCAAAAGCCGCTGCGGCGGGGTGTAGCGGGTTTTGGGCCTGATCGCGCCGCGGAGGTCATCCGCAGTGAACATGCCCTTCGGCCCGCGCATCGGCATGATCTGCACACCGGTCAGCGCGGCATGGGTGCCGCCTTCGCTATGCAGGATGTGGCTGGTTTCATGCGCCACCACCTCATCACCCTTTTGGCAATGCGTCAGGATCGCGATCACATTGCACATGGTGCCGGACGGCAAATACATCGCCGCTTCCTTGCCCATCAGCGCGGCCATACGGTCGCATAGCTCATGCACCGTCGGGTCATCACCATGCTGCTCATCGCCCACTTCGGCGCGCATCATGGCGTCCTTCATGGCCGGCGTCGGGCGGGTTTGCGTATCGGAATATAGGTTGATGTGAACAGGCGGCGCACCTGGCGGCGGGCGGTTCGGAGCATGGACCATGGCGGTATTCCCTTAATTGGTAGCGGCAGGATGCAACGTGCCGGAAGTTTCTGCCAGGGGGGCGGCGCTGGCTTCCTATGCGGGGGCAAAACTGCGAGGCTTGATGCCTGAAGACCGCAGGGGGAGAGCCGCCATGCCCGATATCCGCAAACTCGTTTATCTGCGTGAGGAAAGCTTCGCCGAGGCCGGGCGCGTGGCACCGCGCCCCATCATCCGCGCCGTGGCGTTGATCCTGATCGGCAATCCCTTTGCCGGGCGATATGTGGAGGATTTGTCACCCCTGGTGGAGCTTGGCCCCGCGCTTGCGGCCCGTGTGGCGCCGGAATTGATGAAGCTGCTGGGCGGGCCAGCGGTTTCCTATGGCAAGGGTGCGATTGTGGGCGCGGCGGGGGAATTGGAACATGGCGCTGCGATTCTGCACCCAGCCCTTGGCCGCCCGTTGCGGGAAGCGATTGGCGGGGGCGCAGCCATCATCCCATCCTCGGCCAAGATGGGCGGGCCTGGCAGCGCGCTCGATCTGCCGCTGGGACATAAGGATGATGTCTGGTCGCGCGGGCATTTTGACGCGATTACCGTGAGCCTGGGCGATGGCCCGCGCCCGGATGAGATTCTGGTGGTGATTGGCCTGGCTGATGGCGGGCGCTTGCTGCACCGGATTGGGGAAGGGGCGCCAAGATGATGCGCATTTTGCTGACCGGCTTCATCGCCGGCGCGCTTTCAGTCGTGATTTTCCATCAAGGCAGCGCCTTTCTGATGCATAATGTCGGCAATGATATCCCGGCTGTGGTGGCGGTTTTTGGCAAGGCGGCGGCGCCCTTTAACATGGCACCCACAAAGCCACTTGGCGTGCCGGCCATAGCCTCCCAATGTTTTTGGGGCGGGGTTTGGGGCGTGGCGCTGGCGTTCATCTTGTCGCGGCGGCTTTTCCCCGCGCTGGCCTTTGGCGCGATTTTCGGCGCGCTGGCGCTCACCGTGGCGGCGCTGACACTGGTGCCTTATCTGAAAGGCTTGCCTGGCTGGAACGGCAATATTCCCTGGCGCGGCTTGCTGTTTAACAGCGCTTGGGGTTTCGGCGCGGCGCTGCTGTTGTTGAAGCCGTTATCGCTGCGGGCATGACGGCATAAAAAAACCCGCCTGCGTTGCCGCTGGCGGGTTTTTAAACTGGCTAGGCGCTATTACGCCGCTTCACTCTCCGCGCGCCGCGCATGGCGTTTGCGTTCATTCGGATCAAGGTAGCGCTTGCGCAGGCGAATGGCGCCAGGCGTCACCTCAACCAGCTCATCATCTTCAATATACGCGATAGCCTGTTCCAGGCTCATCTTCCGGGGCGGGATCAGCAGCAGCGCCTCATCCTTGCCGGCGGCGCGGATATTGGTCAGCTTCTTTTCCTTGATCGGGTTCACTTCCAGATCATTGTCGCGCGAATGCTCACCCAGGATCATGCCGACATAAACCTTCACGCCGGGGTCCACGAACAGCGTGCCGCGTTCCTGCAAATAGAACAGCGCGTATTGAATGGCTTCGCCGTCCGAATTCGAAATCAGCGACCCATTGCGCCGACCTTCAATGGAGCCCGCCCATGGGCGATAGCCCAGGAATAGCCGGTTCATCATGCCTGTGCCGCGCGTATCGGTCAGGAATTCGCCGTGATAGCCAATCAAGCCGCGTGACGGGATGTGGAAAGTCAGGCGCACCTTACCGCCGCCCGAAGGCCGCATATCCTGCATCTGGCCCTTGCGGAGCGACATCTTCTCCACCACCACGCCGGAATAGCTTTCATCCACGTCAATCAGCGCTTCTTCGAAGGGTTCTTCGCGTTCGCCGGTTTCGGGATTGTCGCGCGTCAGTACGCGTGGGCGGCCGATGGTCAGTTCAAAGCCTTCACGGCGCATTTGCTCAATCAAGACGCCAAGCTGCAATTCACCACGGCCAGCCACTTCAAAAGCATCAACCTCTTCGCTGACCTTCACTTTGATCGCGACATTGCCTTCGGTTTCCTTGAGCAACCGATCGCGGATCTGGCGCGACGTGACCTTCTTGCCCTCACGACCGCCCAAAGGGCCGTCATTGATGCGGAAAGTCATCGCCAGCGTCGGCGGGTCCACCGGAATGGCCGGCAGCGGTTCCGTGACATCCGGTGCGGCGATGGTGTCTGGAATGGTCGCATCGGAAAGCCCGGCGATGGCGATGATATCGCCCGCCTGCACTTCTTCCACCGGCACGCGATCAAGGCCCGAGAATGTCATGAGCTTGGTCAGGCGCCCGGTTTCCACAACCGACCCATCCTGGCGCAGCACGCGCACCGGCATATTGAGGCGCGCAACACCTTGTTCCACGCGCCCGGTCAGGATACGGCCAAGGAAGTTATCGCTTTCCAGGATGGAGGCATTCATCGCGAAGGGCTTTTCCAGATCAACCTTCGGCGCCGGCACATGGGATAGGATCAGGTCAAACAACGGCGAAAGGTCTTTGCGCGCGCCTTCCAATTCAAGATCCGCCCAACCCTGCCGGCCCGAAGCAAAAAGGGTTTGGAAATCAAGTTGCTCATCCGTCGCACCCAGGGCGGCGAAAAGGTCGAAAACCTCGTTATGCACCTCATCAGGGCGGGCATCCTGGCGGTCCACCTTATTGATGACCACAATCGGCTTCAGCCCGCGCGCCAAGGCCTTGGTCAGCACGAATTTCGTCTGCGGCAGCGGGCCTTCGGCGGCGTCGCACAAAACAATGGCACCATCCACCATGGACAGAATGCGCTCAACCTCACCGCCGAAATCGGCGTGGCCGGGTGTGTCCACAATGTTGATCTTCACACCCTTCCATTCCACGGCGGTGGATTTGGCAAGGATGGTGATGCCGCGTTCGCGTTCCAGATCATTGCGGTCCAGCGCGCGTTCCGCAACATTCTGATTGGCGCGGAAGGCACCGGCCTGGCTCAGCAGCTTGTCCACCAACGTGGTCTTGCCGTGGTCAACATGGGCGATAATGGCGACGTTACGAATCTGCATGGAACACCTGAGAGATAGAAAGCCGGGGAAAGGAGCCTGGCAAAACGCCACCTGCCCGACTCCCAAGGCTTGGGGGCGAGCGGTGGTTTCCATCCAGGCGTTTCGTTATGGCGGGGAGATAGGGGGTCGCGCCGGAAAAAGCCAGAGAAAAGCGTGTGAAACTTCGACGCCTATCCGAGCGCTGCCGCCACCCCACCGGATTTGGCGCCAACCAGGGCCGCAAGGTCGGCCTGGGGCCGGGCGCCGAAATGGGAAATCACCTCGGCCGCGGCAATGCTGCCCCAACGGCCGCATTCGGGCAGGGGCAAGCCACGGGTGAGCGCCGCCATGAAACCGGCGGCATAGGCATCCCCGGCGCCGGTGCTATCCAAAAGCTTGGTGGCCTCGGCGCGGACTGCATGGGTCTCGGTGCCGGCGATGATCAGACTGCCCTTTTCGCTGCGGGTGAGCGCGGCAATGGCCACTTCGGCCCGCACGGCCTTGGCGGCGGCATCGAAATCATCGGTCTCATACAGCGCGCAAATCTCGGCTTCATTGGCGAAGACGATATCGGCTTCTTCCTTGATGAAGGCGCGGAAGGCAGCGCGGTGGCGGCCCACGCAGAAGGGGTCAGATAGCGTAATCGCCACTTGCCGCCCGGCCTGATGCGCGATTCGGGCGGCGGCGCGGAAGGCGGCCTGGGCCGCCGGCGGGTCGAAAAGATAGCCTTCCAGATAGACAATCCGCGCGCTGGCAATGGCGGCTTGGTCCAGATCAGCCTCCCCAAAGGTGACGCAGGCGCCGAGGAAGGTGTTCATGGTGCGCTGCCCATCGGGTGTCACCAAAATCAGGCAACGCGCGGTGGGGGCGCCGCCCGAAAGGGGTGGGGTTGGGAAAGCCACACCGGCAGCGGTGATGTCGTGGCGGAACACCTGGCCAAGCCCATCATCCGCAACCTTGCCAAGATAGCCGACACGGGCACCAAGCCCGGCTGCCACCGCGCAGGTATTGGCCGCGGACCCACCGCTGCTTTCAATCCCCGGGCCCATGGCGGCGTAAATCGCCTCGGCCTGGTCGGTGCCAATAAGCGCCATGCCGCCCTTGGCCATGCCGTGTTCGGCCAGGAAACCGTCCTCGGCACGCGCCAGCACATCCACAATGGCATTGCCGATGCCGAGAATATCAAGGCTGGGGGGGGTCATGGGCTGCGCTCCGGTAAAGGTTGCGGCGGGATTAGCCTTGGGCGAGGGTGGCGTCCACCATGCCCCAAGCGCTTTTCCTTGCCTTTGGCCAAATCGGCGACCCCGCCTTTCGCCGCCCGCTGATCATGGGCGTGTTGGGCGCTGCTTTATCAGTGGCGGGGCTGATATGGCTGGCAGCCTGGCTAGCGGGCTGGGCGGCGGCTGGCGGACCGGAATGGCTTGCCTGGATCACCCAGGCGGGCGGCGCGGCGGCTGGCGTTTTCCTGGGCTGGTGGCTGTTTCTGCCCGTCGCACTAGGCATTGCGGCGCAATTCACCGATAGCGTCGCCGGCGCGGTGGAGCGGCGCCATTACCCTGCGCTTGCGGCACCCGCCGGGGCTTCCGTGATGGCGCAGGCGGGTTTTGGCCTGTGGTTCGGCGTGAAACTGCTGGCGCTACAAATCCTACTGTTGCCGCTGTTCTTCATCCCGATTTTTGGCGCGCTGATCGCGCTGCTGATTGCCGCCCATGCGCTGGGGGCGGGATTGCTCCGGGAAGTGTCGCTGCGCCGGATGAATCTCGCGCATTCGCGCATCGCCTGGCAGCGCTTGCGCTGGCAGGGCTGGTTGCTGGGCTTGGCTCTCGCGCTGATGGCGATGGTGCCAGTGCTCAATCTTCTCGTGCCGATCATAGGCATTGCCGCGGCGACGCATTTGTTGATTCGTGGTTTGGGTGGTTTCGATAGATTTCCCAGCGCATCACCAGAAAACAGGGGATAACCTGTTTTCGCCCGTTGTGGTGCGCCAGAGTCGCATGCTAGCCCGAGGCATCATCATCGCGAATCACATAGGGGGCCAAGATGTCGCTTTTCCGTCGCAAGGACGAAGCCACCACTCCGCCAGCACCGGAACCAACCAGCGTGCCAACAGCGCGCGATCCGGACCTGGCCGTGCCGCCCTTCCGCCCGGCGGCGGTGGTGCCGCCGGCGGCCAGCGCCACCGCAGCGCCGCCGAAGCCGAGCATGACGCCATCGCCCGGCGCGCGCCCCACCATGCCGGGCGCCCCTGGCCGCCCGACTGGCCGGGCCGAGGCCGGTGAAAAGCGCGTTTTGCAATTGGGCAAGGGCATCAGCATCCAGGGCAGTGTGACAGAAGCCGAGCGCATCGTCATTGAAGGCACCATGGAAAGCCAGCTTTTGCAGTGCCAGGAATTGGCCATCAGCCATTCCGGTGTCTTCAAGGGTGAAGTGCAGGTGGAAGATGCCGATATCGCCGGTGTTTTTGACGGCACGCTCATCGCCTCCGGCAGCCTGACCATCCGCGCCACTGGCCGGGTGCTGGGCGTGGCGCGCGCTCGCCGCCTTTCCGTGGAAGATGGCGGCCAGCTTACCGGGCGCATGGAAATGATCACCGATGCGCCGGCCGGCAGCCCGATGGCGGTGGCGCCGCCGGTGCGCGTGGTTGAGTCAAGCGACTCGTAATTCGGCGCCCGGTGCGTCGAGCAATGTCGCCGAAAAGGTCGCCATTACGGCGCCCCTTTTCGGCGCGCATTTTTTTCCTTGGACCCATCGGCGCCGCTGGTTTGGCGCTGATGGCGCTGCTGTTCAGTCCTGGCTGCCGCAAGGCCGAGGCTGAGGGCGCTACACTCGGCCTGGAACAGGCGCTACGCGACACCAAAGCAAGCTTGGCCGCGATTGGCGCGCCGCCAGCGGCCGAAGTAGCGCCAAATGTTCAAAGCCCTCCCCTGCCGCCACCCCCCAGTGCCAGCACGCCCCGGCGCCAAGGGGCCAGTCCGCCCGCCGCGGCCGCCACCTTGCAAGGCCGCGACCCTGATTCCGTGATCTCGGCCCTGGGTGAACCGGCGCTGCGCCGTCGTGAAGGCAATGCGGAGGTCTGGCTTTATCAGGCGTCGGATTGCCGGCTTGATTTGGTATTTTATCCGGAAGATGCGCGGCTGGTGCTGGCCCATGCCGCAGCCCGAGCCTTTGGTGCACGGCGCCTGACGGAGTCGGCCTGCATGGCGGCCATTGCGCGTGCGCCCAACCCACCGCCCTGGACCGCGCCCACCAGCGGCGGGGGCTGAACAGCACGCATGAATCTTTGGCTGGATGCCTTCGTGCCGGCTTTCGCGCTGCTTGGCTTGGGTGCTTTGCTGCGGCGCGTGCTGCTGCCCTTGGATGCCGTTTGGGCGGGCATGGAAAAGCTGATCTATTGGGTGCTGCTGCCGAGCCTGATCCTTTCCGCCTTGGCGGCGCTTGACCCCGCCAGCCTGCCGCTAGGCGCCATGGCCTTCACCATTTGGGGAGCGCTCGCCACCGGCACGCTGATTTCGGTGCTACTGGCGCGCTTCATGGGGCATGGGCATGCGGCCATGACCTCCATCCTGCAGGGCGGCATTCGCTTCAATAACCTGATGGGCTTCGCCATTGTGGGCGCGATTTTAGGCGCCGAGGGCGTCAGTTTCGGCGCCGTTGCCACCGGCATCATCGTGCCCTTTGTGCAGAGCGTCACCACGCTCGCCTTCGCCATGGATGGCAGCCGCGGCCGGCTGAAGCCGCTAGTGATCCTGCGGCAATTGATCCTGAACCCGCTGATCATCGCCTGCATCCTGGGCTTCACCGTTGCGGCCTTGGGTGGCTTTCCGCCTGGCGTGAAGCCAACCATCCAGGCCTTGGGCCGAGCGTCTGTCGCGCTTGGCTTGCTGTGTGTTGGCGCGGCGTTGTCCTGGGAAAGCTTCACGGATCGTCTGCCAACCCAGGCGCTGACAGGCGTTTTGAAGCTGATCGGCATGCCCGCCATCACCTATGCACTGGGGAGCTTTGTTGGCCTGCCGCCCCTGCCACTGGCGGCGGCGGTGATTTTCATGGCGCTGCCCACCGCCGCCACATCCTATGTGATGGCGCGCGCCATGGGGGGCGATGCCAAGCTGATGGCCGCCATCACCACCACAGAACATATCGCTTCCATCATCACCCTGCCCTTTTGGGTGATGCTGGTGCTAGGTTAGTTCGAAGGTTGAAAAGCCATCGCCATGAAAAACCCCCGGGAGTAGAGCGCATGTATCATTGGATTTTCGCATTCCTGCTTGGCCTTGGCGGCGCCAGCCTGGCGCAAAGCTTGCCGCCCCCTGTGCCGATTGCCCCCGGCGCCGCCGCGGCGAGCGATGCGCCTGCCGCCGCGCCACAAGCCCCAGCCCCGGCTCAAGCGCCCGCTGCCGCGCCGGCGGACCCCAGCCTGACCGAGCGCGCCGGCGCTGCGGTGGGCAGAGCGGCCGAGGAAACCACCTCGGCCTTTGGGCGCGCCATGAATTGGACTGGCCGCCAACTGGAAGGCGCTGGACAATGGACCGCCAGGCAAGGTGAAAACATCGCAAGCGACAAGCCGGAAACGGCGGCTGCCCCTGCGGCACCCGCTGCGCCCGAAGTGCCAGCGCAGCCCTTGCCGCCGCCTGTGCCGGTGCGCTGAGCGGATTCCGCGCTACGCCTGATCCGGTAGCGTGATTTCCAGCCAGCCGCGCGCATCCATGCGCGCGGCATCACCCGGCAGCAGCAGCACGGTGGTGGTATCGCTTTCCACAATCGCCGGCCCCGCCACCGCCTGATCCGCACCAAGCGCCGCGAAGTCATAGACCGGCACCTCGGCGGGTCCGCCTTCCAACATGATGCGCCGCGCGCCACGCGGCGCCACCATGCCGCCCACTTCCTTGCCGGCCGGCGCTGGCATCGGTGGCAAGCGCCCAATCACCGCGAGCCTGGCATTCACCAGCACCACTTCTTCTTGCCTGAGCGCATAGGTGAACAGCGCTTCATGCCGCGCATGGAAGGCATCGCGCAGCCTATCGGCAAGCCCAGCGCCTTCCCAGGCAACCTGATCCAAAGGCACGGCGATATCAAAAACCTGTTCGCCATAGCGCATATCCGCTGCCCGGCGCGTTTCCACCGCGCCGCCAAACCAGCTGGCGACTCGCGCGCGGCCTTCTTCTTCCAAGGCGGCCCAAATACTGCGCAGTGAAGCGTCATCGGGCACGCCGCCGGTGTTCAATTCGCTGCGCGCCATTTCATAGCGCAAATCCGTATGCAGCATGCCCCAGGCAGAAAGCCCGGCGGCGAAGAAGGGCACCGCCACGCGCTTCATACTGAGTTCGCGCGCCACCGCGCTGGCATGCAGCCCTGCCGCGCCGCCAAATGCCAAAAGGCAGAAATCGCGCGGGTCAACGCCGCGCCGCACGGTCGCCACGCGAATCCCATCCGCCATCCGAATATTGGCCAACCTGTGCACGCCCGCCGCCGCCGCCATGGCATCCAGCCCAAGCTTGGCGCCGAGGCTCGCAAAGGCGCGTTCTGCCGCCGCCATATCCAGCTTGCGCTTGCCGCCCAGAAAATTCGCGGCATCCAGATAGCCCAGCACCAGATTGGCATCCGTCACAGCCGGTTCCGTGCCGCCCTGCCCATAAGCCGCCGGCCCCGGCACCGCGCCGGCGCTGCGAGGACCCACCTGCAACGTACCGCCCGCGCCGACATGGCCGATGGAACCACCGCCCGCGCCAAGCGTCACGATATCCAGGCTTTCAAGCGCGATGCGTTCACCGGCCACATCGCGGCCACGGCCAAGCGCGGCATCGCCTTCCTGGATCAGCGCGATATCGGTGGAGGTGCCGCCAACATCGAAAGTGATCAAATCCTGCCCGAGGCCGCGTTCCGCCAGCGCCACACCGGCCGCCACACCGCCTGCCGGTCCTGACAGCGCCGTGCCCGCCGCCAAACGCGCCGCTTCTTCCACCGGTGCCACGCCGCCATGGGACAGGATCACGAAAACCGGTCCACCATAACCCGCCTGTTCCAAGCGCCCGCGCAGCCGCGCCAGATAACGCGAGACTATGGGGCCCACATAGGCATTCACCGCCGCGGTCGAAAAGCGTTCAAATTCCTTGATCTGCGGCAGAACCTCGGCTGAGGTGGTGACGAAAACCCCAGGCAGCGCTTGGCGCAACGCCTCGGCGGCCGCGTTTTCATGCCGTGCATCACGCCAGGAATGCAGGAAACACACCGCGACAGCTTCAACATTTTCCGCGCGCAATTGCTGAATGGCGGCATTGAGTGAGGCGTGATCCAGCGGCACTTCCACCCGCCCATCCGGACGCAGCCTTTCACGCACCGAAAGCCGCAAGCGGCGCGGCACCAGCGCTGGCGCGGCAGGCAGGCGCATATTGTAGCGCTCCGGCTTCAGCCCTTCACGCATTTCAATCACATCGCGATGCCCTTCCGTGGTGAGCATCGCAATCTTGGCCCCCTTGCGTTCCAACAACGCATTGGTGGCAACCGTGGTGCCGTGGACGATGCGTTCTGTCTGCCGCAACAGATCGGGCAGCTTCACGCCCAGTGTTTCCGCCAGAACGGCGAGCCCCGCGACCACACCTTCGGATTGATCCGCTGGCGTACTGGCAGCCTTGGCCAGCGTGGTGGTGCCATCGGCCGCGACACAAACCACATCGGTGAAGGTGCCGCCGACATCAACGCCAATACGGTAGGTCATGACATGTTATCACCTGGGTTGTTGGTTTCAGGGCGAAGTGTCAGCATGGTCGCAGTCCTTGGGGAAAACGATAAACAAGGGGTTGCAGGAAAATCAGTCGCCTGCACAATAGAGCCTTACGATGGCCGCAAACATGAAAAACCAAAATACCGAACAAAGCGGCAATATGGTCAAGAGATGGTTTTTGACGAAAGATGACCACTCATTCTTAGGCACGGAAATCCAACTCGCATTGTGTTCACTTGGAGTAGTTCCCGGTTCAATCATCATGGGAGAGAAACTCTCGTACAATCCGCGCTTCCAGAAGAAAAATTCGACAATATCGTTGAATGACAAACGAACAAACAACCAGCTACCCAGGAAGAATACTAGTAATCCAGCGGGCTCAGCTTTAAGGATCGCCGTGGTTGTCGCCAGCACTTTAGAGAAACCACACATCCAGGCTGCTGCCAAAACATAGATCAGCATCGTAAAAGCCAATCCTACCACACCAGCGATAAGGTGTATCTGCCAAACCGCCACCTGACGCTTCACGGCGAAGCCCCCATGAGCAGTTCAGTATGCGATACGGTGGCCACCATGTCAGATCTCAGATGGCGCAATCACCAAACCCTCCGCCGCATCAGCCGCGCGCGCGGCGGGGTCGCGTTTTTCCGGTGGCCCCCAACCGCCGCCACCACCGGAAAGCACATGCAATTGATCCCCAGGCGCGAGTGGAATGCCGACTTCCTTGGTGCGCAAATCGCGCGATGTGCCATCGGCACGTTCCAGCCGGTAATGATGCGGCAGGCCATCCTTGCCGCCCAGCATTCCCGCCGCGCCATAGCGCACACCATCACCGGCTGTATTCGCCACTGATGGGCCATCGGTTTCCAGCTTCAGCAGCAAATCCCCGCCAAGCCCGCCGCGATACGTGCCATCACCCGCGCTGCCGGGGCGGAATTCATGGCGCGCAAAACATAGTGGGAAACGCGCTTCCGCCATTTCCACACTGCCGAATTTCAAACCGCCGGCGGAATGCCATTCGCCGGCGGTGGACCAGCCATCTCCGCCCGATGAACCGCCGCCACCCGGGCGCGCATGGAACATGTGCCAAACGAAAAAGCGCCCCGGCCGACGCGGATCGCGCCCCTTGATCGCCACGCGAAAGCGCCGGCCCCAACCGCCCATGGCGCGATCCGGGCAGGCATTCGCCAACGCCTTCACCACCGCTTCCACAATCTCATTCGAACAATGCGATGTGCACATGGTCACAGGCGCGCCTTCACTCGCCCACACCACCGTGCCTTCGCGCGCCTTGATCGTCAGTGGCCGGAAGCAGCCATCATTCTTCGCCACTTCCGGATCCAGCAGGAAGGCGAGCGCCATGCGCACCGCACTCGCCATATTGGGATAGGATGAATTGACGAAGCCTGGCGTTTGCGGCGCGCTTTCCGTGAGGTCCACGGTCAGATGATCGCCCTGTTTCGTGACGCGTGCGCGAATGGCGATATCATTGCCGCCAAAGCCATCATCATCCAGAAATGCCTCACCAAGCCAGGTGCCATCGGCCCAGGTGGAAATGATGCGCCGTGTGTGTGCTTCCGCCAGCGCCAGAATCGCATCCACCGCGGCAACGGTATTATCAGCGCCATAGCGTGCCAGCAGTGACAGCAGGCGCTTTTCACCGAGATGCGCGGCGCCGATCATCGCCATCAGATCACCACGCACATCACGCGCCAGCCGCGTATTGGTGATGATCATACGCACCAAATCTTCGCGCGGAATGCGCCCCTGACCGAGCAGAATGGGCGGCACGCGCAGCCCTTCCTGCCAAATCTCCGTCGCACCTGGATTATAGCCGCCATGCGTGGCGCCGCCGATATCCGTGTGATGCGCGCGCACGACCGACCAGAACACGATGCGCCCTTCGGCAAAAACCGGCACAATGGCTGTCAGGTCCGGCAAATGCGACCCGCCATGATAGGGGTCGTTCAGCAGATAAATGTCGCCTTCCTGTACGCTATCGCCAAAGGCATCGCGCACCGCCTGCACGGCGAAGGGCATGGCGCCGACATGTACCGGGATGTGGTCCGCCTGCGCCACCAGCCGCGCTTCGGCATCACAAAGTGCGATGGAAAAATCGCGCGACGAGTTCAGGATTTGCGAATAGGCAGTGCGCAGCATCGCCTCCCCCATTTCCTCCACAATGGCGCGGAAGCGGTTATCGAGGACCGAGAGCGTGACGGGATCAGGGGCGGTTTTCATGGGGTGAAGGCTTCCCCCGAAGCCCCGCCGCGTCAAGGCTTCGCAGCGGGGCAAAACAGGGCCATGATCAGGACAACCAATACAGGAGGAAACCATGGCCGTTCATGTCGCCACACCCGACCTCAAAATCCTGGCCGAGGGGCTGCGCTTCCCCGAAGGCCCTGTCGCCATGCCCGATGGGTCCGTGGCGCTGGTCGAAATTGAAGCGCGGCGCATCACGAAAGTGGCGCCCAATGGCACGAAAACCACGATCGCGACTGTGGAAGGCGCGCCGAATGGCCTCGCACTCGGGCCGAATGGCAGTTTTTACGTCTGCAATAATGGCGGCTTCACTTGGCATGAGGAACCCGGAATACTGCGCCCGAGCGGCCAATCGCCTGATTATGCTGGCGGACGCATTGAAAAAATTGATGCCACGACCGGCAAGGTTGAAGCGCTGATCCGTGTTTGCGATGGGCGCCCTTTGCGTGGGCCGAATGATCTGATGTTCGATGGCAAGGGCGGATTTTGGTTTTCTGATCTCGGCAAGGTGCGCGCGCGGGATCGTGACCATGGCGGCGCCTATTGGGCATCCGAAGATGGATCGCGCGTGGTGGAAGCGGCCTTCCCGGTGTTTGGCGGCGCCAATGGTATTGGCGTGAGCCCCGATGGCAAGACGCTTTATGTGGCCGAGACCGAAACCGGCCGGCTTTGGGCTTGGGATATTGAAGCGCCCGGCAAGCTGAAGAAGGAACCCTGGCCATCAAGCGCCGGTGGGCGCGTGCTGTGCCAATTCCCCGGCTATCGGCGCTTGGATAGCCTCGCCATTGCCGCATCGGGCAATATCATTGTGGCGACGCTGGTGGCGGGGGAGATCACCACCGTGTCACCTTCGGGCGAGATTCTCCGCACCGTGAAAATGCCCGAACACATGCCGACCAATATCTGCTTCGGCGGGCCGGATATGCGCACGGCCTATATTACGCTTTCCAACACTGGGAAGTTGGTTGCGATGCAATGGGATGAGCCGGGGCTACGCCTGCCGTATAATTGAGGGGCGCTAACTGAGTTCAGACAAAACCTCAGCCGTGTGCTGCCCAAGCGCCGGGGCTTCCGCCACAAAATGGCCAAGCCCCGGCAGCATGGGCAAAGGCACCGCGCCTAATTGCGGCTGCGGAATGCGCGCGGCGGCGCCATAGGCGACAACATGCTCATTCGCCAGCCAATCAAGCGGCGTATTCACCCGGTCAGCGAGCAGTCTTTCACCCTGTAAGATCGTCACCCATTCTGCGACAGGCTTCTTCAGGAAGGCCGCACGAATAATGGCGTAAAGCGCTTCCCTATTCTGCCAGCGCAGATCGAAATTCAGAAAGCGCTGATCGGCAGCGATATCAGCAATACCCAGCGCACCGCAAAGCTTCGGCCATTCCGCTTCACGCACCAGCGTAATCATCACCCAGCCGCCATCCGCCGCGCGATAAGCCCCCGCTGGCGCATTGGGTGGCGCGGCTGATTTGCCCTGCACGCCCCATTCGCCGATTTGGTGCGTCAGCAGATTGGACGTGGCCGCCATGAGCGACATGTCAATCACGCGCTGGCGTGGCGTGGTATCCTGCGCGCGCGCGGCGAGTGCGACTTGCACGGCGGAAAAGGCATAAATCCCCGTTGCCATATCAGCGATAAAGGCACCGCCCTTATGCGGCGCGCCATCCGCGCCTTCATTCAGGCTGACGAAGCCGGAAAACGCCTGGGCGACGGAATCCGTGCAAGGCCGTTCCGCATAAGGCCCGCTTTGCCCGAAGCCAGAGATCGAAAGACAAACAGCATCCGCCTTCGCATTTTCCGGCCCAAGACCAATGCGCGCGGCCACACCTGGCCGGAAGGCTTCAATCAACACATCAGCTTGTGCCGCCAAGGCAGCGGCGGCGCGCTTGCCTTCTTCCGACTTCAAATCCAGCACCACGGAACGCTTGCCGCGATTGAAGCACACCGTCATGACGGAGACCGTCTCCTTGGCCGTGCCAAGCCCGCGCGACCAATCGCCTTCCGGCGGTTCAAGCTTGATGACATCTGCGCCGCAGGCGGCCAGCATCATGCCGCAATAGGGCCCCGCTATGCCCTGGCCGGCATCCAGCACCCGAAGCCCCTTATAGGGCCGCATCGCTTCATTCATCGCGTTTCCTCCAGCGCCAAATCATGCCTATCCTGACGGCAAATCCAGATATGGGAAGGGGCCAGCCATGAGGATCACACGCCGCGCCGCGATTGCCGGAGCCTTGCTGCCATTTGCCGCGCGGGCTCAAGCGCCGGAATGGCCAAGCCGCCCGGTGCGCTTCATTGTGCCCTATCCTCCCGGAGGGCCCACCGACATTATGGGCCGCATCGTAGCCCAAGCCGTGCAAGGCCCGCTCGGCCACCCCTTCGTGGTGGAGAATCGCGCCGGCGCCAATGGGCTGATTGGGTCTGAGCAAGCGGCGCGCGCCGCACCTGATGGCAGCACTTTTCTGGTCAATGCCTCGGCCCATGTGATCGTGCCGCACCTCACGCCCAATATGCCGATTGATGTGCTGGCGGATTTCGCGCCAGTGACGAATATCGCCGCCGTGCCGCTCTGGCTGGTGGTGAATCCGGCGCTGCCAGTGCGCAGCGTAAGCGAATTTATCGCCTATGCGCGCGCCAATCCGGGGCGGATTGCTTATGCATCATCTTCTCAAGGCGGTGCGCCACATCTGGCGGGGGAATTGTTCAAACTGATGACGGGAACGGATCTGGTGCATGTGCCCTATCGCGGCAGCGGCCCGGCGGGGCAGGATCTGATTGCTGGCACGGTGCAGGCCATGTTTGATTCCGTGCCCGCCAGCGCGGGTGCGGTGCGTGATGGTCGCTTGCGGGCCTTGGCGGTGACAACGCGCAATCGCATCGCGCCTTTTCCTGATCTGCCAACCATCGCTGAAGCCGGCGTGCCTGGCTATGAGATTTCCACCTGGTACGGCATTTGGGCACCAGCGCGCACACCACCCAACATTATCGCGCGCTTGCAGCAGGCCGTCGCCGCCGCCGCACGTAACCCCGAAACCCGCGCGCGTTTCGATGCGCTGGGTGCAGAGCCCGTGGCCGATAGCCCGGAAGATTATGCGCGCTTTGTGCGCGCCGAATATGATCGTTGGGGCAAGCTGGTGCGTGATGCGCGCATCAAACTCGATTGAAGGTGGCTTAAATGGAAACGGATTATCTGGTGATTGGCGCGGGTTCTGCCGGTTGTGTGGTGGCAAGCCGTCTTGGCATGGCCGGGCGGCGCGTCACGCTGCTGGAAGCCGGGCCAAAAGATCGCCACCCCTGGATTCATATCCCAGCCGGCATGTTGAAGCTGATGCAGAATCAGAAGTTGGTGAATTGGGGCTACACCACGGAAGCCGATGCCGGCAGCAATAATCGCGAAATCCGTTGGCCGCGCGGGCGCACTTTGGGCGGCACTTCTTCGATCAATGGGATGCTTTACGTGCGCGGCAATCCGGCCGATTTTGATCTTTGGGCGCAAATGGGCTGCCGCGGCTGGAGTCATGAGGAAGTGCTGCCGCTGTTTCGCCGCAGCGAAACCTATCGCAATGGCGGCGACCCTTCCGTGCGCGGCCAGGATGGGCCTTTGCAGGTGGAAGATTACCGTACCATCCTGCCGCTCACGCATCGCTTCATTGAAGCAGCGCAGCAAGCGGGGCATCCCTTCCGTAAGGATTTGAATGGGGTTGAGCAGGAAGGCGTCGGCTATTCGCAAATGACGCGCATTGGCCGCTGGCGCGGTTCGACCGCGCGTACTTATCTGGCGCAGGCGGGTGACAAGGTGCAGGTGGAAACCGAAGCCCAGGTCACGCGGCTATTATTTGAAGGCAAGCGCTGCGTCGGCGCGGAATTCCGCCAGGGCGGCACGCTCCGGCAAATCCGTGCCAAGCGGGAAGTCATCCTCTCCGGCGGCGCGGTGAATTCGCCGCATGTGCTGCAAATCTCGGGAATTGGTCCGGCCGAGCATTTGCGCGCGCTGGGGATTGAGGTGCTGCAGGATATGCCGAGCGTTGGTGCCAATTTGCAGGATCATTACGTAACGCGCGTGCAGCATCGCGTACAAAATATGCTCAGCACCAATCAATTGGCGCGTGGGCTGCGCTTGGTGGAACAGGTGGCGCGCTTCTTCACAATCGGTAATGGCGCGCTGACCTTTGGCGTGACTACGGCGCAGGTTTTTGCGCGTTCCCGCGAAGGGCTTGCCAGCCCCGATCTGCAATTGCTGTTCACGCCGGCAAGCTATGCGCTTGGTCAATTCGGCGTGCTGGAGAAGGAACCCGGCATGACTTGCGCCATTTGCCCGGTGAAGCCCGATAGCCGCGGTACCGTCATGGCGAAATCCGCTGACCCGTTTGAAAGGCCAGCGATCCGGCCGAATTACCTATCGGCGCGGAGCGATCAGGAATTGCTCGCGCGCGGTCTGCGCATGGTGCGGGAGATTTTCGCGCAAGCCGCCATCACGCCTTATAGCGTGAAGGAAATTCTGCCGGGGTCAGCGGTGCAGACCGATGATGAATTACTCGCCTTTGCCCGCCAATATGGCACCACCATTTATCATCCGGTCGGCACCTGCCGCATGGGCGAAGACCCGGCGAGTGTTGTGGATAGCCGCCTCCGGCTACGCGGCATTACCGGGCTTCGCGTGATTGATGCTTCCGTGATGCCAACACTGACCACCGGCAATACCAATGTGCCAACCATCATGATCGGCGAAAAAGGTGCGGATATGATCATGCAGGATGAGGCCGCGTAATGCGCGCGATCATTTGCGAAAGCTGGCGGGATTTTGATGCGCTCGAGGTCAAGGATGTCCCGCGCCCGGCGCTGCGCCCGCATGGAGTTCGGATTAAAGTAGCGGCGGCGGGGATTTCCTTCGCGACACAATTGGTGGTGGCTGGGAAATATCAACGCAAACCGCCACTGCCCTTCACACCCGGCACAGAAATCGTCGGCACGGTGCTGGAAGCGGCACCCGATGCCGATGCGCCACCACCTGGGGCGCGGGTTTTCGCCGTGGTGGATTGGGGCGGCATGGCGGAAGAAGCCATTGCCGATGATATCCATACCATCGCCATTCCGGACGGCTTGCCACTCGAACCCGCAATCGCTTTCCCGATTTCCTACCCAACCGCCGGTGCGGCGTTGTTATGGCGCGGCAGGATCAAGGCGGGCGATTGGGTGCTGGTCCATGGCGCGGCGGGTGGGGTTGGGCTTGCCGCCGTTGAAATCGCCAAGGCTTGCGGTGCCAAGGTGATTGCGCGCGCTGGCGTGGCAAAGCACGAAATGCTCCGCGCACGCGGCGCCGATGTGGTGCTGGATAGCGCGGCACCCTTTCGCGATGCGGTGCGCGCCGCCACAGGTGGGCGAGGCGTCGATTGCCTGGTGGATACCATTGGCGGCCCTGCCTTTGATGAAAGCCTGCGGTGTCTTGCGGATGGCGGCAATCTTGTTGTGGTTGGCTTCGCCGGCGGCGGCATCCCAACGCTGCAAACGAATATCCTGCTGCTCAAGAATATCGGCGTGATTGGCGTGAATTGGGGCACCTATGTCGGCTGGTCCCCGGGCGATGGCCGCCGAGACCACGCCCCCGCTGCCCGCGCCCTTTGGGATCAATTGATGGTCTGGTGGCAGCAAGGCGCGCTAAAGCCCGAAATCCATGCGGCCTATCCTTTGGAGCAATTCCGCGAAGCGATGAATGACGTCACCGCCAGGCGAAGTGCCGGCCGCGTGATCCTGCGCCCCTGAAGCCGCGCGTGATGGAACACCCCGCAGCCCATGCCAATCACCGCGTCATTGCGTTGATTGTCGCATCCGCGCTGCTGATGCAAAACCTGGATAGCGCCGTGGTCGCCACCGCGCTGCCCAGCATGGCGCGCGATATGGGCGAAGACCCGGCGCGCTTGGGGGCGGCCATCACTTCCTATCTGGTGGCACTCACGGTCTTCATTCCGTTTTCAAGCTGGATCGCGGATCGCTTCGGCGCCAAGCGTGTTTTCATGTTGGCCATTATCGTCTTTGTTGCGGCCTCCGCGCTTTCTGGCCAGGCGCGCGGCTTGGAAGACCTGATCGCCTTTCGCATCCTGCAAGGTGCGGGTGGTGCGATGATGTTCCCAGTCGGGCGGCTTTTGCTGCTGCGCGGCGTGCGCAAGGAAGAACTGCTTTCCGCCATGGCCTGGCTGACGATGCCCGCATTGCTCGGGCCCGTCTGCGGCCCGCCATTGGGTGGCATCCTCACCGATGTTTTCGGCTGGCGTGCGGTATTTTGGATCAATGTACCGATCGGGTTGATCGGCTTCTTGCTGGTGGCGTGGAAAATCCCATCCATCCCACCAACCAATCCGGGCAAGCCTGATATTCTTGGCCTGGCACTGGTGGGGTTTGCCTTGGCGCTTGGCATGTTCGGGCTTGAAACCGTGGGGCGGCATGTGGTGGCAGAACCCTGGCCTGGGGTTGCGCTGGCGGCGGGCTTGCTGATTGGCGTCGCCGCCTATTTCCATTGCCGCCGCGCGCCGCGCCCGGCGATTGATATCGCGCTGCTCAAAATACCAACCTTTCGCCAGCCGGCGCTTTTTGGCAGCCTGTTTCGCGTGGGTACCGGCGCTGTGCCTTTTCTGGTGCCCATCATGCTGCAAATCGGCTTTGGCATGTCGGCGTCTGAAAGCGGGCTGATATCCTTCGCGACCGCGCTTGGCGCCTTCACCATGAAGCCTTTGGTGCGCCCGCTGCTCAGGCGCTTTGGCTTTCGGAACGCGCTGCTGATCAATGGTGTCTTGGCATCAGCCGGGATCGCGCTGCTTGCCTTCCCCAATCCCGCCTGGCCGGTCGCGGCGATTTTCCTGCTGCTCGCTTGCGGCGGCCTGTTCCGCAGCCTGCAATTCACCTCGCTCAATACGCTGGTCTTTGCTGATGTGCAGCCGGAAAAACTCTCTGCCGCCACCAGCTTCTACAGCACGCTTCAGCAATTATCACCCGCGCTTGGCGTGGTGCTGGCAACCACGACGCTGGAGACTTCGCGCCTGATCGCCGGGCGGCCAGCGCTTGCACTTGCGGATTTCTCCACGGGCTTCCTGGTCGCGGCCCTGGTTACGCTTCTGTCCATTCCCATGCTCGCAGCCCTCAGCCGGGATGCGGGGGCCGAGGTCTCAGGCCATACCCCCCGACCTAAAACCTAATGATGCATCCCGCCGCGTAACATGTGATAAGATAGCCTGCCTTTGGCGAGGAACCCCCCGATGAAGCTGCCGCGCCTTTTGCTGATTCTGATGCTGGCCTTGGCCCCGGCCCTTGCCTGGGCGCAGGGCTTTGATTTGCCCGGCTTGTCGCAGGAATCCGGCGCCTATCAGCAAAGCCTGCAACGGCGCTTCCCCGCCGGTGGCACGCCGCAACAACGCGCAGGGGCCGAACGCCGCGCACAGGATGCCACCGCAAGGCGTGAATTTGCCGCCGCCGCCGCTGCCCTGGAAGAACGCATCGGGCTTGGTAATAGCAACGCCGATCATTGGTTGGCCTTGGCTGAAGCGCAGCTTGCGCGCACACCGCCCGAGAATAACCGCGCTTTGCAAGCCGCCTGGCGCGCCTTTCAATTCGCCCCGGGCGGAGAGCCCGAGGTTCCGCCCCTGTTGCTGATTGCCGAAGCGCTGCGCCGGCAGGATCGTCTGGCACAGCAAGTGGAAGCGTTGGAAGCGGTGGTGGAACGCCTGCCCAATGACGCGCGCCACAAGACAGCGCTTGATACGGCACGTCGCGCCGCCGGCATGCTGGTGCGGCGCGTCAAGCCTGAGCCAGATGCCGAACCCGCGCGCGCCTGCATTGGCTTCACCATCCCACCCGCACGCCGCGGCGATTGGCGCGCAGAAGATTGGGTGCGCGCTGATCCGGCCTTGCCCAACCTGACCATCGAACGCGAAGCGGATCAACTTTGCGTGGGCGGCCTGCCATGGGGCCAGACCACGCGGCTTATCCTGCGCGCTGGGCTGCCTGGCGAAGGCGGCAATCTGCGCGCCGATACGCCGCTTGCCATCGCCATGCCGGATCGTAGCGCGCGCATTGTTTTTGAAAACCGTGCCTTCATCCTGCCGCGTGGCCAGGCGCCGCGCCTCGGTGTCGCCACCGTGAATGTCGAGAAATTGCAGCTTCGCCTGGTGCGGCTTTCCGAACGCAACCTATTGTCGCTCCGCGAACGTTGGCGTCCGGGTGAGGCTTTGGACCAATGGATGGCGCAATATATCGGCGAACAAAGCGGGCGCCTGCTGTGGGAAGGCAGCGCAGAATTGCAGGGCGGCACACCCAATCGCCTCACGCGCCATGCGCTGCCACTGTCTGATCTGCTGCGCGATGCCGCGCCCGGGCTTTATTTGATCACGGCACGGCAGGCGGAAACCCGCCGTGGAGAAGCCACCGCCGCCGCCTTTCCGTTTTTCGTGACGGATATCGGGCTGACCGCCTGGCGCGGCGCTGATGGGCTGGCGGTGCAGGCGCGCAGTTTTCAATCGGGCCAAGTAAAATCCGGCCTGCGTGTTGCGCTGATGGCGCGCAATAATGATGTGCTCGCCGAAGCGCGCACGGATGCAGCGGGGCTCGCGCGTTTTCCAGTCGCGCTGCTGCGCGGGCAGGGGCCATTGGCACCCTTCGCCATTCATGCCGAAGCGCCGGATGATCTCGCCGCGCTCAATCTTGAAGCAGCGAGTTTTGATCTCTCGGATCGTGGTGCCTCGGGCCGCCCGCATCCCGGCCCGCTTGATGCCTTCCTTTGGCTTGATCGCGGCATTTATCGTCCTGGCGAGACCGTCAATCTGACGGGGCTTTTGCGTGATGCCGCCGGAAATCCACAGGATTTGCCGGTCAGGCTCAGGCTGCGGCGACCCAATGGGCAGATCGCGGCGGAAATCACGCCGCCGCGCCTGATGGGTGGCGCGATTTCCTGGCCGCTTCGGCTTTCCGATGGTGCGGTTTATGGCCAATGGACGATTGAAGCGCTGGCCGATCCTGCGCTACCGCCCATTGGTCGCGCGCAATTCCGCGTAGATGCTTTTGTGCCTGAGGGGTTGGAAGTCACTGCCGGGCCAGCGCCCGGGCCTTTGGTGCCGGGCAGTACGGCGCTTGATTTGCCGATCACCGCGCGCTTCCTTTATGGCGCGCCGGGCGCGGGGCTTACGGGCAATGCGGAAATTCGCCTGCTGTCGGACCCCGAGCCTTTTGAAGCCTGGCGCGGCTGGCGCTTTGGTCTGCAGGATGAAAACTTCGCGCCTGATTTGATCCGCCAAGAAATCGCGCCGCTTGATCGTGAAGGGCGCGGCGTGGTCGCGCTGACGCTACCGCGCGCACCGGATACAACGCTGCCCATCAAAGCCAATGTCACGCTGGCGATTGCAGAGCCCGGCGGGCGCGAAAGCCGCGCGCAGATTGCCGTGCCGGTGCGTGCTGCCGGCCTGTCCCCCGTGCTGCGCCCGGCCTTTCAGGGCGATACGGTGGATGCCGGCGCGGAAGCGGCATTTGATATCGCGGCCGTCGCACCCGATGGCAGCGCGGCACCGGCGCGGCTGCGGCTACGCCTACTGCGTGAAAGGCCGGATTGGCGGTTGGTGATGCGCGATTCCATTGCGCGGTTTGAAACCGTTTGGCGCGATGAACCGGTGGATGCGGCAGATATCACCATCAATCCCACCGCGCCCACGCGCTTCGCGCGCAGCCTGCCCTTTGGTCGTTATCGTTTGGAAATCGCCGATGCGGATGGGCTTGGCATGGCATCCTATCGCTTCCGTGCCGGCTGGGCTGGTGTGGAAAGCGCGGAGATCCCGGACCGGATTGATGTGGCCGCTGAACGCCGCAATTTCGCGCCCGGAGAAGTCGCGCGGCTGCGCGTCACGCCACCCTTCGCGGGGCCGGCGACGGTTGCGGTGCTGACGGATCGGCTTGTCTCGCTCCGCGAAATCACGCTGAGTGAATCGGGCACTGATATCGAAGTGCCGGTGGATGCTGCCTGGGGGCCGGGCGCCTACATCACCATCACCGCCTATCGCCCTGGTGAGGCGCGCGAAGGCCGCCCCGGCCGCGCGCTGGGCCTGGCCTGGATCGGGCTTGATCCCGCGCCGCGCCGGCTTGAGGTGACAATCGCGGCCCCGGAACGCATCCGCCCGCGCCAGCGCGTCGAAATCCCGATCCGCATTGCGGAGGCGCGGGGTGAGGCGATGGTGACACTCGCCGCGGTGGATGAGGGGATTTTGCGCCTGACCGGTTTCGCCTCGCCCGATCCGGTGGCGCATTTCCTGGGTCGGCGCGCACTTGGCGTGGATATTCGCGATGATTACGGGCGGTTATTGGCGCCGGCGGAAGGCGCGCTCGCGCTTCTGCGCCAGGGCGGAGATGGCGGCTTGGCGGGGATGGGCATTCAGCCGCCGCAAAGATTGGTCTCGCTTTTCTCCGACCCCGTGCGCGTGGGCGCCGATGGCAGCGCGGTGATCGCACTGGATATTCCGGATTTCGCGGGTGAATTGCGCCTGATGGCGGTGGCCTGGGAAGGTGCGCGCATTGGGTCCGCAAGCCGCGCCATGATTGTGCGTGATCAGGCGGTGGTGGAAGCCGCCTTGCCGCGCTTCCTGGCCCCCGGTGATACGGCGCGCCTGCCGGTGCTGATGCACAATATCGAATTGCCGGCAGGCGAGATTGTCGCCGAACTCAGCAGCGAAGGCGTCATTGCTATTGATGGGCCAGCGCGCTTAGCCGCGCAGCTCGCCACCGGCGAACGCGCGGCACCTGCAACAACCTTGCGCGCGCTTGCGGGTGGTGAGGGGCTTTTGCGGTTGCGCCTTAGCGGGCCTCAAGGTTTCAGCGTCACGCGCGAAAGCCGCATCACCATTCGCCCCGCGCGGCCATTGCTGACCGATGTGCAATCGGCCGAATTGCCCGGCGGGGCAGAGCGTGAGGTCGCTCCGGCCTTTGATCGTTTCATTTCTGGCTCGGCGCGCGCGGAACTCAGCCTTGGTGCCGTGGTGCGGTATGACGCGGCGGCAGCGTTGCGTGCTGTGGAAGCCTTTCCTTTGGCCTGTCTGGAACAAAGCGCAGCGCGCGCCATTGCGCTGAGTGCGGGGCTATTCGCGCCAGCCGGTGGCGATCACGCGGCCCGGCTGCAAGCCGCGGTGCAGGCCATTTTGGATCGGCAGCGTTTTGATGGCGCCTTCGGCCTTTGGTCTGCCAATGCGGAAGCCGAGCTGTGGCTGACGCCCTTCGCGGTAGAAGCGCTGCTGCGCGCCCGCGCTGCCGGCGCCACCCTGCCGGAAGCAGCGTTGAATGATGCGCTGCGCTTCCTGGATGATGCGGTGGGCGACACGGGTGAAGCCACGCCGGAAGAACGCGCGGCGCAAGCCTATCGGCTGCATGCGCTGGCCATGGCGGGGCGGGTTCGTCTAGGCGCGGCGCGGCGGCTGATGGAAAGCGCAGGCAATATGCCAACGCCGCTTTCGCTTGCGCAGTTGGGCGCGGTGTTTGCGCGTGGCGGGGATCGCGCCCGGGCAGAACAGGCTTTCAATGCCGCGTTATCCAACCTCAGCCGACGCTGGTGGAGCTTTGATATCGGCACGGCGCAGCGAGATGCGCTGGCGGTGGCAAGCCTGCTCAAGGAAAGCGGCTTGCTTGCGGATCGGCTGGCGGCGCTGATGGGCGCCTTGCCGGGGCAGAATTTCACGCCGGAGAATACCAGCACCCAGGAACAGGCCTGGGCTGTGCTGGCGGCGGCGCGTTTGGGCCAAGGCATGCGCCCGATTGAAGCAAGCCTGGATGGAGTGATGCTGCCCGCCGCATCGGTGATTGTGGCGCCGCTTCCGGGCCCGGCGCGCCTTCGCAATCTGGGTAACACGACCGTATGGCAAATGACCGCCACTGCCGGCATCCCGCGTGAGGCTCTGCCCGCCGCGCGGCAGGGGCTGCGCGTGACGCGGCATTTCTATGCGTTGGATGGCGCGGCGCTGAACCTGGATACGCTGCGCGCCGGGGATGGGTTTATTCTGCTGCTGGAAGCCCGCGCGGATGCAGATGACAGGCATCAATTGCTGGTGCAGCAGGGCCTGCCGGCCGGCTGGGAAATCACCGGGCGCTTTGGCGCGGGGGAAGTGGCCGGCCTGCCCTGGCTTGGCCAGCTTACCGCCCTTGATAGCCAGCCGGCCTTGGATGATCGCTTTGCCGCGGCGGTGACGTTGGAAGGGGAAAACCGCGTGGCACGCATTGCTGTGCGCGTGCGGGCGGTGACGGCAGGCAGCTTCGAATTACCGGGGGCCGAGCTGCGGGACATGTATCGCCCGGCCTTTTTCGCCCGTCAGAATACCGGGCGGATCACCGTACTACCTTAACCACCATCCTTATTAGGGCGGCGGCGGAAGGCATCCAGGCTGACCACCTCGCCCGGCGGTGCCGGTGCGGGGGCAGGCTCCGGTGCGGCTTGCGGCATCGGGGGCAGGCCTACCTTTTCTTCTTCCGGCCCGCTTGGCGTGAAGCGCAGGCCAAAGCGCACATGCGGATCATGGAACATGGTCAGCGCGCCAAAGGGGACCACCAGCTTCGCCGGCGCGCCGCCAAAATGCAGCGTCACGCCAAAGCGTTCCGCAACCCTGTCCACAAACAACCCTTCGAATTGGTGTTGCAGGACAATGGTGATTTCCTCAGGGTATTTCGCCTTGAGGTGCCCTGGGATCGCAACACCGGGATGATCTGTCCGGTAGCTCAAGTAAAAATGATGCTCCCCCGGCATGCCGTGTTCGGCGGCATGTTCCAAGGCACGCCAGGCGACTTCGCGCATCGCGTCTTCGGTCCAGGCTTCATAGGGAAGCAGGCTTTCGGGTGGGGGGGATTTCTCGCTCATCGCGGGGTGTCTCTATATCCCTTGGCGCACAAAGGAAAGAGTGGGGGGCTTCTGTTGCCCGGCGCCCCCCGAGCCGCGCTTACCTATTAGGCAGCGAGTGCGGCAGCCTCACGGCTGTTATCGTTCGCACTTAAGGTTTAGCCCGATAACGGCGGTACAATGCCGAGCAAAAGCGTCCCCTTTACCACGCGCGTCGAGCCTGTTTCGCCCCCATCTGCCGCTGATAAGGCGGGTGATTGGTGGAGGCGCCGGGTACCGCCCCCGGGTCCGCAACGCTTATTCCGAGCCGTGTTTATCGCCATAGTCACCGAAGTGACGGAGCATATATAGGCGCTTTCGCGACGGATTTCGAGGGGGTGTGCCATCATCAAAGGATCGATCCTCCATGCTGCCCATGCCGTTACTTCTTATCAAAAAAGGCGGCTTTGGATCGACTCGAGTTCCAGAATCTGACCTTCGATGCTGGCCCGTCTGAGCTCCAGCCGATGCAAGTTCTTCTCCACATCTTTTTGCCATCGCGTTTGGTTGGAAGAAAATTCCTGTAGAAGGAAAGAAAATGAAATTGTTCCGGCGAGGAAACCGCTGAGGGCTGTTTCAAAAGTAATTAAATTGTCGATAAGAGAAAAGAGCCCCACCAGAAGGGCTGAGACAGCGGTTGCTATTGTCAAATTAAGTATTGTTCTTAATGCAGGGTTACTAGGCTGAGACCTAATGCTGCGTAACTCAACTGCCAATAAGGATATTTCGATGTCAATTAGACCTCTTGATTTTTTGAGCTCTTCTAATTTTTTCTTATCTCGCATTAATGACGAATGGCTATATCCAGTCTCCGACATTAGGTCGTCTCCTTATGCTTTCCTGGTGGCCGCATAGTTACCCAGTTTCACGAAAAAGAAATTCCACAAAATGAGACGGAAAGGAAGTTCGGCCTGAGGGGTGCGTGTGACTTGCATCTGTCGGCAGGGCGATCCAGAAATACACGCTCTCTGTCGCCCTTCGTCAAAGCAAGATTTTTGGGATATGCGACGATTGAGTAATTCCTACAATCTGCTGCTGATAATGTGAGTAATTTCGGGGGGCTACGCGCCCGGCAACCCCTTTTCCACCACGCGGGCGTAAAGCGCCGCGCCATAGGGAATGGCCTCATCATTGAATTGGTAGCGCGGGTTATGCACCTCAGCGCCATCACCAATGCCGAAATTGATATAGGCGCCAGGCACGCGTTCCAGCATGAAGGAAAAATCCTCAGACGCCATGGCTGGCGGCTTGTCGCGCGCCACCTTGTCTTCGCCGACCAATTCCGCCGCCGCGGCAGCCAGGGCTTCGGTCTGTTCCGGCGCATTGATGGTGGGGGCGAAGATCAGCCGGTAATCCACGCTGGCCGAGGCACCAAAGCCGGCCGCGACCCCTGCCGCCACGCGCTTCAGCCCTTCTTCGATCTGTTGGCCGACCTCGCGCGAAAAGAAGCGCGCCGTGCCGGAAATCACGGCGGTTTCAGGAATGATGTTATAGGCCTCACCGCCCACCACCTTGGTTACGCTGATCACCGCCACATCGCGCGGCGACAGATTGCGTGAGACAATGGATTGCAGCGCCGCCGTGACATGGCAGGCAGCCAGTACGGGATCAATCGAGGCCTCTGGCCGCGCGCCATGGGCGCCCTTGCCGGTGATGGTGATGTCAAAAAACGCACCGCCCGCCATGAAGGATCCGCTGCGAATGGCATATTCGCCAAGCGGCATATTCGGGCGGTTATGCATGCCGTAGATCGCATCGCAGGGGAAACGCTCAAACAGCCCATCTTCCAACATGGCGAGCGCGCCGCCGCAGCCTTCTTCGCCGGGCTGGAAGATGAAATGGACAATGCCGTCGAAATTGCGGGTCTCCGCCAGGTATTTGGCGGCGCCCAGCAGCATGGTGGTATGGCCATCATGCCCGCAGGCATGCATCGCCCCCTTCACCGTGCTGCGAAAGGGCAGGTCTGTCAGTTCATCCATCGGCAGCGCATCCATATCGGCGCGCAGCCCAATGGCGCGATTGCCTGAACCATTGCGGAGCACGCCAACCACGCCCGTACCGCCCACGCCGCGATGCACCTCAATTCCCAGCGCTTCCAGCGCGGTGGCCACTTTCTCCGCCGTACGGAATTCCGCCATGCCGAGTTCTGGATGGGCATGCAGATCACGCCGGAAGGCGGTGAGCTCGGCCTGGTGGCGGCGAATGGCATCAATTGGTGACATGGCGGGCTCCGGGGACTGGTTTCCCGCCCATCCTGCCCGGAAGCGGCGCGGGGCGGAAGCACCCGCGCTTGACCCGCCCGCCCCCCGCCGCTACCGCCAAAACAGATCAAAACAGGCGAGTCTCACCATGGCGCTTACCGATGCCCAGCAGCAGGAAATCGCAGCCGCCCGCGCGAGCGAGGCACCAACGCGCCGCCCGAGCGTGCCGGCGCTGGAAGCCATGCTGTTCGAGGCGCTCCCCGTGTTGGATCACGGCTTTGTCCGGGTGATTGATTATATGGGCGATGACGCCGCCATTGTGCAGGCGGCGCGCGTTTCTTACGGGCGCGGCACCCGCGCGGCGAATGAGGATCGTGGCCTGATCCGGTACCTTATGCGCCATCGCCACAGCACACCCTTTGAGATGTGCGAAATCAAATACCACGTGAAGCTGCCGATCTTTATCGCGCGGCAATGGATCCGGCATCGCACTGCCAATGTGAATGAATATTCCGCGCGCTATTCCATCCTGGACCGCGAATTCTATATCCCCGCGCCGGAAAACCTGGCCGCGCAATCTTCCATGAACCGCCAGGGGCGTGGCGATGTGCTTGAAGGCGCTGAAGCCGCGCGCGTGCTTGATCTGCTGCGCGAAGACGCCACGCGCAATTACGACCATTACCTTGAAATGCTGAATGAGGATGATGAAGGCGCTGCGCGTGATGAAGGCCGCCAGGGGCTCGCGCGCGAATTGGCGCGGATGAACCTGACGCTCAATGCCTATACGCAATGGTATTGGAAGACGGATTTGCACAATCTGCTGCATTTCCTGTCGCTGCGTGCCGATGCCCATGCGCAATATGAAATTCGTGTTTATGCCGATGCCATGTTGAAGACCGTTGAGGCCTGGGTGCCCATGGCCTTTGAAGCCTTCCGCGATTACCGCATGGGCGCGGTGACATTCTCCGCGCAAATGATCGCGATCCTGCGCCGCATGCTGGCCGGTGAAGCCGTAACGCAAGAAACCAGCGGGCTTTCCAAGCGGGAATGGCGCGAAATGATGGACATGCTGGGGCGCGAGGCCTGATCCCATGTCCGATGCGCGCGGAAGGGGCGTGGCGCGTCAGTTGCACTCTGGCGGTCAGGCAAGCGGGCAGGCAGGCGGGCAGCCAGGCGGGCAGACGCGGTCGTCAGGGCGGAAAGCCAAGCCCCGCGCCGCCGGCTGGCGTCAGCGCTTTGGCTTCATCATCGCTTTTGTGCTGGCGACAATGATAGGCTTGCCGCTCGCCCATGCGCTGCTGGGTCAGGTCGCGGCCATGGTGCTGGCCGCGTTTATTGGTGGCTTTGCATTGGGGCGGATGACGCTGAAGCGGGGCTAGCCAAGTGATTTCATCTGGCTCGAATATGCGCTGTGTCATAAGGATATCAATACATTATCTAGACCAACAGAAAACCCCGAAGCCAGCCAAGCACTTCTTCCGGCGCTTCTTCCGCCAGATAATGGCCTGAAGCCACCGCGCCACCTGTCACAGGACCAGAGGCATAGCCGCGCCAAATCGTCAGCGCGTCATACCATTTCGGGATGCTTCCCTTGGCCCCCCAAAGCGCCAGCAACGGGCAGGTGATTTTCTGCCCCGCCGCGCGGGATGCTCGGTCATGGTCCAGATCAATCGTCGTCGCGGCGCGGTAATCTTCACAGATGGAAGTCACCGTGCCGGGCAGGTTCAGTGCTGCGAGGTAATCCGCGCGCGCTTCGGGGTGGAAGAAGGATTTGTCCTTGGGTTCGCGCGAAGTGTGCAGGTCAAACCAATCTTCGATATCGCGTAGGATCATCCGTTCCGGCCGATCATGCGGCTGCGCCAGCCAGAACCAATGATAATAGCCAAGGCCGAAGGCCATATCGGCGCGTTCAAAATGTTCAAGCGTCGGGATGATATCCAGCACGCAAAGCCGTTCCACCGCTTCCGGTGCATCAAGTGCCAGCCGATGCGCCACACGCGCCCCGCGGTCATGCGCAAGGATTTGAAAGCGCGGAAAACCAAATCCCGCCATCAGTGCCGCCATATCGGCGGCCATTGCGCGCTTGGCATAGGGTGCGTGATCGGCGCTGACCGGGGGCTTGGATGAATACCCATAGCCGCGCAGATCGGGTGCAATCACAGTGAAATCACGCGCCAGTGCGGGCGCCACGCGATGCCACATGGCGTGCGTCTGCGGATTGCCATGCAGCAGCAAAAGCGGCGGGCCGGAACCGGCGCGGCGGAGCCTGATGCGCTGGCCATTGGCTTCACGTGTCTCCAGCGTGAAGCCTTCGAAAAACGCCATCTCAGCCGCCGCGGCGGGCACCGCCTGGGCGCCCGGCATCAAAGCCCAGGAAGCCCGCTTCAAGCTGCGCTGCGCCGCCATCATTGGCGAAAAGCCGCGGCTTGATGGAAACGCTCGGTGCGCGGGCGCCTTGGGCTGAAGCCTGGCGGGCCAGGCGCAGCGCTTCCTGCTGCGCGGCGCGTTCGGCGCGTTCCTGTTCGGCCCGTGCAGCGGCGGCGCTGCGCGGATTGCCGGGGCCAGAGGAACTCCCGGCT